>NZ_JBSFGU010000001.1:0-480980 GCF_053596725.1 Kitasatospora sp. NPDC001660 | reverse complement strand
GTCCTCCTCCTGTCGATGCTGCTGCCCTGGAACAGGTACAGCTCCGGCCAGAGCCCGTTCGTGACCGTGCTCTCCCACATCGGCGTCCCGGCGGCCGGCGGCGTGATGAACCTTGTGGTCCTCACCGCGGCCATGTCCTCGCTCAACTCCGGCCTCTACTCCACCGGCCGCATCCTGCGCTCCATGGCCGTCAACGGATCGGCCCCGCGTTTCACCGCACGGATGAGTCGTACCCAGGTGCCGTACGGCGGCATCCTGCTGACCAGTGGCATGTGCGTCCTCGGTGTCGGCCTCAACTTCGTGGTCCCCGCCGACGCGTTCGAGATCGTGCTGAACTTCGCGGCGATCGGCATCCTCGCCACCTGGGGCATGATCATGGTCTGCCACTACCTCTTCTGGCGGAAGACCACGGCCGGCGAGCTGACCCGGCCCGGCTACCGCCTGCCCGGCTCGCCCTGGACCGAACTCGTGACACTGGCCTTCCTCGTCTCCGTCCTGGTCCTCATGTACGCCGCCGGCGGTGCCGGGCGCACCACCGTGCTGTGCCTGCCGCTGATCGTCGGCGCACTGGTCGCGGGCTGGTACGCGATCCGTGGACGGATCGCGCGCGCCGCCGCCGGGACCGACGGCTGAACCCGGCGGACGGCCCGGAACCTGACGGACCCACCACGCCCTCGCCGCGGGCCGCCACCGGTCAGCAGCACAACCACCACCGATCGAGGCAGTCATGTTCAGCAGTCCCCTCGCGGACGCGCCCGCGATCCGCGAGCCCCGCCACGCGCCCGTCGCCCACCTCACCCGGGGCGGAGTGGTCGAGGGCACCCACCACGGCTCCGTCGTCGTCCTCGGCGGCGACGGCGAGGTCCGGTTCCAGCTCGGCGACATCGAGGCCGCCTGCTACCCGCGCTCGGCCCTCAAGCCGGTCCAGGCCGTCGCCATGGTCCGGGCGGGGCTGCCGCTCGACGGTGAACTGCTCTCCCTCGCCATGGGCAGCCACTCCGGCGAGGAGCGCCACCTCGCCGGAGCCCGGCGGATCCTGCAGCTCGCCGGCCTCTCCGAGGACGACCTGCGCAACGTGCCGGACCTGCCGTACGACCCGGCCGTCCGCGACACCTGGGTCCGGGAGGGCCGCCCGCCCTCCCGGCTCGCCCAGAACTGCTCGGGCAAGCACGCCGCGATGCTCTACCTCTGCAAGCTCAACGGCTGGCCGCCGGAGGACTACGACGATCCCGATCACCCGCTCCAACGGGTGATCGCCGCGACCGTCGAGGAGTTCACCGGTCAGCGCATCGCGCACGTCACCGTGGACGGCTGCGGCACCCCGCTGTTCGCGGTCTCCCTGCACGGCCTCGCCCGCGCCGCCGCCCGCATCGCCACCGGCGCGCGCGGGACGCCCGAGTCCCGGGTGGCGGGCGCGCTGCGGGGGCACCCGGAGATGGCCTCCGGCGCCGGACGGGACGTGGCCGCGCTGATGCACGCGGTGCCCGGGCTGCTCGCCAAGGACGGTTTCGAGGGCGTCCAGGTCGCCGCGCTGCCGGACGGCCGCGCCGTCGCCGTGAAGATCGCGGACGGCGCGAACCGGGCGCGCGTCCCGGTGGCGGCGGCCGCGCTGGCCCTGGCGGGAGTCGACCCACGGCTGCTCACCGGGTTCGCGGGGGAGCCGGCGACCGGCGGCGGCCGACCGGTCGGGGGCGTCCGGCCGGTGGCAGCGCTGGACCCGTCGGCCCTGCTCGCCCCCGCGTGACCCGACCCACCGTTCCACGAAAGAAGAGGACCCGCCCACCCATGACCGCCGCCACCCGGAGCGAGCACGACCTGCTCGGAGACCGCGACGTCCCCGCCGACGCCTACTGGGGCGTCCACACGCTGCGCGCCACCGAGAACTTCCCCATCACCGGCACGCCCATCTCCGCCTACCCGCACCTGATCGACGCCCTCGCCGCCGTCAAGGAGGCGGCCGCCCTCGCCAACGAGGAACTCGGTCTGCTGGAGCCCGCGAAGGCCGCCGCGATCGTCGCGGCCTGCCGCGAGATCCGGGGCGGCAAGCTGCACGACCAGTTCGTCGTCGACGTCATCCAGGGCGGCGCCGGCACCTCGACCAACATGAACGCCAACGAGGTCGTCGCCAACCGGGCGCTGGAGCTGCTCGGCCACGCCAAGGGCGAGTACCGCCACCTGCACCCCAACGAGGACGTCAACCTCGGTCAGTCCACCAACGACGTCTACCCGACCGCCGTCCGGATCGCGACCGTCTTCGCCGTGCGCGGCCTGCTCGACGCGATGGCCGTCCTCCAGGACGCCTTCGCCCGCAAGTCCGTCGAGTTCCGCGACGTGCTGAAGATGGGCCGCACCCAGCTGCAGGACGCCGTGCCGATGACGCTCGGGCAGGAGTTCTCGACGTTCGCCGTCATGCTCGACGAGGATCGCAGCCGGCTCGCGGAGGCCGTCGAGCTGATCCACGAGATCAACCTCGGCGCGACCGCGATCGGCACCGGACTCAACGCCCCCGCCGGATACGCCGAGTCCGCCCGCCGCCACCTCGCCGACCTCACCGGGCTGCCCCTCGTCACCGCGGCCAACCTGGTCGAGGCCACGCAGGACTGCGGCGCGTTCGTCCAGATGTCCGGCGTGCTCAAGCGCATCGCCGTCAAGCTCTCCAAGACCTGCAACGACCTGCGACTGCTGTCCTCCGGGCCGCGCGCGGGCCTGGGCGAGATCAACCTGCCGCCGGTGCAGGCCGGTTCGAGCATCATGCCCGGCAAGGTCAACCCGGTCATCCCCGAGGTCGTCAACCAGGTCGCCTTCGAGGTGATCGGCAACGACGTCGCCATCACCATGGCCGCCGAGGCCGGGCAGCTCCAGCTCAACGCCTTCGAGCCGATCATCCTGCACTCGCTGTCCGAGTCGATCACCCACCTGCGGGCGGCCTGCCTCACCCTCGCCGAGCGCTGCGTCGTCGGCATCACCGCCAACACCGAAGTGCTGCGCGCGACCGTCGAGAACTCCATCGGCCTGGTGACCGCTCTCAACCCGCACATCGGGTATACGGCGGCGACCGACATCGCCAAGGAAGCCCTCGCCAGCGGCCGGGGCGTGGCCGAGCTCGTCCTGGAGAAGGGACTGCTCCCGGCCGAGAGGCTCAGCGCGCTGCTGCGGCCCGAGGTGATCGCGGGCAGCGGCGCGCCCGTGGCCTGACGGCAGCTGCGGTAGGTGGCCGAACGACGCGCCGCCGCACCGGGGTTCCGGTGCGGCGGCGCATCGTTCTCACCCGGGTGTCACGCCGGACCGGCCAGCGCGGGGATCAGCCGCACGGCCTCGGGGGCGTGGGCGTCGTGACGCTCGGCCCAGGTGGTCAGTGCGCTCTGGCAGGCGTGGTCGAGGTGCCGGAGTCCGGTCAGGTCCAGCTCGACGACGCGGTCGGCGGGAAGTGCTTCCAGGGCGTCCAGGAGCTTGGGCAGCCGGAGGAAGGTGGCGCTGCCCGTCAGGCGGACGTGGACGACGCCGTCGGTCCGCTCTTCCGTCCCCACGTGCAGGCGGGACGTCTCCCAGGCGCTCTTGAGGATCGACAGGCCCAGGCCGATCAGCACGCCCTCGAACATGTTGACCGTGACGATGGCGACGGCGGTGGCGGCGAGGACGAGCGCCTCCGACCGGTGCTCGCGCCACAGCGGCCCGAGCTGCTCGAACGGCAGCAGCTTGAACCCGGCGTGGACGAGCACACCGGCGAGGGCCGCGACGGGGATGACGGCGAGGGCCGCCGGGAGCAGTGCGGCGAAGAGCAGCAGCCACACGCCGTGGAGCACGCGGGACGCCTTGGTCCGGGCGCCGGCCTGGACGTTGGTCGCGCTGCGGACGATGACCGCGGTCATCGGCAGGGCGCCGAGGGCACCGCAGAGCGCGTTGCCCGCCCCCTGGGCCATGAGCTCCTTGTCGTAGTCGGTGCGCGGCCCGTCGTGGATCCGGTCGACGGCTGCCGCGCTGAAGAGGCTCTCGGCCGAGGCGACGAGGGTGAAGGCCACGACCGTGATGATCAGGGCGGGGGCGAACTGGTCGAGCATGCCGGCGCCGGGTGGCTGGATGGCGTCCAGGATGCCCTTGACCTCGACCTTCTTCACCGGGCCGTTGAGGAGCCGGGCGGCGCCGGTGGCGAGGAGGACGGCCACCAGCGCGCCCGGGACGACCCGCGCCTTGGCCGGCAGCCGTTGCCACAGCACGATCACGGCGATGGTGCCCGCGCCGATCGCGAAGGAGTGGCGGGCGGCGGGTGACGAGACGAGCTGGGACAGGAGGCCGGGCAGGCCGAGGAGCTTGTCGATCCCGCCCGCGGGTGCCGGCCTGTCGGCCATCGCGTAGAGCTGGCCGGCGATGATGACCAGGCCGATGCCGGCCAGCATGCCCTCGACCACGGCGACGGAGATCGCGCGGAACCACCGGCCCCAGCGCAACGCGCCGAGCAGCAGCTGGAGCAGGCCGGTGGCGGCGACGACGACGCCGAGCGCGGGCAGTCCGAACCGCTGCACCGTCTCGGCGACCAGCACGGTCAACCCGGCCGCCGGGCCGCTGACCTGGAGACTGCTGCCGGGTAGCACGCCGGTGACCAGGCCGCCGACGATGCCGGAGATCAGGCCGAGTTCGGCGGGCACGCCGGAGGCGACGGCGACGCCCACGCACAGCGGCAGGGCGACGAGGAACACGACGAGCGAAGCCGTGACGTCGTACTTGAGAGTGGGAAAGCGCATGGGAGCCCTCATCCGTGGAGGTTCGGCAGTGGTGGGCCGCGTCGTCACAGCGGCAGGAAGACGTCGGTGCCGGGGCGGTGGGTGCGGACCGCGCCGGTGTGCACCTCGTAGAACCAGCCGTGCAGTCCGAGGAGGCCCGCGTCGACGCGGCGCGCGACGCTCGGATGGGTGCGCAGCTTCGCCAACTGGTCCAGGACGTGGCGCTGCACGGGCCCGGCGAGGTCCTGGCCCGGCTCCTGGCCGGGTGTCAGTTCGGCGCCCTCGGCGAGCCAGTCCCGCACCGCGGGCACACCGGTGAGGTCGTCGCCGCGCACCACGGCGCCCACGGCGCCGCAGTGGGAGTGGCCGCACACCACGATGTCCGCGACGCCCAGGACCTCGACCGCGTACTCGATGGTCGCGGCCTCGGCCGACGGCACGCGCGGCCGGTACGGCGGGACGATGTTGCCGGCGGTCCGCATCTCGAAGAGGTCGCCGGGACGGGCACCGGTGACGGCGGAGGGGATGATGCGGGAGTCGGAGCACGTGATGAACAGGGCCTGCGGGTTCTGGCCGGCCGCGAGCCGCTCGAAGTCGTCGGCGGTCTGCGCGGCGCGGCGGTGGAAGGTGCGGGCGTGGTCGATGAATGCTTGCATGTCGGTGCCTCGGGCCCTTCGGAAGTCTTGTGGGGATGGAGACTTCGGGACCGTGCCCGCTCGGTACGGAGGCAGCTCGCAGCGCGACGGTGATGGCAGGGCCGTCCCATCGTGAACTGCCGTGACGTGTGGTGGCGTGGACGTGTGCGTGTCCGTGCCATCGGTGAGCCTGCGGGCGCGGTCGGCGCCGATCAGCAGCGGAACACCTGGAGGACCGCCGCTCTGGGCTGTCTGCGCGCCCAGTACGGCGCGTCGGGCACGCAGACCGGCGACGCGGGGCCGGGGGAGGGCGCTTCATCGGAGAGGGCCGCCGTCAACTCGGGTCGGCGCTCCGGGACTTCGACGCACCGGGGCCGGGTCCAGCAGAGGCCGGACGTGTTCTTGGGAGCCGGCGAGTCCTCGGCGAGCTTGGCCTGTGCGACGGCCCGTGGGCAGCCGTCCTCCCGGAGGAGCGCGGGCGCGGACTGGGACAGCACCAGCACGCCCAACACGGCCAGGAGGGCCACGGCGACGGCGCCGACCACTCTCCCGACCGAGGACATTGCCGAATCCTTCCTCACCTTTGGCTGTTTCTTGGAACTCCTATCGGAAATGACGATCGTGAAAGGGGACTGGTTCCGCGAGGTCGGTGAACACTGCGTGAATCAGTGGCGCCGGATGGTGAGGATTTGATCCGCCTTGCTCCTAAATGCGGCCAACCGGTGAATTTTCTGCGATGCGACCCACCGGGCGGTGGCTCAAGTGCCGGCCGGACCGGCTGTTGAAGGGTCGCGTGGCCGGGATCGGGGCGCGGCCGTGCGATATTCGGCGGCAGCCCTGATGAATTCCTCGTCCGGTTCTGATCGGAATCCGGTATTCCGGCTGTGCGCAATTCCCGCGCTGCCGGCACGGAATCTCCGGCTGCCTCCGCGGAGGTCCACTCCGCTCCCCGGCGCCGGGCCGGAGCGGGCCCGGCGCCGGGGAGCGGGATCAGCGTTCCCGCATGCTCGATCGGACCTTGCCGCGCGCGGTCGCGGCGTCGTCGGCGAGCAGGGCCAGCTCCGCGAGTTCGCGGCACTCGGCGAGGGTGTGGGCGGCCAGCACCGCCCGCACCTCGGGGAGCGCGGCGGGCGCGGCGGACAGGCTGGTGATCCCGAGGCCGACCAGGACCAGGGCGAGGGCCGGGTCGGCGGCGGCCTCGCCGCAGACGCCGATCGGACGGCCGCGCTCGGCCGCCGATCGGGCGGCGGTGGCGACCAGCGCGAGCAGCGCGGGCTGCCAGGGGTCGAGCAACTCGGCGAGGCTGCCGAGCGTCCGGTCGGCCGCGAAGGTGTACTGGGCCAGGTCGTTGGTGCCGATGCTGAAGAAGTCGCAGACCTCGGCCAGCCGGTCGGTCCGCAGGGCGGCCGCCGGGACCTCGATCATTGCGCCGGCCAGCGGCAGGCCGTGCGCGCGGACCCGGGCGGCGAACTCGGCGGCCTCACGCGGGACCGACACCATCGGGGCCATCACCCAGACCTGCGCGGTGCCGTCCTCGGCGGCCTCGGCGATCGCGGCGAGCTGGGTCTCCAGGAGCTGGGGGTCGCGGGCGGCCGTCCGCAGGCCGCGGACGCCCAGCGCCGGGTTCTCCTCGTCGGCGGCCGTGGCGAAGGGCAGCGGTTTGTCCGCGCCCGCGTCGAGCGTGCGCACGACCACCCGGCGGCCGGCGAAGGCCGCGAAGACCTGTTTGTAGGCGGCGGCCTGTTCGGCGAGGCCCGGCGCCTCGGCACGGTCCAGGAAGAGGAACTCGGTGCGGAACAGGCCCACGCCCTCGGCGTCGGCGGCGGCCGCACCGGCCAGCTCGTGCGGCGCACCGAGGTTGACCAGCAGTGCGACCGGGTGGCCGTCCGCCGTCCGGCCCGGCCCCCGGAACCCGGCCAGCAGCTCGCGGCGACGGTGCTCGCGCTCGGCGGCCCGCTCGACCGCCTCCGGACTCGGGTCGAGCTCGATCACACCGTCCGTGCCGTGCACCAGGACCCTTCTGCCGTCCTCCAGTTCCGCGGCGTCGGCGCAGCCGACCACGGCGGGTACGCCGAGCGCCTTGGCGAGGATGGCCGTGTGGCTGGTCGGCCCGCCGCGGACGGTGACGAGCGCCAGCACCCGTTCCGGGTCGAGCAGGGCGGTGTCGGCGGGCGCCAGGTCGTCGGCGACCAGGACGTACGGGTGTCCGGGGTCGGGCAGGCCGGGCACGGGCAGGCCCAGCAGGCGGGCCACCGCGCGGTCGCGCAGGTCGTCCAGGTCGGCGGCGCGTTCCGCGAAGTACCCGCCGGCGGCGACCAGCGCGGCACGGAAGCCGTCGAAGGCGTCGGCGAGCGCGTGGGCGCCGTTGGTGCCCTGTTCGGCGAGGGCGGCCGCACGGTCCGCGAGGACCGGGTCGGCGGCCATCATGGCCTGGGCCGTGAGCACCTCGGAGCCGGGGCCGCTCGCGCGGGCGGCGCGCTCGTCGAGGTCGGTGACGACGGCACCGAGGGCGGCGCGGACGGCGGCGGCCTCGGCCGCCGGGTCGGCGACGGCCCCCGGCACGGGCAGCGAGGGTGCGGGCGCCATCCGGGCGACAGGACCCGCCGCGCTGCCGGTACCGACGCCGATCCCGCGGATCGGATCCCTCATGCCGCTGCGTCGAGGTCGGCGGCGAGCAGGTCGGCGAGCTCCTTGAGCGAGTCCTGGGCGCCGTCGCCGACGGCGATGAGCTCCAGGGTCTCGCCGTGGCCGGCCGCCAGGGCGAGGACGGAGAGCAGGCTGCGGGCGTCGACCGGGGCCTGGCCCGGGCGGCCGACGGTGACCTTGGCCGGCTGTCGGGCGGCGGCCTGGACGAACAGTGACGCCGGGCGGGCGTGCAGGCCGCTCCGGGAGCCGACGGTGACCTGGATCGAGTGCATGGGAGTCCTTGGAGAGATGATCGCCGGCCCGGGTGGGAACCGGGTCGGCGGGAGAGGGGGGCACGGTGGCCCGCGCACGGGGGTGAAGCGCGGACCACCGTGTTCGCGCCTGGTCTTCGCGGTACGGGGGCAGTGGCGGAGACCGGGCGGTCCATGGTTTCACGCCCGTTAGCGTGTTGTTTCGATTGGTTCTACGCCCGAATATCGAGTGATGTCAACACATTCGGGCAATCCGGAACCTGTGGACACGGAGGCGACGCGATCTCTTGCTTTTTCGGCCGGAGCGCGTATGGTCGGGCCTCGTCAGGCGTAAACGGACATGAAACGGACTCAATCCCACATGTATGCACCCGAGCGGCAGCAACAGATCCTCCGCCTGGCCCAGGAACAGGGCAGGGTGGACGTGCCGACGCTGGCCGAGGACTTCGGCGTCACGCAGGAGACCATCCGGCGCGACCTGAGCGCCTTGGACCGGGCCGGTCTGCTGCACCGGGTGCACGGCGGCGCGCTGCCCGCCGGCGCACTGCACCTGGAGCCCGGCCTGGCCGAACGGGACTCCACCGCCGCGGCCGAGAAGGAGCGCATCGCCAAGGCGGCCCTGGCCCTGCTGCCCACCGAGGGCAGCGTGATCCTGGACGCGGGGACGACCGTCTCCCGGCTGGCCGGCCTGCTGCCCGCCGACTGCACCCTCACCGTCGTCACCAACGCCCTCCCGGTCGCCGCCCGGCTGGCCGACCACCCGGGGCTCGCTCTCCACCTGATCGGCGGGCGGCTGCGCCACCGCACGCAGGCCGCCGTCGACGCCTGGGCACTGCGCGACCTGGCCGACGTCCACGCGGACGTCGCGGTGGTCGCCACCAACGGCTTCTCCCCGGACGGCGGGCTGTCCACGCCGGACCTCGCCGAGGCGGCCGTCAAACGCGCCATGCTCACCGGCGCCCGCAAGGTGGTGCTCGTCGCCGACTCCTCCAAGTACGGAGTCCGCCACTTCGCCCGGTTCGGCTCGCTGGACCAGGTCGACGTGCTGGTCACGGACACCGGACTGACCGACGAGCAGACCGCAGAGATCGAGAACCACGGACCGGAAGTCATCCGCGCATGATCGTCACCATCACCCCGAACCCCAGCCTCGACCGCACCTACGAGCTGGGAACGCTCACACTGGGCGAGGTCAACCGAGCCGTGCACGACCGGCTCGACCCCGGCGGCAAGGGCGTCAACGTCTCACGCGCGCTCACCGCCGCCGGCCACCGCACCACTGCCGTCCTCCCCCTGGGCGGCCTCTCCGGACAACTGCTCTCCGATCTGCTGCGCCGCCAGGGGATCGACGTCGCGGCGGTCGCGATCGCGGGCGACACCCGGATCAACGTCTCGATCGCCGAGGACGGCGGCAGCCTCACGAAGGTCAACGCGGTGGGCCCCGAGCTCAGCGCCGCCGAGTCGGCCGCGCTGCTGGCGCTGGTCCGCAACGACCACATCGGGAACGACGTCGACTGGCTGGCCTGCTGCGGCAGCCTGCCGCGCGGACTGGCGCCGCAGTGGTACGCCGAGCTGGTCGCGCAGGTGCACTCGGGGGGCGCCCGGATCGCCCTGGACACCTCCGGCCCCGCGCTGCTCGCCGCGCTCTCGGCCCGCCCCGACGTGGTCAAGCCCAACCGCGAGGAACTCGCGGAGGCCGTGGGCCGCCCGGTCGCCACCATCGGCGACGCCGTGGACGCGGCGGGGGAGCTGCGCAAGCGCGGCGCCCAGCAGGTCCTCGCCAGCCTCGGTGCGGACGGGATGCTGCTGATCGCCGAGGAGGGCAGATGGTACGGCAGCGCACCGGTTGCCGCCGTCCGCAGCGACGTGGGAGCGGGCGACGCCTCGCTCGCAGGCTTCCTCGGAGCCGGTGGCACCGGCCCCGGGGCACTCGCGGCGGCCCTGGCGCACGGCGCCGCCGCCGTACAACTGCCGGGGAGCGTGATGCCGACCCCGGCCGATCTGGACCCGGCCGCGGTGGTCGTGACGGCGGACATCCCGCTCGAACGACCGCTCCGCGGTTGAGAACGGCCTCTGTCCTGAGGCACCACGCCCGACCGTGTGGGACGGAAGGGCGGCCATTTCCCGGGGGCAAGGGAACACTGTCAGGCACCAGTTGAAGGACCGACACGATGAGCGACACCAGCGGACTGATCACACCGGCACTCGTTGATCTCCACCTCGCCCCCCAGGACAAGGGCGAAGCCCTCCGGGCCCTCGCCCAGCGGCTGGTGGCCGAGGGCCGGGTCACCGACCTGGACGGCTTCCTCGCCGACATCGCCGCCCGCGAGGCCCAGGCGCCGACCGGGATGGGGGACGGGATCGGCATCCCGCACTGCAGATCACCCCATGTCACGCGGCCGAGCCTGGCCTTCGGCCGCAGCGCCAGGGGCGTGGACTTCGGCGCCCCGGACGGGCGGCCCGCGGACCTGGTCTTCATGATCGCGGCACCCGCCGGTGCGGACGACACCCACCTGCAGATCCTCGCCGCGCTGGCCCGTCGGCTGATGGATCCCGCGTTCACCGGCGCCCTGCGCGATGCCGAGAGCCCGGGCGCCGTCGCGGCACTGGTCAACGGCGGGGAGACGCCGAGCGCTGCGCCGGAGCCCGCCGCCGCTCCGGAGACGCCTGCTCCGGGGGCGGCCGCCCTGGGGACGCCTGCGCCTGCCGCCGCCGACGCCGGGTTGCGGCTGGTCGCGGTGACCTCGTGCCCGACCGGCATCGCTCACACCTACATGGCCGCCAAGGCGCTCGAACTGGCCGCCGCCCGGGCGGGTGCGCGGATCGAGGTCGAGACCCAGGGGTCCGCCGGCACGACGCCGCTGGCCCCCGAGGTGATCGCGGCTGCCGATGCGGTGATCTTCGCCCATGACGTCGAGGTGCGGGACCGCGCCCGGTTCGCGGGCAAGCCGACCGTGGACGTGGGCGTGAAGGCCGCCGTCAACCGCGCCGACGACCTGATCGCCCAGGTCGCCAGGCTGGTCACCGAGCCCGGCGGCAATGCCCGTGCCGCCGCCGCGCCGGTCGCCGCACCGAGCGCACCGGCCGGCGAGCACTGGGCCCAGCGGCTGCGCAAGTACCTGATGACGGGCGTCAGTTACATGATCCCGTTCGTCGCGGCCGGCGGCCTGCTGATCGCCCTCGCCTTCGCGATCGGCGGCTACCGGATCGCCTCGGCCCCGTCCGTGCTGGGCCACTTCGACTGGGCCTCCTCGCACAGCTGGGCGGCGATGCTGTTCCAGACCGGCAAGACCTCCTTCGGCTTCCTGGTCCCGATCCTCTCCGGGTACATCGCCTGGGCGATCGCGGACCGGGCGGCGCTGGCCGCCGGAATCGCGGGCGGCGCCGTCTCGGTGGCGGTCGGCGCCGGCTTCCTCGGCGGCATCGTGTCCGGCCTGGTCGCGGGCTTCCTGGTGCTGTGGATGATCCGGTGGAACGTGCCGCGGGCGATCCGGGGCATCATGCCGGTGGTGGTGATCCCGCTGCTGTCGGTGGCGGCGGTCGGCTTCCTGATGTTCGTGGTGGTCGGCTCGCCCATCGCCTCGGCGATGAGCGGCCTGACCGACTGGCTGAACGGCCTCTCCGGCTCCAACGCGGTCCTCCTCGGCGTGCTGCTCGGCGCGATGATGGCCTTCGACATGGGCGGTCCGCTCAACAAGGTCGCGTACACCTTCGCGGCCGGTGCGCTCACCGCCGCGGGTACGACCCCGGACGCCGGCAGCCTCAAGGTGATGGCTGCCGTGATGGCCGCCGGTATGACCCCGCCGCTGGGCATGGCCTTGGCGACCGTCGTCCGGCGTGGGCTGTTCACCTCCGAGGAGCGGGAGAACGGCAAGGCCGCCTGGGTGCTCGGCGCGTCGTTCATCACCGAAGGTGCGATCCCGTTCGCCGCGGCCGATCCGCTGCGGGTCATCCCGGCGAACATCGTCGGCAGCATGACCGCCGGCGGCCTGGTGATGGCCTTCGGCTCCACCCTTCGTGCCCCTCACGGTGGGATCTGGGTGCTCCCGCTGATCGGCAGTCCGTTCCTGTACCTGACCGCGGTCGCGGCGGGCACGGTGGTCACCACGGCGGTGGTGGTCCTGCTCAAGGGGATGCGCAAGCCCGCCGTCCCGGCGGCCCCGGGTGCCGTCGTCGCCGAGAAGGAGCTGGTCCGCGCCTGATCCGACGGCCTGCGAGGTGCGTCCGGGGCGATTCCGGCCGGTCGGCCTCCGAACCGGTCCATGGCGCCCGCTCGTTCGAGCGGGCGCCATGGTCGTGTCTGCGCACGGTGAGGGTCGGCCCGCGGCCTCCGGACGCTCCTTCGGCCCCGGCCCGGGAGGACCGTGGACCCGCACGCGCTCCGAAGGGTTGCCGCGCAGGCGGGCCGTCTCCTCCGTGGGGCAGCCCTCACCGTGCCGGGGCGAAGCCTCCCCCGACGGATGCGGAACCGCCCGCCGACTGGGCGTCGACGCGGTAGCTGTCGTTCGCGGAACTGCGTACGCCGGTGGCGTGGTTGTACTGGCCGGCGAACTCGTGCTGCCCCGCGGGCACGGTACGGCCGGGTTTGAGGACCCAGCGGTAGACCAGCGCGCCGCCGGACTCCTGGGCGGTGACGGTGAAGTCGTCGCTCGGGAGGGTCCGCCAGTTGCCGGTGTCCCGTACGTCGCCGGTCTGGGCGATGCGCAGTTCGACGGTGAGCGAGGTGAGCGGTTGGGTGGTCCTGAGGGTCAGGTTGCTCTGTGCCCAGTAGACGTTGCTGTGCGAGTCGATCGATCCCTCCGACCACAGCGGCCCGTTCTGTGCCCGGGTGCTCGCGGACGGGGTCGGGCGGGCACTGGCCGGGGCGGTGGTGACCGGTGCCGGTGCCTGAGCGGTGGTGGCCGGCGGGGCCGACGGCGTCGGCGAGGGCGTGACCGTCGGAGCGGGTGCCACCGGAGCGGTGGTGCTGGTGTCCGACGGCGGTCGGGTCCGGGCGATGTCGGCTGCGGCGAGGGCGCCGGTGGCCAGGATGCCGGCGGTGGCGAGGCCGGCGAGCGCGGCCTTGGGCCACGAGCGCAGGCCGGACCGCGCGCGGTGACGGACGGCTGGGCCGGCCGCGCCGCGCTGCACGCGGGCCAGGATCCGCGCGCGGTCGGGCTGGTGGCCCTCGGCGGCCTCGCGCAGCTGCCGGGCGATGTGCTCGTTCACCGATTCCTCCTTCCGGTCGCCAGTTCACCGACCGCTCGCGCGCCGAGCAGCTGTTCCAGTTCGGCCATCCCCTTCGAGGTCTGGCTCTTCACCGTACCGACCGATATGCCGAGCGCCACGGCGGTGTCCTTCTCCGAGAGGTCGAGGGCGTGGCGCAGCACCACGCACGCCCGCTTGCGGAACGGCAGCCGGGCGAGCGCCGTTCGGACGTCCAGCACGGCTGCGACGTCCGGTCCTTCGGTCTTCTCCGGGCTGCGGGTCCAGAACAGCAGGACCCGGCGTCGCTCGCGGATCGCGCTGCGGATCCGTGCGCGTGCCATGTTGGCGACCACCCCGCGGGCGTAGGCGAGCGGGTGGTCGGCCGCGCGGAGCCGGTCCCAGCGTTGCCACAGGGCGATCAGGGCGTCCGCGGCGAGGTCGTCGGCCGCGTCCGTCTCACCGGTCAGGAGGTGGGCGAGACGGGCGAGTTCGGCGTAGTGGCGTTCGAAGAAGTCGTGGAACTCCGCGGACGCGTCATCGAGGAGCATTTCCCCCGGTCGCCCTCTCCCTGCAATGTGAGCGTTAACAAGGGGCCTGAGCGTAGCAGTGCCCGTTTCCTGGGCGCGGCGGGGGTCGCCCCGGAGGGGCGTCCCGGGCGGCCGACGGGCGAGCTGTGCGGTCAATGCCGGGCGAACTGGACTTGGGTCGGCTGGACGACGTCCGGTTTCACCGCGATCCCGTCGACGGTCAGTCGCTCCCCGTAGAGGTCGGTGATCCTGATCGTGCCGCCGCACCCGGTGCCGTCCGGGGAGAGGAAGTAGTTGTAGTCGGTGCGGGACAGCTGCCGCCAGCCGCTGCCGGTCCGGACCTCCAGGGCCGCCACCGGGTTCCGGTGACCGATCACCTGGATCCCGCACCACCACTGGCTGGATCCGGTCTTGTACCGGATCGACATGGTGGCGGGTGCCGTGGCGGGGCTCAGCAGCGACCAGGTGATCGGGAGGCGGCCCACCGAGAGGTCCGCGAGCTTGGTGAAGGCCTCGTGGCTCAGGTCGAGCTGCCCGGGTGCGCAGGGCAGGGGGCACTCGTTGACGATCCGCACCGTGATGCTCGCCCCGTTGGCAGCGTGCACGAGCACGTACGCCCCGCACGCGCTGGACGTCTCGTAGTCGGTGTGGTTCATCGCCGCGATCATGAGGTCGCCGGACGGGCCGAACGAGCACGCGCCGTTGCCGTCGGCGGCGTCGTAGGAGGTTGCGACGCCCTGGTAGTCGGTCCCGGGCTTGATCCGTCCGGCCAGGGACGCCGTGGCCGGTGCGGTGCGGGCACTGCTGGTGTCGGCCGAGGGCGGGGCCGAGGCCGAGGGGGTGGCCGACGGCCGCGGCGTGGCAGCGGCCGACGGCGAGCGGGTGCCGGTGGCCGAGGGCGAGGGGGCGGAGCCGGTGACCGGCGGCGTCGTCGCCGGGGGAGTGGCGGTGGCCGGGACGGTAGCCCCCGGCGGGTCGCTCGGCGGGGTGCTCGGCTCGGCGGCCGCGACGGACGCGGCGGCCGGTACCCCGGCGACGACGCCGCCGCCCTTGCCGCCCGGCAGGAGCGCGAAGGCCAGGCACACCAGCACACCGACCGCCACCAGTGCCAACGGTATGCCCATGACCAGCCCACGCCCGCGGTTCGACTGCGGGGCGGCGTGCTTCGTAGCTTTCATTCCCGTCCATTCGGTAGATCGACTCGGCGTCGCACTGCCCAGTGGGCGCCGGGGACGGAAAGGTTGCCGTTCCGGTGAGATTTTTTCGGCGCGAGCTCGGGGCGGACGGCGCGGATCCGTGACCCGCCCCGTCGACGAGCCCGCAGCCACGCGGCACCGGTTCCCGTTCTCGGCCGGGGGCTTCAGCGGGCGCGGGGCACGCTCAGCCCGACGCCCGGACGACCAGCCGGGTGGGGAGCACCACCGACTCGCCGCGTTCCGGGTTCCGCAGCAGCAACTCCATGGCGCGGGAACCGAGTTCCTCCACCGGCTGGCGGACCGTGGTCAGCCCCGGCCGGCACCGCGGCGCGACGGGGCCATCGTCGAAGCCGATCGGCGCCACGTCCTCGGGCACCCGCAGGCCGTGCCGCCGCAAGGTCCTCCGCGGCCGCGAGCGACGCGGGCCACGGCGACGGCGCCCATGGCGGTGCGCCTGCCGGGCGCGCGGTGGAACAGCCGAACTGGTGCTGGTCGTCGTTGATCCGGATCCGGGTCGAGCTGCCGCCGGTGGAGCGGCAGGCGGTATGCGCGGTGGCGTCGTAGTGCTTCGGTCCGTACCCGCGATGAAAGTCCACGAAGGAGGGGAACCCCAGCCGACGCACGGCTGGGGTTCCTTGAGGCAGTGAGTGTCGGTCAGCAGGTGAAGTCGCCCGTACCGTAGACCTTTCGTCTACGCGCCGGCCGGCCGCACCCGATCGCGGTCACCGTTGATCAGGCGGGTCAGTGCTGCAGGGTGAGGAGGCCCGGCTTCCACGGCAGTCGGTCGTAGGGGCCGGTCGCGGTGGGGGACTTGCCCTGGTAGAGGAACTGCAGGTTGCAGGGGTCGATGGTCATGGTCTGGTCGGGGTTGTTGCGGACCAGGTCGCCGTGGCTGATGTCGTTGGTCCAGGTGGCGCCGCTGTTGGCCTTGCCCGCGAAGGGGCTGTTCTCGCTGGCGGCCTGCGGGGTCCACGGACCGTTGAGGCTGGAGGCCGTGAAGGAGCGGAAGTAGCGCCCGTTCGCACCCTGCGCTTCGACGATCATGAGGTACTGGTTCTGGTCCTTGACCTTGTAGACCTGCGGTGCCTCGAAGAGGTTGTTCGGCGTGTCGCTCATGACCGTGGTGGAGGACGAGCCGAAGTTGCCCGGGAAGTTCCCGATCGGCATGCTCGCTCGGTAGATGCTGCCGTTGTCGCCGGCGAAGAACAGGTACATGTTCTGGTCGTCGGCGATGAGGGTCTGGTCGATCGGGCCGGTGCCGGAGTTGGGGATGCTGCCGGTGAACAGCGGCTGCGGCGCGGACCAGCCGTTGGGGTTGGTCGGGTCGCTCGACGTGCGGTAGACGAAGGGCCACGGACCCCACTGGTAGGCCAGCACCCAGGTGTTCTTGGGCGCGAAGTAGAACAGCGTGGGCGCCACCGCGGCCTGGCTCATCCCGGTCTGGGCGGCGGATGCCATGTCCGACCAGTTCGTGAAGGGGCTGAACATCATCGAGCCGTACGAGGATCCCGACACGTTCGAGGCGTAGATGAGGTGCTTGCCGTTGTACACGACGTCGGTGAAGTCCTTCACCGAGGCCCAGCCGTTCGCGGGCTGCGCGAGCGCGTCCGTCGAGGACCAGCGGTACGTGGACGGAAGGGCGCAGGTGCTGCCCGTCGGCGCGGACGGCCCGAAGTTCCAGTGCTGGTTGGAGGCGCCCCAGGAGTCCCAGATCTGCACGGGGGTGCCGTTGGCGCTCTGGCCGCCGGGGAGTTCGAGAGCGCGGCCGCTGGCGACGTTGGTCAGCGTGTAGGAGCCGTCGCTGTTCCGGTCGGCCTTCCAGTGCTGGTTGGCGCCGCCGCTGGCGTCCCAGACCTGAAGCCTCGTCCCGTTGCCTGTCCGGTTGGCCGGCTCGTCCAGGACCCGGCCGCTGGCGACGTTGGTCAGCGTGTACGAGCCGTCGCTGTTGCGGTCGGCCCGCCACTGCTGGTTGGCGGCGCTACCGTTGGCGTCCCACACCTGGAGCGGGGTGCCGTTGCCGTTCCATCCCGCAGGCTCGTCGAGCACACGTCCGGCGGCCACGTCGGAGAGCGTGTAGACGGTGCCGGAGGTGATGCCCCCGCCCGGCGTGCCGCTGCTGCCGCCCAGGGCGGTGAGCACCGCGCCGTAGGCGGGCTTCTTGTTGCCGCCGGCGTCGAACAGCAGCGGATTCTCACCGCCGCGCCATGAGTCGCTGTCGCGGATGCCCCACACGGTGATGCCGGTGCAGCGGGCGACGTTGAGGCAGTCCTGGACGGCGTTGGCGTACGCGCTCGCCGGTGCCTGGGCGATGTCGAGTTCGGTGATCTGGACGTCCACACCGAGCGCGGCGAAGTTGGACAGGGTGGTCTGGAAGCCGGCCGGCGGGCCGCCGGCGCCGAAGTGGCTCTGGAACCCGACGCAGTCGATGGGGACGCCGCGGGACTTGAAGTCCTTGACCATGCTGTAGACGCCCTGGGTCTTGGCGTCGGACCAGTTCTCGATGCTGTAGTCGTTGTAGCAGAGCTTCGCCGACGGATCGGCGTTGCGGGCGGTGCGGAAGGCCTCTTCGATGAAGCCGTTGCCCAGCACGTCCTGGAACACGGAGCTGCGGTGCTGGCCGCTGCCGCCGTCGGCGAAGGCCTCGTTGACCACGTCCCAGGCGTAGATCTTGCCCTTGTAGTGGGCCATCTCCTGGGTGATGTGGTTGTCCATCACACTGCGCAGGGTGTTGGCGTCGGTGACGGAGCGGACCCAGCCGGGCAGTTGGGAGTGCCAGACCAGGGTGTGACCGCGCATGCGCTGGCCGTGCGCGGAGGCGTGGCCGACGATCGAATCGGCGGGGGCGAAGTTGAACGACCCGCGGGAGGGTTCGGTGGTGTCCCACTTCATCTCGTTCTCCGGGGTGATCATGTTGAACTCCCGGTCGAGAATGGTGGAGTACGTCGAGTCCCCGAGCCTGCCCGAGGACACCGCCGTACCGAAGTAGCGGCCACTGCCGCCCGCCGCACCGGCCAGCGTGCGGGCCTTCGGTGTGTGTGAGGCCTGGGCGACCAGCGGTACGGCAGCACCTGCGGCGGCGAGAACCACGGCGGCGGCGAGCACGCGGCGGGTTGCCGGACGGCGGCGATGAGAGCGGTTCTGATCTGGCAATGGCTTGTCCTTCTGACGCAGTGGGCCTTGGTCCCGGCCCCGGTTACCCGTCAGTTGTCGCCATGCACACAAAGGTTGCCGTGATCGGGGAGGAATTTTTTGTCGGGCCGGAGATCGGCGCGGCCCTCATCCCGTCGGGGCGAAGCCGCCCGGAACGCGAGGGCGCCTGCGGCGATCCCGGCGTCGACAGGGCAGGTGTCATCCTCCAGCGGGCTGCCCCGGCCTTCCGACGAGGCCGGGGTGAGCGGTCGGGGCCCGGTCGGCGTTGAGGTCAGAGGGCGGGGAACGCGGGGAAGGTGCAGGTGGGGGCCGTGCCCGGGGTGTTGGCGGTGGTCAGGGTGACGTCGGGGCCGGACGGGTGGAGGGTGGTGTCGGTGACGGTGATGCGGGCGTTGGCGGCGGTCACCGTGGTGACGTCGAGGTTGAGGTGTGCCAGGGCCAGTTCGAGCGGGCGGGCCTTGTCCAGTCCGACCAGGGTGGATTTCGCGCCGCTGGGGGAGTGGGTTGCGGTGACGCCGTCGACGGTGATGCCGGTGAACCAGGGGGTGTTGGAGCCGCTGCCGGCGGCGTAGTGGGTGTCGAGGACGAGCGGGGCGCGGACGGCGTCGAGGCAGGTGTTCAGGTAGGTGACGCCGGTGACCCTGCCACCGTTGGCGGGGGAGCTCTTGATGCGGATGCCCGTGCTGGAGCCGCTGGCGTTGCCGAGGGCGTCGGTGCCGCTGAGGGTGTTGTCGCGGAAGAGGACGTTGGTCACGCCGCTGCTGGTCTCGCTGCCGATGGAGATGCCGTGGGTGCCGTAGAAGTGGTTGTTCGTCACGGTGATGTTGCTGCTGGGCTTGTTGCCGGCCTTGATGGCGATGCCGTCGTCGCCGTCCATGACGGAGGAGTCGGTGATGGTGACGTTGGTGGCGCCGGCCGGGTCGATGCCGTCGGTGTTGCGGGCGGTGGCGGGGGTCCTGATCCGGACGCCCCACGCGGTGAAGCCGTTGCCGCCGTTGTAGACGACGTGGAAGTTGGGGGAGTTGAGCAGGTCGACGTGGTAGAGGGTGAAGTTGTCGGAGTTGTCGGCCTGGATCAGGCGGGGGTTGTTCTGGTTGGAGCCGGCCTGCTGCGCGTCGGTGGCGAGCTGCCACCAGCTGGTGGTGGTGCCGAGGACGGTCTGGTCGCCGCGGCCGTCGATGCGGCCCTGGCCGCCGTCGGCGGCGCGGACGGCCTCGATGCCGGCGTTGGCTCCGGCGACGCTGATCAGCGGCTTGCAGCCGCCGCCGGAGGAGGCGAGGGTGCCGCAGGTCGGCTTGCCGTTGATCTGGTAGTCGGCGGGGTTGCGTGAGCCGTACAGGGTCACGTTGCTGTCCAGGAGCAGGACCTCGCCCTGGTGGACGGTCAGTGGTCCGGTGAGGAAGGCGTTGTGGCTGGAGTCGGTGGCCTGCAGGCGGATGGCGACGGTGTGCTGTCCGGTCTGGGTGCAGGTGTCGAGGGCGTGCTGGATGCGGACCGTGTCCGGTGGGGTGGTTTCGCCGGCCTGGTCGGTGCTGCGGTTGGGCATGGTCCGGGCGGCCGGGACGGTGGCGCAGACGGTGCTGGGCGGTGCGGGCTCGGTGACGTGGCGGGTGTCGCCGGTCGCTGTTCCGGCGGGCACGGACGAGCCGGTGCTGTTCGAGGCCCCGACCGGGTTCCAGCCGTCGGTGCCTGCGAGGTACGCGGTGGCGGTGTATTCGCCGGCCTGGGCCGCCGGCAGCTGCGGGCTGTCGGCGCTGGTGGCGGCGCCCGGTCCGGTGTTGCCGTACGAGGTGAGGCGGGCCGAGCGCCAGGAGAAGCCGCTCATGTCGGTCCACGGGGCGGCGCTCTTGACCGCGGCCGGGAGCACCGTGTCGCGGATGACGACCTGGGCGACGGCGGAGGCGGTGGGGTGCCAGGGCCGGCCGAGGTAGTAGGTGCCGTCCTGCGCGGTGGAGCGGACGGTGCTGTCGGTGATCAGGAGGCCGTACTTGTGCGCGGTCTCCGTGTTGGCGGCGGTGAGGAAGCCGTTGAGGCCGTCGGCGGGGGCGCCGTCGTCGTCGGCCTGGATGGTGGCATGGTCGAGGACGGCGGTGGCGTTGCCGAAGATCATGTCGACGTCACCCTCGACGTAGTCGTCGGTGAAGTACTGGCGGGTCTGCGCGGTGGCGTCGGGGGACCAGGCGAGCAGGGTGTCCTGGTGGCCGATGATGCGGTCGTGGCGGAAGACCTGGCGGTCGCCCTCGGCCGCCACGGCGACGGCCTGGGGCGCGGTGCCCGGCTGCGCGGCGGCCCGGTCGAAGGTGTTCTCGACGGTCAGGTTCTCCACGGTCAGTCCGGTGGCGGCGAAGGTGGCCGTGGCGCTGCCCTCGGTGCCGAGTCGGCCGCCGCCGGACTTGGCGGTGTCGGCGGAGTTGCCATAGGTGATGACGACGTCGGCGGGGTTGCCGGTGGCGCCCGCGATGGTCAGCCCGTCCTTGCCGGCCGGCACCCGTACCACCTCGTGGTACGTGCCCTTGGAGATCCGGATCCGGTCGCCGGGGCGCGCGCCGTCCACCGCCGCCTGCACGGTTCGGTACCGGCCGCTGCCGTCAACGGCCACCGTCAGCGTGTGGGCTTTCGAGGGCAGGGCGGCCTGGGCGATCAGGGGGACGGCGGCGCCCATGACGGCGAGGACTCCGGCGGCGGCGAGCACGCGGCGGGTCGCCGGGCGCCGGCGGTGTGTGCGTCGGTCGAGATCTGGCAACGGCTTGTCCTTCTGGAGCGGCGGCCTGCGGAAGGCAGGCCGGGTTGTCCATCAGTTGCCGCCGCGAGACGGGAAGGTTGCCGTTCCGGCGCGGGTTGTTCCGAGGCCGGCCCGGGGGCGGCGACGCGTATCCGCCGCCTGCCCCCGGGCCGTGCCGGTCAGGACGGGTCGCCGTACACCACGCCGCGGCCGTAGCCGCCCAGGTACACCCGCCCGTAGACATCGGGGTCGCCGGAGATGACGTTGATGATGCTTCCGCCGAACTGGTGCTGGTCGTCGTTGATCCGGACCCAGGCCGAGCCGCCGTCGGTGGAACGGAACAGGCCCGTGACCGGCCGCGGCCGTCTGCCGTGGGATCCGTCTCGTTCACGGGAGTTGCTCCTTGCTCCGGCCCCCGCCACGACGCACGTGCCCGGTCGGGTGGTGCGCGAGGGCGGTTGGCGGTGGGATCGGTCGGACGACCCGTGGGCGGCTTCCGCCCTCGCGGTCATCCGTCAGTTGCCGCCGCCGGCCGCAAGGTTGCCGCCTGCTTGAAAGGAATCTCCGCGGATGCGTGTGTCGGGCCCCGGTCTTGACGATTGGGCGAGTGCCTGAACAGAATGCCGCTTCACCTGCCCGCGCGGTTCACTTCACGACCGGTCAGGTCCTGACCGGGACATAGGATGCCTGGTATGTCCACAGTTGCCGTGATTGCGGTATTGGCGCTCGCCCTCCTGCACGTCTACATCCTGGTCCTGGAGGTGTTCCTGTGGACCACTCCCCGGGCTCGGGCCTCCTTCGGCACGTCCGAGGAGTTCGCGCTCGCGACCAAGGCGCTGGCAGCCAACCAGGGCCTCTACAACGGCTTCCTGGCTGCGGGACTCCTCTGGGGCGCGTTCGCCTCCGACCCGGTCGGGTTCCAGGTGCGGGTCTTCTTCGCGTCCTGCGTGGCCGTAGCCGGGGTGTTCGGCGCCGCGACGTCCTCCCGGAAGATTCTCTTCGTGCAGACCGTGCCGGCGCTGGTCGTGCTGGTCCTGGTGCTCCTGGCCCACTGAAGTGTTCTCGCACGGAGAAGTCTGCGTGGAGAGGCGGGCGGAGGGACGACGAACGGGCGGGGAACGACGCCGTGCCCTCAATCACGGTGTGTGGCTCCCCGCCCGCGCTCAGGAGGCTCAGGAACCGGCCTTGCGCTTGTTGTAGACGTCGAATCCGACGGCTGCGAGCAGCACCAGTCCCTTGATGACCTGCTGGTAGTCGGTGCCCACGCCGACCAGCGACATGCCGTTGTTCAGCACGCCGAGCACCAGGCCGCCGATGATGGCACCGAGGACGGTGCCCACGCCGCCGCTGGCGGAGGCGCCGCCGATGAAGGCGGCGGCGATGGCCTCCAGCTCGAAGTTGATGCCGGCCTGCGGCGTGCCGGCGTTGAGCCGCGCGGCGAAGACCAGCCCGGCGAGCGCCGCGAGGACGCCCATGTTGGTGAAGGCGAGGAAGACGACCCGCTTGCTCTTCACACCGGACAGCTTGGCCGCGGCCTCGTTGCCGCCGATGGCGTAGGTGTGCCGTCCGATGATCGAGTTGCGCATCAGGTAGCCGAAACCGACCAGCAGGGCGCCGAGGATCAGCAGGACGATCGGCACGCCGTGGTAGCTGGCCAGCAGCAGCGTGAAGACCACCACGGCCGCCGTGATCGCGGCGAGCTTGACGAGGAACAGGCCGGCCGGGAGGACCTCCAGCCCGTACGAGGCGGTCTGCCGCCGGCCGCGCACCTCCTGCAGGATGGCGACGGCCAGCACCGCGAGGCCCAGCAGCAGGGTGAGGTTGTGGTAGTTGGTTCGCGGTCCGACTTCGGGGAGGAATCCGCTGCTGATGCTCTGGAAGCCCTTGGGGAACGGTGCGACCGACTGGCCCTGCAGCAGGATCTGGGTGCCGCCGCGGAAGAGCAGCATGCCCGCCAGGGTGACGATGAAGGACGGGATACCGAGGTAGGCGATCCAGAAGCCCTGCCAGGCGCCGGCGACGGCGCCGACCACCAGCGCGGCCAGCGCCGCCACGGGCCACGACACGTGGTGCTTGACCATCATCACCGCGGCCGCGGCACCGACGAAGGCGGCCAGCGAACCGACCGAGAGGTCGATGTGCCCGGCGATGATGACGATCATCATGCCGATCGCCAGGATGAGGATGTAGCCGTTCTGCTGGATCAGGTTGGTGATGTTGAGCGGCTGGAGCAGGATGCCGTCCGTCCAGACCTGGAACAGCAGCACGATCAGCGCGAGTGCGACCAGCATGCCGTACTGGCGCACGTTGCCGCGCAGCGCGCGGGCCAGCACGCCGCCGAGGGAGGGGCCGGGGCCGGCCTGCGGCGCCTTCGGGGACGAATCCGGGATGATCTCGGTCGGGGCCATGCCTCACACCTGCTCGTTGCTGGATGCGGCGCTCATGGTCATGAGCCGCATGAGGGATTCCTGGGTGGCGTCGGCACGGGCCACCTCGCCGGTGATCCGGCCTTCGGCCATCGTGTAGATCCGGTCGCACAGGCCCAGGAGTTCGGGGAGTTCGGACGAGATGACGAGCACGGCCTTGCCCTGGGCGGCCAGCTCGGCGATGACGGTGTAGATCTCCGCCTTGGCGCCGATGTCGATGCCCCGGGTGGGCTCGTCGAGGATGAGGACCTCCGGCTCGGCGAAGATCCACTTGCTGAGGACGACCTTCTGCTGGTTGCCGCCGCTGAGGGTGCCGGTCCGGGCGAACACCGTCGGGGCCTTGATGTTCATGGTGCGCCGGAAGGACTCGGCGACCCTGGCCTCCTCGCGCCGGTCCACCCGGCCGTTGCGGGAGAGCTTGCCGAGCGCGCTCAGGGAGATGTTCCGGCTGATGTCGTCGATGAGGTTGAGGCCGAGCTGCTTGCGGTCCTCGGTGACGTACGCGATGCCGTGCGCGATCGCCTCGGGCACCGTCCGGGTGCGGATCTCCCGGCCGTGCAGCCGTACCCGGCCGGCGGCCCACCGCCCGTACGAGCGGCCGAAGACGCTCATCGCCAGCTCGGTGCGGCCGGCGCCCATCAGGCCGGCGATGCCGACGATCTCACCGCGGCGCACGGTCAGCGAGGCGCGGTCCACCACCATGCGCTGCTGGTCGATGGGGTGCCGGACGCTCCAGTCCTCGAGCTCGAAGGCGACCTCTCCGATGTCGGGGGTCCGCTCGGGGTAGCGGTGCTCCAGGTCGCGGCCGACCATGCCGCGGATGATCCGGTCCTCGGAGATGCCCTCGGGGCCGATCGCGATGGTCTCGATGGTCCGCCCGTCGCGCAGGATGGTCACGGCGTCGGCGACCCGGGCGATCTCGTTCAGCTTGTGCGAGATGATGATGCAGGAGATGCCCTGCGCCTTGAGCTCCAGGATCAGGTCGAGCAGCTTGCGGCTGTCCTCGTCGTTCAGCGCGGCGGTCGGCTCGTCCAGGATGAGCAGCTTGACCTTCTTGGCGAGCGCCTTGGCGATCTCGACCAGCTGCTGCTTGCCCACCCCGAGGTCGGCGACCCTGGTGTGCGGGTTCTCGTCCAGGCCGACCTGCCGGAGCAGTTCGGCGGCGTGGGTGAGCGTCCGGTGCCAGTTGATGATGCCCCGGGTGGCGTGCTCGTTGCCCAGGAAGACGTTCTCGGCGATGGACAGGTACGGCACCAGGGCCAGTTCCTGGTGGATGATGACGATGCCGCGCTGCTCGCTGGCCCGGATGTCCTTGAACCGGCAGGGCTCGCCCTCGAACAGGATCTCGCCCTCGTAGCCGCCGTGCGGGTAGACGCCGCTGAGCACCTTCATCAGGGTGGACTTGCCGGCGCCGTTCTCACCGCAGATGGCGTGCACCTCGCCGGCGGCGACGGCCAGGTTGACCTCGGAGAGTGCCTTGACGCCGGGGAACGACTTGCTGATCGACCGCATTTCGAGAACGGGTCCAGCCATGGTTGTGCTTCCGTATCGTTCGGGGGCGGTGCGGTGGCCACGGGTGCTCCGGCCCCGCACCGCCGGTCGGGAGCCGGGCCCGCCGGGCGGGCCCGGTGGACTACTTCAGCTGGTCGGCGGTGTACTGGCCGCTGTCCACCAGGACCTGCCGGTAGTTGTCCTTGTCGACGCTCACCGGCTGGAGCAGCTGCGCCGGGACGGTCTTGGCGCCGTTGTCGTACTGGCTGGTGTCGTTGACCTCGGGCTTTCCGCCGGTCAGCACCGCGTCGCCCATCTGGGCGGCCGCCTTGGCCAGTTGGCGGGTGTCCTTGTAGACGGTCTGGGTCTGCTCGCCCGCGATGATCGACTTCACCGAGGCCAGCTCGGCGTCCTGGCCCGTGACGACGGGCAGGGACCTGGCGGTGCCGTAGCCGACGCCCTTGAGCGACGAGAGGACGCCGATCGAGATGCCGTCGTACGGCGAGAGGACGGCGTCGACGTGGGCCGAGGTGTAGGCCTTGCTCAGCAGGTTGTCCATCCTCGACTGGGCGACACCGCCGTCCCAGCGCAGCGTGGCGACCTGGTTGAAGTCGGTCTGGCCGCTCTGCACGACCAGCTTCTTCTGGTCGATGTACGGCTTGAGGACGCTCATCGCGCCGTTGAAGAAGAAGGTGGCGTTGTTGTCGTCCGGCGAGCCGGCGAACAGCTCGATGTTGAACGGGCCCTTGCCGTCCTTGAGTCCGAGCTTGTCGACGATGTAGCCGCCCTGGAGGACGCCGACCTTGTAGTTGTCGAAGGTCGCGTAGTAGTCGACGTTCTTCGTGCCGCGGATCAGCCGGTCGTAGGAGATGACCGGGATGTGTGCGTCGGCGGCCTTCTGCAGCACGTTGGTGAGCGAGGAGCCGTCGATGGCGGCGATCACCAGCAACTTGGCGCCCTTGGTGATCATGTTCTCCACCTGGGAGACCTGGTTCTCCACCACGTTGTCGCCGTACTGGAGGTCGGTCTTGTAGCCCTTGGCCTGGAACTCCTTGACCATGTTGTTGCCGTCGTTGATCCAGCGTTCCGACGACTTGGTCGGCATGGCGATGCCGACGAGACCGCCCTTGGCGTCGCCCTTGGCCGCGCCGTCGCCGGCGCCGTTGGCGCTCTGGCCGCAGGCTGCCAGGGAGAGGGCGAGACCCGCGGCGACGAGGCCCGCTGAAAGCTTCCGCACAATTCCTCCAGTGATGTTCCGCGACCGGCACGGCGCTGCCTGTTCCTGGGCGGCCGGGAGCGGTCGAGCGGGGGCCCGGCCGGGAGCGGTCCTCGTACCGAGGGAGTGGGTCCGCACGGCTCCGGCCTGGCGTGACATGAAGTGTTAACGCTCACAACGGTCGCGTCAAGAGGCTTCGGATCACCGTTGGATCGCGGTTCGCCGTCGGCCGGTTCGTGTGAACGCCCACCGCGGGCGGGAGGGTTGCCCGGAAGGCCGAGGGGTGAATCTTGGGTGAACGTTTGATGTCTTCCGGCCCTGAAAAAGGTGCCGCCTCCCGCCGGCGGACGGGAGGCGGGCACCGCTCGGAGGGCCGGTCAGCCGGTGGCCAGGGTCAGGCCGTAGGCATCGAGGATCGGGTTGACGGGCTGGAAGTAGGTGGCGCCGCCGGAGGTGCAGTTGCCGGAGCCGCCGGAGGTGACGCCCTGCGCCTGGCTGCCCGAGATGAATGAGCCACCGGAGTCACCGGGCTCGGCGCACACGGTGGTGCGGGTGAGGTCGAGTTGTTGACCCGCGGTTGGGCCGTCAAGCTCGGATCGGCCAGGACCCATGAGTAGTCGTTGCCGGGGAACGTCGCCTGGAGGAAGGCCTCGGTGCGGCCGGCGTCGGTGGACTGGACGACGACGGTGTTCGCGGCGACGTCGACGTACCAGAGCGGAGAGGCCTCGGGCGTGGTGCTGCCCGCGGCGTCCGCGTGTCACGGCGTCCTCGTGTCACGGCGTCGGATGGTCCCCGCGCCGCAGCCATGCCGCGTACGCCGGATTCGCTGCGGCGGCGTCCGCGTGCACCGCCTTGGCGTAGCCGACGACCTCGTCCGCGAGTCCCCACGTCAGCGAGTACGGCACCCAGCCGATCACCTGGCGCCAGCTCAGCTCCGGCGGATCCAGCGGAACCGTCACGACCCCGCCGGTCGGCGGGAACGTTGCCCGGCACAGGGACACCGCCCGGCCTGTCCGGACGAGGTGGAGGCACGAGGCCGCATCGGCCTCGTAGACCGGCAGGGGCAGGAAGCCCGCCCGCACGCAGGTGGCCGCGAAGCACTCCGTGAAACAGTCGCCCCCGGGCGGCAACGCCCAGCGCTCACCGGCGAGTTGCCCGAGTTCCAGTTCGCGTTCCCGCGCCAGGGGATGGTCCTCGGAGAGCACGGCGAACACCGGGTCGACGGCGATCTCCCGCCACTCCAGCCGTTCGTCGCCGAGCGCCTTCTGGTGTCCGCAGAGCCCGGTCAGTACGACGTCCAGCTGCCCGTCCACCACCCGGCTCGCCAATTCCGGTGCCGAGCTCGACGATTGGGTGCTCAGTGCCATCTCGGGCCTGGCCGCCACCAGCCGGTCGACCAGGGCGCCCAGGAGCGGTCCGTGGGTGGCTCCCACACGCAGGCCGCGGGTCTCGCGGGCCGCGTTCGCGAAGCGGGCGGCGTCTTCCTGCAGTTGACGCATGGCGGGCAGGAGCACCCGGCTGCGCTCCAGCACCAGGATGCCGAGAGGGGTCGGCCGCACGCCCTCCCTGCCCCGCTCGAAGAGCCGGCCACCCAGGGCGTTCTCGATGCGTTTCAGCTGGGTGGAAAGCGCCGATTGGGCGAGTCCGAGAAGGTCCGCCGCCTTGGTCACGCTTCCGGCGTCGTCGATGGCTCGGATCATCCTGAGATGACGAAATTCCAACTCCATGACCGCAGAACTATACGTGAGGGAAATGGCGGGAGGTGAATCCCCCGGGTGAAGATTCGGAAGGCGGGCCCGGAGCTTCAATTCCTGGCCGCCGATCGGGCTTTCCGGAAGCGCGAGAGGGCTCCTCCGGTCGCCGCCCGGGGAGGGCGGTTGCCATGCCTTTCCTGCCCCGGGGGGGGAATGCAGGATGGAACTGGCGGTGACCGGAAGAGCCTCTGCGTTGTGTCCGCGAACCGATTAAATCACGGGTGGTCGGGGATTAATCTCAGAGCTCGATCAGAATCGCGTCAGGATTCGACCGGCGGCCGTCCCGGCAGTCGAACGGTGAACCGCGCACCGCGTTCGGAGGGCTCGATCCGCACGGTGCCGCCGTGGGCGTCGACCAAGGCCGCGACGAGGCTCAGGCCGAGCCCACTGCCGGGGGCCGCCTCGCGCCGCCCGCTTCCGTCCTCGTGGCCGGCCGGTGATCCGTGGGCGCGGAAGAAGGGCTCGAAGACGCGCTCATGGAGGGCCGGGGGAATCCCGGGTCCGTCGTCGGCCACGTCGATGCAGGCCCAGTCCGCCTCGTGGCGCAGTCTCACCACCGTGCGGGTTCCCGGGGGTGTGTGATGGTGCACATTGACGAGGAGGTTGGTCAGTACCTGCCGGAGCCGGTGCGGGTCGGCCTGAACCAGGTGGCGACCTTCGTCGATGACGCAGGCGACCGGCCGGCCGGGGTGGCTCACCCGGGTGTCGGCCACCAGCTCGGCGCAGAGCTCGGCCAGGTCGACGGCGACGGGTTCCAGGGGCCGCCGCTCTCCCAGGGTGGAGAAGAGCAGCAACTCGTCGACCAGGGCGGTCATCCGACGGGCTTCCGCCTGCACCCTCGTCATGGCGCGGCGGAGGGCCTGGCGGTCCTCCAGGCCGCCGAGGAGGCTCAGTTGGGCGTAGCCGGCGATCGTGGTGAGGGGCGCTCGCAGCTCGTGGCTGACGGTGGCGAGGAGGTCGCGCAACTCCTCGGCGGCCCGCCTTCCCGGCCGGTCCCCGTTTCCGGATCCTTCGGAAGGCTTCGTCACCGTCACTCCGCTCGCCGGGCGTCGTCGGCGCGCAGTGCGTAGCCGACGCCGCGCACCGTGCGTATCAGTGTCTGATCGGTGTCGCCGAGCTTCCGACGGAGGTAGTAGATGTACGTCTCCACGACGCCGCTGTCGCGCGGGAAGCCGTGGCCCCAGACGTTGGTGAGGATGTCCGTTTTGGTCACGACCTCCTCGGGGCGCTCCATGAGGTACCGAAGGAGCAGGAATTCGGTGGCCGTCAGCTGGACCGGTTCTCCGTGCAGCCAGGCGTCGTGGCTCTTGCGGTCGATTTCGACGCCGCCCGCCTTCAGGCGGCGCGGCGCGGTGTAGTCCGCTGACCGGCGCAGCATTGCGTGGATCCGTACGGCGACCTCGTTCAGGTCGAAGGGTTTGGTGACGTAGTCGTCACCGCCGAGAGTGAGACCGTGGATCCGGTCGTTCACCGAGGTCCGTGAACTGAGGAACATGACGGGGGTCCGCACGTCGGATCTCCGCAGTCGGGCGCAGACTTCGAAGCCGTCCAGGTCGGGCAGCAACACATCCAGCAGGATGATGTCGTGCTTCCGTGTCAGGGCTTGCGTCAGACATTCCTCGCCCGACGTCACGGCATGGGGATCGAATCCGAGGAACCCCAAGCCGGTGGTGAGCATGTCCGCGACTCCGGCCTCGTCCTCCGCGATGAGAACGCGCGGCCGGAAAGCGGAAACGGTGGATTTCACAGGTGCTGGCCCCAGGGTGGTGTCCGGCGCTGACGACACCACGGTAGTTGAATGTTAACGCAAACATCCAGTCCGAGGCCCGGTTTCGCCGGGCCGGGGTGCCACGCCCGGCCCCGGCTGAACCCGTGCGCGGGTTCAGCCCGCAGGCTGGGGTGCCTCGCCGGCGACGCGCGCCAGCAGCGGCCGGGCGGAGGTCTCGCCGGCCGTACTGGTGATGTACTACCGTTGCCCGATCGGGACCCAGGACCTGCGTACCCCTTTGATGACGCTGTCTGCCGCCCAGGTCGGAGGCCTGCGTTGTGGCTCCTGCCTTTTGTCGGCGGCAAGGGTGCCATGAGATGAGGGTGCGCGGCCCGTGCCGGTGCCACCGACTCGCGGACACGGCGAAACCCCTGCCGGGCCTGGGCGGGGGTGTGCCGGGACGCTCGGGGAACGCCGGGATCGTCGGTGATCCGGGGCAGGCTCAGGAGCGCCTCGCCACGTGTCTGGCGCGCAGGCGATCGGCCGTGATGGCCAGGCCGAGCACGCAACCGAGCACGATGTTGGTGTAGTTGGAGTTGACCTGGAGGGTGGTCAGCCCGTTGTTGATCAGCTCCAGCAGGACGGCGCCGGCGACGATGCCCACAACGCGACCCTGCCCCCCGGTCAGGCTGACCCCGCCGATGACCGCGGCCGCGATCGCCGAGAGCTCCCAGCCGACACCGACGCCGCTGGCGGAACCGACCCCCATCCGGCCCAGCACGAGCATTCCGGCGAAGGCCGACACCAGGGAGGAGGCCACGTACATCGACACCACCCGCCGGCCGCCGCGGATGCCGGCCAGCCTGGCGGCCTCGGGGTTGCCGCCGACCGCGTAGACCTGCCGTCCCGCGTAGGTGCGCTCCAGGAAGAACCACGCGGCGGCGGTCACCACCGCGAACAACACCAGCGGCACCGGGATCTGGGCCAGGTAGCTCTGGCCGACGTCGCCGAAGAACGGGGAGATGCCGACGATGGAGGTCCCGGAGGTGATCGCCAGGGTCACGCCCTGCGCCACCGTGTACGTGACCAGCGTGACGACGAACGGAGGCATCCGCAGCCGGGTGACGGCCAGCCCGTGGACCAGCCCGACCAGTCCGGCGATGGCCAGGGTCGCCGGGACCGCCACACCGGCGGGCAGGCCGGCCCGGACGTCGAACCAGGACATGAGGATCACGCTGGTGCCCAGCAGGGCACCCACCGACAGGTCGATGCCGCCGGTCAGGATGACGAGCGATTCGCCGATCGCGATCAGCCCGTACTGGGCGAGATCGGCGCCCATGCCCTGGAGGTTGACCGCGCTCGCGAAGGTGTCCCGGGCCAGCGCGAGCGCCGCGAACACGGCGACGCAGGCGAGGACGACGCCCACCTCGGGCGTGTCGACCAGGACGCGCAGCCGGCTCCGGGCCGGTGCGGGCGCCTCCTCGCGGGCGGGGGCGGTCTCGGTGGTCATGCGTGTTCCTCCGTGCTCGCCGACGGCCGCGGCCGGCTGGTGGCCGCCGTCATGATGCGTTCCTTGCCGAAGTGCTCGCGGGGCAGGTCGGCGACGATCCGTCCGCGGGCCATCACCAGGATCCGGTGGCAGATCCACAGCAGTTCCTCCAGTTCGGACGAGGCGGCCAGGACGGCCAGACCGTCCGCCGCGGCCCGGTCGATGAGCCGGTAGATCTCGGCCTTGGCTCCCACGTCGACGCCGCGGGTGGGCTCGTCGAGCAGCAGGACATCGGGGGCGGCGTGCAGCCACCGGCCGAACACGACCTTCTGCTGGTTGCCGCCGGAAAGGTCGCGGATCGGCTGCTCCTGGCTGCGCAGCCGTACCCCGAGGTCTGCGACGATCCGTTGTGAGCGTGCACGGTCGCCGCCGGGGGTGAGGACGCCGTGCCAGGAGTCGCGCCGCAAGGTGGCCAGCGTCGCGTTCCAGCGCACCGGGTGTGACAGCAGCAGGGACTGCTCCTTGCGGTCCTCCGGCACCAGGCCGATGCCAGCGGCGACGGCGTCGGCGGGGTGGCGCGGGTGGAAGCGGCGTCCGGCCAACTCGACTTCGCCGCCTGTGCGGGGTTGCGCGCCGATCAGGGTGTGCAGCAGCCGGCTGCGGCCGGAGCCCATCAGCCCGGCCACGCCGACGATCTCGCCGGCCCGCAGGTCCAGGTCGAGTGGGCCGAGACCGTCCGCCGTCAGCCCCCGCGCGCTCAGGACGGGACGGGCCGGCGCCGGGACGGGCCGCGCGGCGGTATCACGGGCGAGTTCGCCGCCGACCATCTCGCGGATCATCCGCGCCTCGGTCGCCTCGACCGGGCCGAGGTCCGCGACCAGGCTGCCGCCGCGCAGCACGAGCACGCGGTCGGCGATGTCCCGCACCTCGTCCAGACGGTGGCCGATGAACAGCACCGCGCCGCCGTTCGCGGCGTGCCGCCGTGCGAGGGCGAGGACCTTCCCTGCCTCGACCGGCCCGAGCGAGGAGGTCGGCTCGTCCAGGATCAGGACCAGCGGCCGGTTGCCCCAGGCCTTGGCGATCTCGATCATCTGTCGCAGCGGGACGGGCAGCCGCTCCACGGGCCGGTCGACGTCGACGCCCTCGACGCCGATCTCCGCCAGCAGTTCACGCGCCTCGCGCCGGGTGCCGGCGCGGTCGAACAGGGCCCGGTGTAGCATCCCCGCACCCTGCCTGGCGCGGGTGTGCCGGCCGAGAAGCAGGTTCTCGGCCACGCTCAGCCGCCCGACCAGGGGGAACTCCTGGGCCACGAGAGCAACGCCGAGGGCCTTCGCGTGGTCGGGACGGCCCGGCTGGAGGGGGCGGTCCGCGATCAGGACCTCCCCGGCGGTGGGGGAGACGGTGCCGGACAGCACGCCCATCAGGGTCGACTTCCCGGCGCCGTTCTCCCCGACCACGCACGTGATCTGGCCCCTCATCAGGTTGAGTCGGGGGATGTCCAGCACGGTGACCGGCCCGTAGCCCTTGCGCACCGCGAGCAGGGACGCGGCCACCGCCGACCGGCCGGCCGCGGGGACGCCCACCCCGGTCATCCGGTGATGCCGAGCTGGGACTGCTTGGCCCGGAAGGTGGCGAGGTTGTCCTGGGTGACGACGCCGACGCCGGAGCTCAGGGTGCTGCCGTCGGACTCGAGGAACGGCTTGACGACGGCCATCGTGGCGTCCTTGCCGAGCACCTTGAGCGCGGCCAGCAGATAGGCGCCGGTGTAGCCCTGCTGGTAGGGCGACTGGACGACGGTGGCCTGGATGACGCCCTGCTGGATGAACGTCAGGGTCTGGGCGTCGCTGTCGTCGGAGATCACCTTGACCTTGCCGGTCCGGCCCGCCGCCTGCACCGCCTGTGCGGCCGAGGGGCCGTCGTAGGAGTACACGCCGTAGAGGCCGGTCACGCCGGGGTCGGTCTGGATGGCGGTCTGCGCGTTGGTCAGGGCCTTCGCCGCGTCCATGCTGTCGGCGAGCTTGTTGGCCACCTCGATGCCGGTGCCCTTCAGCGCGTCCTCGAAGCCCTGGATGCGCTCGACGGCGTTGGACGCGGTCAGCGAGCCGACCAGCACCACCACCTTGCCCCGGCCGCCCAGTGCGGCCTTCATCGCCTCGCCCGCCCGCTTGCCGGCCTGGTAGTTCGGGGTGCCGAGGTAGAGCGCGGCGCCGTTCTCGGCGGGCAGCGGCGAGTCGACGGCGAGGACCGGGATGCCGGCCGAAGCGGCGGACTGGATCGGCGACTTGACGGCCGTCGGGTCGATCGCGGAGAGCGAGAAGGCGGAGATGTCCTGCCCGCGCAGGGTCTGGAGGATGGACAGCTGTTGGTCCAGCCGGCCGTTCGCCGGGGCCTGGAAGGCGCCCTTGACCCCGAGGTCGGCGAGCGCCTTGGTGAAACCGGCCTTCCCGGCGTTCCAGTAGTCCACGGCGACGTTGACCACCATGGCCAGGTCCAGCTTGGACAGGTCCTTGCCCTGGAGCGCGGCCTTGAGTGCGGCGTCGAGGCGGCCGAGGTTGTCGTCATTGAAGGTGATGTCGCCCTGGATCGCGGGCACGGCGCCGGAAGCGCCGGTGGGGGTGCCGGAGTCACCGGCGCCCTGCTTGCTGCAGCCGGCGGCCAGGGCCACGACGACGACTGCGGCGGAGGCGACGTGGGCGGCTCTGGACCACCGTCGGAAGGGTGCGTGCATGGGTGGTTCCTCTCGATCTCTGCCGGCGGGTGGGGGAGCCGGTGAAAGGCGCGGCGAATCGGCGCGGGCGATCAGGTGTACCGGTGTGGAGTGTGAGCGCTCACATTGCTCAGCGTCAACTACCGTGCAGCAGCGAAAGGGTGACGCCCTGACGGCGGTGTGTGCCTGTCGGCGATTCCCTCGGTGCGGATCCGTCGAAAGCCTTGACGGCGTACGGTCGGTGAGGGCACTGTCACCGGTCCAGGAACCCTCCACCTCCCGCCCGGGCCGAATTACGTCGCCACGGGCTGGATTGTTAGCGCTCACTTTCCTCTGGCCGCGCTCGACGATGAGCAGGGAGACCCATGAGTGACAACAACAGGACAACCCGTGGAAGCGGCGTGCTGCGCCGCCTCGCCCGCGCCGGGGCGGCTCTCGCCGTCCTGGTCGGCGCCCTGGCCGGCGCCACCGCGACGAGCGGTGTGGCGCCGGCGGCCGCGCAGGGCCCGTGCGACGTGTACGCCGCCGGCGGCACGCCCTGCGTGGCCGCGCACAGCACCACCCGCGCCCTCTACTCCGGGTACGCCGGGCCGCTGTACCAGGTCAGGCGCTCGTCGGACCAGGCGCTCCGGGACATCGGCGTGCTGGGCACCGGCGGCTACGCCGATGCGGCCGCTCAGGACGCCTTCTGTGCCGGAACCACCTGCGTGATCACCGTGATCTACGACCAGAGCGGCCGGCGCAACCACCTCACCCAGGCGCCCGGGGGCGGTGCCGCGTCCGGGCCGGACAACCTCGCGGACGCGACGCTGGCGCCCACCACGCTGAACGGGCACCGGGCCTACGGCGTGTACGTGGCACCGGGCACCGGCTACCGCAACAACCACACCTCGGGCATCGCGACCGGCGACCAGCCCGAGGGGATGTACGCGATCCTGGACGGCACGCATTACAACGGTGGCTGTTGCTTCGACTACGGCAACGCCGAGACGAGCAGCAACGACACCGGCAACGGTCACATGGAGTCCATCTACTTCGGCAACATCAAGGTCTGGGGCTACGGCACCGGCCCGGGCCCGTGGGTGATGGCCGACCTGGAGAACGGCCTGTTCTCCGGGGCCAACGCGGGCTACAACGCCAACGACCCGACGGTGAACCACCGCTACCTGACAGCCATGGTCAAGGGTGCGCCGAACCAGTGGGCGATCCGCGCCGGCGACGCCCAGTCCGGCGGCCTGTCGACGTTCTACTCCGGACCGCGCCCGAACGTGGCGGGCTACAACCCGATGCACAAGGAGGGCGCGATCATCCTCGGCATCGGCGGCGACAACAGCAAGGGCGCCCGCGGCACCTTCTACGAGGGCGTGATGACCGCCGGCTACCCGTCGGAGGCCACCGAGAACGCCGTCCAGGCCACCATCGTCGCCGCCGGCTACGCCAACTCCTCGGCCACCACGGGGGCGTTGCGCGGCACCGGTTCGGGCAAGTGCCTGGACGTGCCCGACGCCTCCGCCACGGCCGGGACGCAGACGCAGATATACACCTGCTGGGGCGGGGCGAACCAGACCTGGACGCGCACCGCTGACGGACAGCTCACGGTGAACGTCTCCGGCAGCACGCTGTGCCTGGACGCATACGGTGGCGGGACGGCCGACGGCACCAAGGTGGTGACCTGGCCCTGCAACGGCGGTGCCAACCAGCAATGGCGCTTCAACACCGACGGCAGCGTCACCGGCGTCCCGTCCGGCCGATGCCTGGACGTCGCCGGGGCGGCCGTCGCCGACGCCACGGCCGTCCAGCTGTGGACCTGTTGGGGCGGCGACAACCAGAAGTGGACCCTCGGATAGCACCCACCCCGGCCGGGACCGGGCTCCGCGCACCCGGGAGCCCCGGCCCGGCCGCCGTCGGTCCAGGGGGCGGGGAACGGGGGAGCGTTCGAGACGGCAGCGCTCTCCCTGGCGTCGTTCAGGGGAACTAGGCTCCCGGAATGGCATTGAGCGACCGTGGCGGGAACCCGTACTCCGAGCCCCGGTTCCCGCCTGCACAGGTGCCCGGCCGGGGGCGGGACTGGTACAGGGGCGACTGCCACGTGCATTCGACGGCTTCCAACGGCGGCGAGCTGACACCGGAACAACTGGTGGCGGGAGCCCGGGCGGCGGGCCTGGAGTTCCTCGCCGTGACCGAGCACAACACGGCGGACACGCACGGCGCGTGGGGCCCGTACGCGGACGGTGGTCCACTGGTGATCCTCGGCCAGGAGGTGACCACCCGGGACGGGCACTGGCTGGCGCTGGGCGTGCGGCCGGGACGGGTGGTCGACTGGGACTACGGCGCGGAGGACGGCGTGATCGGCCGGTACCTGGACGAGGTCCGGCGTGGCGGCGGGTTGTGCGTAGCGGCCCACCCGCACGCGCCGTACGTCTCGGGCGCATTCCAGGCCGAAGGCTGGCCCCGGACATCCGCCGGGGGCGGTGGCGGCCGGCGGTCGGCAACAGCGACGCCCACCCGGCCGACCAGATCGGCATCCCGCACACCGTGGTGCTGGCCGACGAACTGGGTGTCGACGCGGTCCTCGCCGGCACCCGCACCGGCCGCAGCCGACTCGCCGCCTCGGACGACGTCGAGCTGGCGTTCTCGGTGACCTGCGGTGATGGACCGGGATCGGTGAGGCGCTGGTGATCGGCGACGAGCCCGGAGTCGTACGGGTCGAGGTGCGCGGAGTGCCCTCCGGCACCGTCGCCCTGCACGCCGGAAACGGGAGGGTCCACGGAACGTCCTTGCCCGGCGACGGCGCGGGAGCCGCCGAGTGGCCGATGAGTCCGGCGGAAGCAGCGGAATCGGCGCTCGTCCGCGTCGAGGTCCGCTACGCCGACGGCCTTATGGCAGCGCTCACCAACCCGATCGTTCTGCATTGAGCCCAGCCCCGCCCGGTCGGTCGCCGACAGCGACTGTCCGGCCCGCCAGAGTGACGATCTGCGGCAACTGCCTCCATGGCGCTCTTGTGAGCGCTAACTTGGCAGTATCGGCACATGCTGGCGGACCGAAGGCCTGATATGAAGGGGCGCCGCCTGTTGAACCGAGGGTGACGGATTGGCCTGGACCTGGTCGCGTACTGTGGTTCCAGCCGAGGAGGGGACTGCGAGTGGGAACCGACAGCGCCGGGACGGAACAGCGCCAGCCCGTGATGGCGGACGTGGCGAAACTGGCGGGTGTCTCCCATCAGACGGTGTCCCGGGTGCTGAACGGCGCCCCGCACGTCCGGCCCGACACCCGGGACCGGGTGCTGGCGGCCATAAGGGAGCTGGACTACCGGCCCAACTCGGCCGCCCGCGCGCTGGTCACCCGCCGCTCGCAGACCCTCGGCGTGGTCAGCTTCGACTCGACCCTCTACGGCCCCGCCTCGATGCTGGACGGGATCGAGCGCGCCGCGCGGAGCGCCGGGTACTTCGTGAGCGTGACCAGTCTGCGCTCCCTGGACGGCCGTTCGGTCCAGGAGGCCGTCGACCGGCTGCGTGACCAGGGGGTGGAGGGCGTCGTCGTGATCGCGCCGCAGACCTCCGCCGTCAGCGCGGTGGCCCGGCTCTCCAGCTCCGTGCCGCTGGTCGCCGTCGGTTCGGGCAACCAGACCCAGGTGCCCATGGTGTCGGTGGGCAACCGCTCCGGCGCCGGAGAGGCCACCGGGCACCTGCTCGACCTGGGCCACCGCACCGTGCACCACCTGGCCGGGCCGGCCAACTGGCTGGAGAGCCAGGACCGTGAGGAGGGCTGGCGGCTCACGCTGCAGGCAGCCGGGGCCCCCGTGCCGGAGGTGGAGCGCGGCGACTGGAGCGCCCGCTCGGGATACCAGGCCGGTCTGCGGATCGCCGGGCTGCACGACGTCACCGCCGTCTTCTGCGCCAACGACCACATGGCCCTCGGCCTGCTGCGCGCCCTGCACGAGGCCGGCCGGTCGGTCCCCGAGGACATCAGCGTGGTCGGCTTCGACGACATCCCGGAGGCCGCCTACTTCACCCCGCCGCTGACCACGGTGCGGCAGGACTTCGGTGAGCTCGGCCGCAGAGCCCTGGAACTCCTCGTCGGGGAACTGGAGGGCATGGCGCCCACCCGCACCCATGTGCAGATCGCCCCGGAAATGGTGCTGCGCCGCAGCGTGGGCCCCGCCGGGCACCGGTGATCCGGTAGCCGGTACGTGTGGCGGCGCGCCACCGCGCGGACCACTCCGGTCACAGTCGCGCGCCACCCCGGTCGCGGCGGCGCACCACTTCGGCCGCGGTCGTGCGCCTCGGCCGTCCGCCCGGGTCCGGCCCGGCGAACGAAACCTTCCCGCCCGGCGAACGAAACTTCGCTTGACAGCGCATATGTTAACGCTAACAATCCCTGTGAGCGCTCACAAAGGGCGCTCCTCAACTCCGCCGGCGGGCAACGACATCGCCTCTGTCCGTCCGCCGGCGGTCCACCTTCCGCCCTCCCCCGACGGAGCCGGCGGAACGGAGCCTGTCGCTGGTGTGTTCCGCCCTGCCCCGGACTTGGACCGCACCAGCGGCAGGCGACAACACCCGCCTCCCGCACGAAGGATGAGGAAGTGACCGTGGTTCCTGCCGCCCGGGACTCGGAGGGATACGTCGTCGGCATCGACTTCGGCACTCTCTCCGGCCGCGCCGTGGTGGTCCGCGTGCGTGACGGCGAAGAGGTCGGCACCGCCGTCCACGGCTACCCGCACGCCGTCATCGAGCGCGAGCTGCCCGGCACCGGCCGACCGCTCCCGCCCGACTGGGCGCTGCAGCACCCCGCGGACTGGCGCGCCGTGCTGCGCACCGCCGTCCCGGCCGCGCTCGCCGACGCCGGCATCGACCCCGCCCAAGTCATCGGCATCGCCGCCGACTTCACCGCCTGCACGGTCCTCCCGGTGCTCGCCGACGGCACCCCCCTGGCGGAGACGCCCGACTGGGCCCCCTACCCGCACGCCTGGCCCAAACTCTGGAAGCACCACGCCGCCCAGGCCCAGGCGGACCGCATCAACGCCCTGGCACACGCTCGCGGGGAGAAGTGGATCTCCCGGTACGGTGGCCGGATCTCCGCCGAGTGGCAGTACGCCAAGGCCCTGCAGGTCCTGGAGGAGGACCCGGCCGTCTACGCCGCCTGCGCCCGCTGGATCGAGGCCGCCGACTGGATCGTCTGGCAGCTCACCGGCGCCGAGAGCCGCAACACCTGCACCGCCGGATACAAGGGCATCCACCAGGACGGCAGCTACCCGAGCGAGGACTACCTCGCCGCGCTCCACCCGGACTTCGCCGACTTCGCCCGCACCCGCCTGGAGCACCCGCTGTCCCCGCTCGGCTCCCGGGTCGGATCCCTCACCGCACAGGCGGCGCAGTGGACCGGTCTGCCCGAGGGGATCGCGGTGGCGGCGGGCAACGTCGACGCCCACGTCGCCGCGCCCGCCGCACGGGCGGTCGACAACGGCCAGCTCCTCGCCATCATGGGCACGTCGACCTGTCACGTCGTCAACGGCGCCACGCTGGCGGAGGTCCCCGGCATGTGCGGCGTGGTCGAGGACGGCATCGTCGCCGGCTCCTACGGCTACGAGGCCGGCCAGAGCGCCGTCGGCGACATCTTCGCCTGGTGGCTGCGCCAGGGCCTGCCCGCCGACTACCTGGCCGAGGCCGAGCGGAACGGCGAGAACGCGCACGAGCTCCTCACCCGCAAGGCCGCCGCCCAACCCGTCGGTGCCCACGGCCTGGTGGCGCTCGACTGGATGAACGGCAACCGCTCCACCCTGGTCGACCACCACCTCTCCGGCGTGATCGCCGGACTCACCCTGGCCACCCGCCCCGAGGAGATCTACCGCGCACTGCTGGAGGCCACCGCCTTCGGCACCCGCGTCATCGTCGAGGCCCTGGAACGGGGCGGCGTCCCCGTCACCGAGTTCGTCGTCACCGGCGGCCTCAAGAAGAACGAGCTGCTCATGCAGATCTACGCCGACGTGCTGCGTCGCCCGGTGTCGGTCGCCGAGTCGGAGCAGGGGTCGGCACTCGGCTCGGCGATCCACGCCGCCGTCGCCGCCGGGGCCTACCAGGACGTCCGGACCGCGGCCGCCGCCATGGGCCGGGTGCGCCCGGCGGCGTACCGGCCGGACCACGTCTCCGCGGACGTCTACGACCGGCTCTTCGCCGAGTACCGGGCCCTGCACGACCACTTCGGCCTCGGCGCCGACAAGCTCCTGCACCGCCTGCGCGACATCCGAAACGCCGCCCTCACCTCATCGAGCGAGGCTCTGTGAACGCGACCACCGACCTCATCCGCCACCAGGTCAGCGAACTCCACCAGGAGCTGGTCCGCTACGACCTGGTGGTCTGGACGGCGGGCAACGTCTCCGCCCGGATCCCCGGCGAGGACCTGCTCGTGATCAAACCGAGCGGCGTGCCCTACGACGAGCTGTCGGCACAGAACATGATCGTGTGCGATCTGGACGGCAACGTCGTCGAGGGCGACCACTCGCCCTCGTCCGACACGGCCGCGCACGCCTACGTCTACCGCCACATGCCCGAGGTCGGCGGGGTGGTCCACACCCACTCCACCTTCGCCAGCGCGTGGGCGGCCCGGGGCGAGGCCGTGCCCTGCGTCCTCACCGCGATGGCCGACGAGTTCGGCGCCGAGATCCCGGTCGGCCCGTTCGCACTGATCGGGGACGACTCGATCGGCCGGGGCATCGTGGACACGCTCAAGGGCCACCGCTCGCCCGCCGTCCTCATGCAGAACCACGGCGTCTTCACCATCGGCAAGGACGCCAAGGCCGCTGTCAAGGCCGCCGTGATGTGCGAGGACGTGGCCCGCACCGTCCACATCTCCCGGCAGCTCGGCGACCCGCTGCCGATCGCCCAGGCGGACATCGACAGCCTCAACTTCCGCTACCAGAACGTCTACGGCCAGCACCCCGAGGCCCGGTAAGGAGTCACCCCCATGACGTCACTCGCGGGACGCGAGATCTGGTTCCTGACCGGCAGTCAGGGACTCTACGGCGAGGAGACGCTGCGGCAGGTCGCGGAGCAGTCGCAGCGGATCGCCACCGCACTCGGTGCCGACGCCGCCCTGCCGGTCGAGGTCGTCTGGAAGCCCGTCCTCACCGACGCCTCCGCCATCCGCCGCATCTGCCTGGAGGCCAACGCCGAGGACCGGTGCATCGGCCTGATCGCCTGGATGCACACGTTCTCCCCGGCGAAGATGTGGATCGCCGGCCTGGACGCCCTGCAGAAGCCGCTGCTCCACCTGCACACCCAGGCGAACGTCGAACTGCCCTGGCACTCCATCGACATGGACTTCATGAACCTGAACCAGGCCGCCCACGGCGACCGCGAGTTCGGTTACATCCAGTCCCGCCTCGGCGTCGCCCGCAAGACCGTCGCCGGACACGTCACCGACCCCGCCGTGACCGCACGGATCGCCTCCTGGGCCCGTGCCGCCGCCGGCCGTGCCGAACTGCGCGGCCTGAAGCTCGCCCGCTTCGGCGACAACATGCGCGACGTCGCCGTCACCGAGGGCGACAAGGTCGAGGCCCAGCTCCGCTTCGGCGTCTCCGTCAACACCTACGGCGTCAACGACCTCGTCGCGGCCGTGGACGCCGCGACCGACGCCGACGTCACCGAGCTCGTCAAGGAGTACGAGGACGGCTACCACCTCGCGACCGAGCTGCGGGCCGGCGGGGAGCGCCACGAGTCGCTGCGCTACGCGGCGCGGATCGAGCTCGGCCTGCGGGGTTTCCTGGAAGAGGGCGGTTTCAAGGCCTTCACCACCAACTTCGAGGACCTCGGCGGGCTGCGCCAGCTGCCCGGCCTGGCCGTCCAGCGGCTGATGGCCGACGGCTACGGCTTCGGCGGCGAGGGCGACTGGAAGACCTCCACGCTGCTGCGCACCCTCAAGGTGACCGCCACCGGCCTGGCCGCCGGCACCTCCTTCATGGAGGACTACACCTACCACCTGCAACCCGGCCACGAGCTGATCCTCGGCGCGCACATGCTGGAGGTCTGCCCGAGCATCGCGGCCACCACCCCCTCGTGCGAGATCCACCCGCTCGGCATCGGCGGTCGTGAGGACCCGGTCCGCCTGGTCTTCGACGCCGAGCCCGGCCCCGCGGTGGTGGTCGGCCTCGCCGACCTGGGCGACCGCTTCCGGCTGGTGGCCAACGAGGTCGACGTCGTCGCGCCGCCGGCACCGCTGCCCAACCTGCCCGTGGCCCGCGCCGTCTGGAAGCCGCGCCCGGACCTCCACACCTCCGCCGAGGCGTGGCTGACGGCCGGTGCGCCGCACCACACCGTGCTCTCCGGTGCGCTCGGCGCCGAGGAACTGGAGGACCTGGCCGAGATGCTGGGCGTGGAGCTCCTGGTGATCGACGGGGACACGTCCATCCGCCGGTTCACGAAGGAACTCCGCTGGAACCAGGCCTATCACCGCTTGTCCCAGGGGATGTGACCCGCCGACGTCACGCCGACGACGCCCGCCCGCACGGCGGGCGTCGCCCATTCCTCGCACCGCACCGAACGCAATGGAGTAGTACCCGTGCCGAGAGACGCACTCATATCCCACGGCGAAGTGACGGTGACCCAGGAGTCCGGCGCGACACTGCCGGACGGTCGGCGCATCATCCGTTGGACCTTCGGTGCGCCCGAGGGCGTGACGGTGGAGGTGCTGAGCCTGGGCGCCCGCCTCCAGGCCGTGCACGCGCCGGACCGGGACGGGCGGCGGTGCAACGTCGTCCTCGGTTCGGAGAACGTCGAGGACCTGCTCGGGGAGGCCGCGTACTTCGGGGCGACGGTCGGCCGCTACGCCAACCGGATCGCCGGCGGGGTCCTGCCCCTCGACGGCACGAGGCACCGGCTGGCGGCCCAGGACAACGGCCACACCCTGCACGGCGGGCCGGACGGCTTCGCCACCCGGCTCTGGGACGGCGTGGCAGTCCGGGAGGGCCGCCGGGCCGGAGTCCGGCTGCGGCTGCGCAGCCCTGACGGCGACCAGGGATTCCCGGGCGCCCTCACCGCCGAGGTGATGTACCTGCTCGACCCGGCCGGTGACCTCTCCATCGTCTACCGCGCCGCCGCGGAGGCGCCGACGGTCGTGAACCTCACGAACCACGCGTACTTCAACCTGGCCGGCGAGGGCTGCGGAACGGTGCTCGACCACCTGCTCCAGGTCGAGGCCGCGGGATACCTCCCGGTGGACGGGGAACTGATCCCGGTCGGCCCCGTCGTACCCGTCGCCGGCACGCCGTTCGACCTGCGCGAGACCCGGACGATCGCCGACCGCGTCGCCGACGGAAACCCGCAGATCCGCCGCGCCGGCCAGGGCTTCGACCACACCTGGGTGCTCGCCGGGAAGGGCTTCAGGAGGGCCGCCGTGCTGAGCCACCCGGCCAGCGGCCGGCGGATCGAGTGCTTCACGATGGAGCCGGGCCTCCAGGTCTACACCGGCAACCTCTTCGACGGCTCGCTGACCGGCCGCTCCGGCCACCCGTACGCCGCCTACGCGGGCATCGCGCTGGAGACGCAGCACTTCCCGGACTCGCCCAACCGGCCCGAGTACCCCTCCACCGTCCTGCGCCCGGGGGAGGAATACGGCTCGATGACGGTCTACCGCTTCCTTGCCGAGTAAGAGATCCCGAGGGGGAGCACCCGAGGGGGAGCACCCGGTCGGGTGGTGAACGGGGGCGGTGGGCTCGGCGGAGCCCACCGCCCCTTACCGCAGCAGTCGGTGAGACGGGCGATCAGGTAGCCGAGCGGACGGTGGGCATGGCGAGGTCGACCGTGTCGCTGCCGGCTCCGCCCTTCTTGCAGGAGTCGTGGCAGTCCTTCTCCAGGCTGCAGCACAGGGAGCAGATCGCGCCCTGGTGGAAGGGACAGCCGGCGATGTCCGGGCGTTCGAAGTCCTCGGCGCAGACGGTGCAGGTCAGCGTGGCGGCGGAGAGCAGGCCGTCCTCGGTGAAGAGCGGCTCGTCCTGGTCGTCGGTGCGGGCGATGTAGTACCTGCCCTTGGTGAGCACTGCGAGGAGGGGCGAGAGGGCCATCGCGAGGAGGAGCGCGATGAACGGGGAGAACGCGGTGCCGTAGGAGCCGAAGGCGCCGAAGTAGGCGGTGATGGAGACCGCCGAGGCGATCAGCATCGAGCCGAAGCCGACCGGGTTGAAGTTGTGCAGGTGGGCGCGCTTGAACTCGACGTAGGACGGGCTGAGTTCCAGCGGCTTGTTGATGACCAGGTCGGCGACGACGGCGCCGATCCAGGCGATGGCGACGTTGGAGTAGAAGCCGAGCACGGTGTTGAGGAAGCCGAAGACGCCGCCCTCCATCAGTGCCAGGGCGATGCCGACGTTGAGGAAGATGTAGACCACGCGGCCCGGGTGGCGGTGGGTGAGGCGGGAGAAGAAGTTGGACCAGGAGAGCGAGCCGGAGTAGGCGTTCGTCGAGTTGATCTTGATCTGGGAGAGGATCACGAAGAAGGTGGCCAGGCCCAGCGCGACGGGCGCGGCGAAGGTCCTGAAGCCGGCGAGGTACTGCTGGATCGGCTGATCGGCCTTGTCCAGGCCCACGCTTCCGGCGATGGTGAAGGCGAGGAAGGCGCCGCCGATCTGCTTGGCCGCGCCGAGGACGACCCAGCCCGGTCCGGCACCGATCACGGCGCCCCACCACTTCTTCGCGTTCTGCGGGGTCTTGTCGGGCATGAAGCGCAGGTAGTCGACCTGCTCGCCGATCTGCGCGATCAGGGACAGGGCGACGCCGGCCCCGGCGCCGATCCCGATCAGGCTGATCCGGGATCCGGTGGGCGAGTTGCCCGCGAAGTGGGTGAAGGCCGAGAACGTGCCCGGGTCCTGGACGGCGATGGAGACGAACGGGGCGACCATGAGCACCAGCCAGATCGGTTGGGTCCAGACCTGCATCTTCGACAGCGCGGTCATCCCGTAGACGACCAGCGGGAGGATGATCAGCGAGGCGATCAGGTAGGCGACCGGCAGCGGGATCCCCACGCCGAGCTGGAGCGCCTGGGCCATGATCGACCCTTCGAGCGCGAAGAAGATGAAGGTGAAGCTGGCGTAGATCACCGAGGTCAGCGTCGAGCCCAGATAGCCGAATCCGGCGCCCCGGGTCAGCAGGTCCATGTCGATGGAGTACTTCGCCGAGTAGTACGAGATCGGGATTCCGGTCAGGAAGATGACCACCGCGGCGGCCAGGATCGCCACCATCGCGCTGCCGAAGCCGTTGGAGATGGCGATGGAGCCGCCGATGGCGAAATCCGCCAGGTAGGCGATGCCGCCCAGGGCGGTGGTGGCCACCACGTACGGGGTCCAGCGCCTGAACGACTTGGGCGCGTAGCGCAGCGAGTAGTCCTCCAGGGTGCTGTTCTGCGTCCAGTCGTTGTAACGCCTGCCGGACCTTGTTCTCCGCTTCTGCTCTTCGATGGTCTGCGTCACGACTCGTCACTCCTCCGGGGGCGGGGCCAGGGGCCGGGGGACGTTGGCCCGGCCGACGACGGAAGAGTCGCGTGACGTTGTTTCGGGCCAGTTTCCCGGCCATTTAATTCCAGCCGCAAAATCGTCGACCGCATTGGTCGCAGACGAGCTCGTCCACCGCCGCGTCCTCAGTCAGCGCGCGTTCACCTTCGCCAGCGACGGGTACTTCTGCATCAGCCACTTGCTGGGCATCGAGTAGAGCATCGCGATGTCGGCGTCGGGCTCGATCCCGGCGACCACCGCCCCCGCCGTCGCGAACTCGGCGCCGAGACACGCGAGTTCCGTGTACACCCGGCCGCGCTTGCCGCTGTGCGGCAGGATCCCGCCCCAGTACGTCTCGGCACCGAAGTGCAGGGTGTGCCAGTGCCAGTACTCGATCATCCGCGCGCCGCGCGAGACGAGCGCCCAGGCGGCTTGCCGCCACTGGCCGTCGAACGCCGACCGGTTCTCCGAAGTGCCGCTGATGGCCTGGGCGTTGGTCTCGGTCACGAGGAACGGTTCCTGGCGGGAGGAGAAGATCCGGTCGGCGCTCTGGTACAGCGCCCACACGCCCCAGGAGGTCTCGTCGGGGATCGCGTCCAGGGTGTTGCCGAGGTTCCAGCCGGGCTGCATCGCGGCCACGGCGTCCATCGCGTCGTGCGGGACCTTGTCCGCCGCCGCCTGGGCCTGGGCCGGGCCGGCCGGTGCGGCTGTGGCGGTGCCGCAGGCGAGGCTCCTCGTGGTGGCCAGTGCCACGGCGATGCCGGCCGTCGGCCGAGCCGGCGGCTGCGCGGGCGCGAGGTCGGTTGTGCGTCGTTCACGGGTCGTCCCTTTCGTGTGAAACAGGTGAACGATTCTGACGAGTCGTCAGGAAAGCGGGAGGGGCTCGTAGTCGAAGCGGTCGAAGTGAACGGTGCCGGCCGCGGCGTACATGCCGATGACGCGGCCGGTGAAGCCGCCGGCCACCTCGGTGGACAGGTACCGGCCGTCCAGCGCGGCGAGCGCGCTGAACGTGCCGTCCGCGTCCTCGACGCCGAAGGAGAGGGTGTCCGGACCGGACGAGGGCGGCGACGCCGCAGTCGTCGCGGTTCCCGGCGACCCCCGGCGCTTCCGGCTCCACCTCCCGGCCGGTGGCGGCTGCCGACTCTCCTTCTCCGGCCCCGCGGGCGTGTAGCCCGGTCGGGCTACCGGCGGGGTGGGGGAGGGAGGGTGTCGGCGCTCGGTGCCGGCTCCGGCCAGACCAGTAGGACGGGACAGGGGGCGTGGTCGACGACGAAGCGGGTGGCGGGCCCGAGGCTGTGGGGCCCGAGGCGCGTGCGGTCGCCGTCGCGGGCGAGGACGAGCAACTCGGCCCCCTCCGCCGCGGCGACGACCTCGCGCTCGGTGCGGCCACTGCGCTCCACCCGGGTGCAGGGCTGCCCCAGCCGCTCGGCCGCCGCATCGAGGAGGTGCCGCCCCGAGGCGGCTGCCAGCCCCTCCAGCCGGGTGCCGGGATCACGCTCGGGGTGCCCGCGCCCGAGCAGCCCGGCGAACGCGCCGTGGGCGGCGCCGGGCACCTCCCGGCCGCTGACGTGGAGCAGGACGATCCCGGCGTCCTGCGGCGCGTGCGCGCGGGCGGCGTCGACGCAGGCGGGCCAGGTGCCTTCGGTGATCCAGACGACGACGGTCACGGTGTCAGCCTCCGATGATCTGCAAGGACCCCCACAGTGCCACCACGGCCAGCAGCAGGGCGGCGGGTACGACGAGCAGCCCGAGCCGGGTGAACTCGCCCAGGCCGATGTCGGTGCCGTGCTCGCGGACGATGCGCCGCCACAGCAGGGTGGCCAGGGATCCGGCGTAGGTGAGGTTGGGGCCGATGTTCACCCCGAGCAGCACGGCCAGCACCGCGCCGGGACCGGCCGGGGCGGCCAGCGGCAGCAGGACGAGGGTGGCGGGCAGGTTGTTGATGACGTTCGCCAGGACGGCCGCCAGCGCCGCCGTGCCGAGCAGCGCGGGCAGGGCGGTGCCCTGCGGGACGAGGTGCCCGAGCGCGGAGGCGAGCCCGTTGTCGACCACGGCCCGCACCACGACGCCGAGCGCCAGCACGAAGGCCAGGAACGGCACGGCGGCCGAGCGCACGACCGCGACCGGGGTGGTGCGCCGCCGGATCAGCGCGCGGACGGCGAGCACGAGGGCACCGGCCAGGGCCGCCCACGCCGGGTCGATCCCGAGCACGGAGGTGAGGATGAACCCGCCGAGCGTGCCGACGACGGTGACGAGGGCGAACAGCGGCATCTCCGGCGGCGGGAGGTCGGCCGGGGCCGGGGCGCCGGCGTCCAGGTCGGCGGCGAAGAACCGGCGCAGCACCGCGTACTCGACGGCGATGGCCGCCAGCCACGGCAGCGTCATCAGGGCGGCGAAGCGGGTGAAGCTCAGCCCGCTGGCGGCGAAGGCCAGCAAGTTGGTCAGGTTGGAGACCGGCAGCAGCAGCGAGGCGGTGTTCGACAGGTGCGTGCAGGCGTAGACGTGCGGCTTGGGCCGGGCGCCGAGCCGGGCCGCGGTGGCGAAAACCACCGGGGTGAGCAGCACCACGGTGGCGTCCAGGCTGAGCACGGCCGTGATCACCGAGGCGACCACGAACACCTGCACCAGCAGCCGGCGCGGCCGCCCGGCGGCGGTGCGGGCCATCCAGGCCCCGCAGGCGTGGAACAGGCCCTCGTCGTCGCAGAGCTGGGCGAGCACGAGCACGGCCGCCAGGAAGCCGACCACCGGCCCGAGCCGCTGCACCTCGGCCACCGCGTCCGACGGCGAGATCGCGCCGACGGCGACCACCAGCCCCGCCGCCGGCACGGCCACCACCGCCTCCGGCCACCCCCAGGGCCGCACCACCGCGCAGACCAGGACCAGCACCAGCAGGCCGACGGACAACGCCTCGGCGAACGACGTACTCAGGGTCTTGCTCCGTTTCGGGCGGTGGCGACGGTGCCCCTATCGAATCAGACACCCCGGCACCGCGGCGCACCAGCTCGGACCCGGTGTCGACAGGGACCGCGCCGGTGGCCGCTCCGGCGCCGGCGAACGAGGGAACGGTGGACGGCGGGCTCGTCGAGTCGACCGTCAGCGGCACCCCCGTGCCAGGTGGCTACGGACGCCGTCCAGGGTGGTCGCGATGAGGAGTGACTGTGCGATCGGGACGAGGTGGGCGGTGGTGTCGCCGTGCGCGGCCGCGTCGACCGACTCGACCATGAGACGGTAGGGATCCTGGGCCGGGTAGTGGCGGCGGTCTCCGCCGGTGGTGGTGAGCGTGGTGGGGGCGGAGCCGGCACAGAAGGCCGGTGGAGTGAGGGTGATCGAGCCGCCCGTACCGGTCGTGGTGAAGGTCTCGGACATGCCGCCGACGAGTGAGCAGCCGACCTCGGCCGTTCCCCGGCCGCGGAACTCCAGCAGGAAACGGGTGACCGAGTCGGCGGAGCCGGGTCGCCAGTGCTCCTGTTCGGCCCGGACGACCGTCGGCGCGCGCCAGCCGAACGCGGCGAGCGCGGCGGAGACGGCGTAGTAGCCGACGTCGTAGAGGGCGCCGCCACCGAGGGCGATGTCGAGGCGGTAGTTGCCGGGGGCGGGGGCGAGACCGTCGAACCGGGCGGCCACGGTGTGGACGGTGCCGATCGCGCCGCGGGTGATCAGGTCTTCGAGGTCCCGGGTGCGCGGGTGCCAGCGGTTCCAGGCGGCCTCGACGAGCAGCCGTCCGGCGGCGCGGGCCGTGGCGGTCATGGCGGAGACCTCGGCGGCGGTCAGCCCGAGCGGCTTCTCGCACAGGACGTGCTTGCCCGCGCGCAGGGCGCGCTCCACCCACGGGCGGTGGGCGCTGTTGTGGAGCGCGACGTACACGATGTCGACGGCCGGGTCGTCCAGCAGGTCCTCGTACCGGGTGTACACCCGCGCCGGGGCGAGGGTCCGGGCCCGCCGTGCGTCGGTCGCGGCGACGGCGTGCAGACGCGGCCCGTCGGCCGCGTGGACGGCGGGGGCGAGGCTGGAGGCGGCGATCGAACCGGCGCCGAGGAATCCCCAGTTGGCCATGGTCAGCCTTCTTCCGTCGGCGGGGACATGGCGGCGGCCAGGTCCAGGACGAGGGAGCTCCAGCCGAAGGAGCGCGCGCCGTGCCCGGCGGCGTCCTCCGGGCCGTAGCACTCCCGCGTGGTGTCCGAGGCCGCGACGAGCGCGCAGGTGCGTGCCGCGAGCGTGTCGGCCTCGGCACGGTAGCCGTGTCGGCGCAGGCCCCAGTACAGGTACCAGTTGAGGTTGATCCAGCTGGAGCCGCGGAAGATGGCCCCGGTGCGGAACGTGGGGTCGTAGGAGGGTTCGGTGGCGGCGACGCTGGGCACCGGATGGGGCCGCCAGAACTCCCGCTCGTTCAGCAGGTGTTGCTCGATGACCCTCCGGGCGGCGGGTTCCGGCACCGAGTCGAGGAGGACGGGCAGCAGCGAACTGGCGGTCAGGACCTCGTCGCGCTTGCCGGCGACGAGGTCGAGGTCGTGGAAGGAGCCGGTGGTCTCGTCCCAGCAGTGGCGCATCAGGGCGGTGCCGATCGCGCGGGATTCCCCGGCCAGCCGCTCCGCGGTGCGCCCGTTCGCACCGGTCGCCCGCACGAGGCGTGCCAGGCAGGCGAGCCCGTCGGCGTAGACCGTGTTGACGAGCACGTCGTTCCAGACGAACAGCCGCCGGTCGCGGAGCGGGGACTCGGGTGTGCGGGCGGGGGAGCCGTAGGCCGTGATCAGCGACCGCATCGCGCCGTGCCAGGCGGCGTGCACGGTGCCGTCGGCGGCCGACTCGATGCCGAGCGCGCCGTCGTACTTGGGGCTGCTGTCCAGTCCGGACTCGTCGGGCTGGTAGATCTCCAGCAGGCCGGTGCCGGGGCTCGTGCGGTGGTCCCTGAGCCAGCCGAAGAAGGCGAGCGTCGGCGGCAGGACACGGCGCAGCCAGAGGTCGTCGCCGGTGGCCAGGTACACCCGCTCGACGGCTCGGGCCACCACGGGCGGTGCGATGGTGACGGACCGCCACCCCTCCCAGAGGTCGATCCTGAAGTCCTCGGTGGCGCGTGGGCGGAGGTCGTCCTGCCAGAGGACCATGTGCGGCAGGAAGCCGGTCGGGGTGGCGGCGCTGAGCAGGGAGCGCAGTTCGTCCCGGGCCCGGCGGGTGTCGACGTGGATGAGGGCGACGGCGTGGAAGCTGCTGTCCCACGCCCATTGGAACGGGTAGCTGTCGGGGGAGGGGCAGGTGAAGCCGTAGTGGCGCTGGGCCGCCCGGGAGAAACCGGTGCGGTGGTTGCGGGCCAGGGTGTCGCGGGCGCGGGCGGAGCTCTCAGTGACGGACATGCGGGGTGACTCCCGTGGGGGACGCGTCGGCGGGGGCCGGGCGCCGTCGCCCGGTGGCGAGCAGTAGCGCGGCGAGGGGCAGCAGGAAGCCGGCGAGGCCGAAGGCCGGGCGCACGCCGAGGCGGTCGGACAGCGTGCCGAGCAGCAGGGGCGCGAGCATGATGCAGGTACTGACCGCGAGTTGGACGCGGGCCGTGGCTTGATCGGTGCGGCCGGGTGCGGCGCTCACCGCGAGCGAGAGGGTCAGCGGGAAGAGGTTGGCGACCCCCAGCCCACCGAGGACCAGGCCCAGCAGGGCGAGCCAGGTGGTGGAGGCGAGCCACAGGGCGAGGAACCCGGTGGCGGCGACGGTCAGTGAGCCGGCCACCAGCGCGGCCGAGCGGGCGGCACGGGCCCCGGCCGTCAGCCGGCTGCCCGCCAGCCGGCCGGCCAGCTCGCCCCCGTAGAACAGGGCCAGGGCCGCCGATGCCTGACTGTCGGTCAGGTGGCTGGTGCTGGTGAGCAGGGGCGCGGCGTAGTAGGCGAGGCAGAACTCGAAGCCCACGACCAGGCCGCACAGGGCGGCGCGGAGCGGGAACGAGCCCGTCGGGCGGGCAGCCTGCGCCACCTCGGTGGCGGTCCCGGCGGAGGGGGCTGCCCCGGTGGAAGGAGCGGTCCCGGCGGAGGGAGCGGTGCGCGGGCGCAGCGGTTCCTTGCGCAGCGCCGGGTACATGGCGGCGAGTGCGAGGGCCGGAAGCACCAGGCACCAGTTCCAGGCGGCCCCGGCGCCGTCCAGGCCGCTGATGACCAGGGGCGCGGCGAGTGCGCTGACGCTCGCGGCGGCGTTGGCCTCGACCAGGGCCCGCGCCCGTAGGGACTCGTGCGCGCCGTGGTGCTCGGCCAGCACGGCCAGGGCCGTGGTCTGGAGTAGTGCCCCACCGGTCCCGCCCAGTACCGCCGCCGCGAGGGTGACGATGGCCGAGAGCCCGGTCGCGAGGAGGAGCGATCCCAGGGCCAGGGCCGTGAGTGCGGACCAGAAGAGCGCCCGGTGGTCCAGGCGCGTCCGCAGACGGCGGAACAGGAGGTTGGTGAGCATCGCGCCGGCGGCGAAGGCGGTGGAGTGCAGGCTCATCAGCGCGTAGGACAGCTGCAGGTCCTGGCGAAGGAGCGGCAGCAGCGGGCCGAGCGCGTAGAGGACGTAGGCGTAGACGGCGAGGCCGCCGTAGGCCGTGGCGGTCAGCCGGTCCCGGACGAAGGCCGGGGCATCCTGGTCCCGGGTGACCGGCACCGAGGTGCCGGTCACCCGGATATCCCGGCCTGCTCGGCGAAGGCGTCGGCGGCGGAGGCGGCGGGGACGGCTGCGACGGCCGTGCGGCGCACGTGGTCGAGGAGGACGGACGGGGCGAGCAACGAGGTCTTCATCGACGCGCCCCGGCCGTAACCGGTGAACGCCTCGCGGACGGCGGCCTCGTCGTCGAGGCGGGCCCGGGTGGTGATCAGCGGGGCGGGATCGACCAGGCCCGATTCGACGAGCCGCAGGGCCACGGCGGTGACGTGCGCGGAGCGGGCCATCGGGAACGAGCGGACGTCGAACGGGGTGGAGAGCAGTCTCAGGCCTTTGGCCAGGATCATCCACGTGTTGAGCCGCTGAGGGACGGCCGTCGCGCCGTAGATGACGTACGAGCCGCCAGGGCGCAGCAGGCCCATCGCGATCTCCCGGATGTCCTTGTCCGGGGTGCTGGCCGGTGCCGCGATGTGGGGCAGTGCGTCGAACACGTAGTCCGCGTAGTGGTCGTGGTGCTCGCGCACGTACGCTTCGAGCTCGGCCGCCTGGGTGTCCGTGTTGAAGGCGTGGGCGGCGCCGTGCCGCAGTGCGACGGCCATCCGGTCGTCGTTGCGGTCCAGCACGGTGATCGAGCCCGCGCCGAGGTGGCGGTGCAGCACCTGGACGGCCAACTGGGCGCTGGGGCCGCAGCCGAGGACGACGCAGGTGTCGCCGGGCTTCGGGGGATTGAGCAGTAACGAGCGCAGGACGGAGGTCAGCGGCTCGATCACGGAGGCCAGGTCCGACGGTACCTGCGGCGGAAGGACCACCGCCGCGGCCTGGTCGGCGTCGTAGAAGTTCCGCCCGGTGTACCAGGCCGTCTCCACGCCCGGCCGGCCCGGGAAGAGCGGCCGCAGTGCCCGGTACTCGGCCATTCCGCCGAAGTCGGTCTGCCCCCAGTAGGTCACCCGGTCACCCGGCCGCACGTCGTCCCGGAGGCGCTTCCCGACCTCGACGACTCTTCCCACGTATTCGTGCCCGGGAATGATCGGCCAGTCCTCGGCGAAGAGGTGGCCGCGGAAGTAGGAGACGTCGGTCGAGCAGATCGAAACGGCCTCGGTCCGCAGCAGGATTTCGTCCTCGCGGCATTCCGGATCGGGCACCACGGTGCGGTTGATTTCTCCGGGAGAGGTCATCAGGTACGCGAACACGGCTTTCCCTCCACGCATTCGTGTCTTTCCACCGCTGGCACCGGCGGGCCGGACGGCCCGCCGGGTTGTTGCAGTCCCCCTTCGGAAATTCCTTCCGCGCGGTTCGGTCGGCGTCCCTTCCCGTCCGTCGGTCGTGGGAGCGACCGCACGGCTGCGGAGGTCGTCTCAGGATTCGACCTCGAAGGCGACGTCCAGTGCGTACCTGTCACCCACGTAGCGGGTTTCCGTGAGTTCCAGGGGGTGCTCGTCCTGGTCCATGATGAGGCGCTCCTCGACGAGCAGGGCGGTGCCGGGAGCCACCGCCAGCAGCTCCGCTTCCCGCTCGCCGGCCGTCGCGGCCCTGATGGACGAATGTCCGCGGGTCGGCGTCCGGCCGAGCCCGGCGAGCGTCTCGTGCATCGAGGCCGTGCGGAAGTCGACCTCCAGCAGGGCGGCGAGGGCCTCGGGGAACACCGCCCGCTCCAGTGCGGTCGGGATCCCGTCGGCCAGCCGGACCCGGCCGATCTCGACGACCTGGGCGGACCTCCGGAGCCGGAGCCGGTGGACCTCTTCCGGCAGGGCCGGACGGAGAACCGCCGAGATCAGGCGCGAAGAGGGTTTCCGGCCCTGCCTGCGCATTTCCTCGCTGAATCGGACCAGGTTTTCCGCGCGACGGTGCGTCGGTGGTTCCGCGACGAATGTCCCGCGCCCGGAGACCCGATAGACCAAACCCTCCGTGACGAGCCGTTGAACGGCCGCCCGTGCGGTCATGCGGCTCACCCCGAATTCGTCGCAAAGCTCCGACTCCGAGGGGAGCGGGTCGTGCGGTCGGTGTTTGGCGATCCGGTTTCGGAGCGCCTGTTCGATCCGGTGGTACCTGGGCGCGAAATCCGTTTCCAAAAGGGGTCCTCCGAAATTGAGACTACGCCGTCCAGCTGTCTAGTCAACCAGCGTAGACCAGTACAGAGCGGGGCATTCCGCGGCGAAAGGCGCCAAGGGCAAGAGGCGTGCAGTGTGATCCTCGCCACATCTGGTGAGTGGATGCCTGCCCGGAGCTGTATAGACGACTAGACAGCCATGGCCTATCGTCGAACCGTCCGCGCGTCCGCCCCCTGGGCTGTGGCGCGAAACGCCTCACCCCTAGGACAGGCTCATGGACTTCACGGGCATCGACGTCCGGCGGCTCGCCAAGATGATCGACCACTCGCTCCTGCGGCCCGAACTCACCACCGGCGAGGTCCTGCGCGGCTGCGAACTCGCCGCGACCTACGACGTCGCCTCCGTCTGCGTGCGCCCCGCGGACGTCGCCCTCGCGGTCAAGGCGCTCGCCGGCACCGCGGTCGCGGTCGGCACCGTCATCGGCTTCCCGCACGGCGGCACCACCGCGGCGGCCAAGGCGGGCGAAGCGACCGACGCCCTGGCGGCGGGTGCGGCCGAACTCGACATGGTGCTCAACATCGGCCTGCTGCGCGGCGGCGAGGACGACGCGGTGCGGCAGGACATCGAGGCGGTCGTCGACGCCGCCGGGGGCGCCGCCCTCACCAAGGTGATCTTCGAGAACGCCTACCTCGACGACGACGCCAAACTGCGCGCCTGCCGACTCAGCGCGCTGGCGGGCGCGGACTTCGTGAAGACCTCCACCGGCTTCGCGCCCGGCGGCGCGACCCTGGAGGACGTGCGGCTGATGCGGGCGAACGTCCCCGCGCACATGAAGGTCAAGGCTGCGGGCGGGGTGCGCACCCTGGACCGCATGCTGGAGTTCGTGGCCGCCGGCGCCGAACGCTTCGGCGCGACCGCCACCGCCACCATCCTGGACGACCTGGCGGCCCGTCAGGCCATGTCCTGACCGCGGCTCGTGGGCGCTCCACCTTCCCGTTCGTTCGCGGCGTGTGCGGGCGGACTCGGTGCCGACGCCGTGCATCCGACGGCCGCCGCCCGTCGGGATGCGTCCGAGCTTCTCGATGTCGACGTGGACCAGGTCGCCGACCCGGTCGTGCTCGTAGCGGGTGACCTCGCGCAGCTGCTCGTGCGGGAGCCCTGGGATCCCAGGGCCCCCGCACGAGCAGCTGCGCGAGACGTCAGCGTGCGAACTTCTCGATGGCCGCCGGGGTGACGGGGGTGAAGAAGTTGACGAGGTTGCCGTCGGGGTCGCGGAACAGCAGCGACCGGTTGCCCCAGGGCATCGTGGTGGGCTCGGTGACGAAGTCGGTGACGAAGCCGGTCAGGTTCCGGTGAACGCGGTCCACGTCGTCGACGAGGAACTCGGTGATCACGCTGTGGTTGTCCGCCGGGCGGGCGGAGCCCGGAGCGAACAGCGGGACCGTGCGGGTGCCGGCGATCGCGAGGGTGGCGCCCGCGGTCCTGAGTTCGGCGAAGTCCTCGGTGGCCCACGTCGCCCGCGCCCCTGTGGCCCGCTCGTAGAACTCGACGAGGCGCGCGACGTCGCTGGTGATGATGCGGATCGAGACGAAGTCCATGGGAATCTCCTTGGCTGTGCTGGAGGCGTGCACGTCGTAGGCTAGGAGAAATAGTGGACAGAATCGGTCCTGTATTCGCGTTAGGCTGCGGACATGCCTCGACCCACCGGCCGCGTGCTGACACTCCTGGAACTGCTGCAGTCGGGCGGCACCCGGACGGTGGCCGAACTCGCCGACCGGCTCGGCGTCGAAGGGCGCACCGTGCGCCGGTACGTGGACCAGCTGATCGACCTCGACGTGCCCGTGGAATCGGTGCGCGGCCGCTACGGCGGGTACCGGCTCGCCCCCGGGTACCGCCTGCCTCCGCTCATGCTCAGCGACGACGAGGCGCTGGCCGTCCTGCTCGGGCTGGTCGCCGGCCGCGGAGCAGGGCTGACGACGACGGAGCACACGGCGAACGAGACGGCATCGGCGAAGATCCGGCGGGTGCTGCCCAAGCACATCGCCCGCCGGCTCGACGCACTCGTGGAAGCTCTCGCCTTCACGGATCGGCCCGGCGAGTTCGACACCCCGGACGCCGGGGTCCTGCTCACGATCGCCGATGCGGTGCGCCACCACCGACCGGTCTCGATCCGCTACACCGACCGCGACGGACGGCGCAGCGAACGCACACTGCACGCGTACGGGATCGTCGCCCATTCGGGCCGGTGGTACGTCACGGGCAAGGACGCCCGGATCGGCGAGGACCGAACCTTCCGGCTCGACCGCATCGCGGACGCGAGGACCCTGCCCGGCTCATTCGAAACGCCCGCGGGTCCCGGTCCGGCACAGCGCGTGCTGTCGGGATTCGCCACGGCCGAGTACCGGCATGAGGTGACCTTGCGGATCCACGGGACGGTTGAGCAGATCCGCGCCCACCTTCCCGTCAGCGTCGCGAACCTGGAGGAGCACGAGGCCGCAGCCGGCGAGGACCGCGCGGCCGAGCGCTGGCTGCGCGTCGAGCTACGGGCGGAGCGACTCGACTGGTTGCCTCCGGTACTCGCCTCACTCAACCGGCCGTTCGTCATCGAGCGCCCCGATGAACTCCGCGACCTCGTCATCGCGCTCGCCGATCGCCTCACGTCCTACGCCGCCGAGCCCGACCGCGAGGAGCCGATGTCATGAGGTGGCACAACGAGCTGAGCGGGGGTGTGTCCAGTGAACGGCTGGTACGAAGATTCCCCGCTCGGGGCTCGTTGTCCCAGGTCGAACTGCATCGGCTCCCGGTCGAAGGTGTCGAGGGTGATGCCGTGCTTCGCTGCGGCGTGGAGCATGTCGGCCGAGCGGCGCGGGGTGCGGCCGACCAGCCGGTTGGCGTATGGCGGGCCGCACCCGGCGGGGGCTACAGGGTGCGGGTGAGGCGATCGGTCAGGAGGCGGGTGAAGCGGGCCGGGTCGGGCAGGTCGCCGCCTTCTGCGAGCAGGGCGTTGCCGTGGACGAGTTCGGCGAGGTCGGCGAGTGCCGGGTCGTCGGCGTTCGTCTCGTGGGCCTGGCGCAGGGCGGTGATGAGGGGGTGGGTGGGATTGAGTTCGAGGATCCGCTTGACGGCAGGGAGTTCCTGGCCCATGGCCCGGTACATCTTCTCCAGGGTGGGGGTCAGGTCCTGGGCGTCGCCGACCAGGCACGCCGCGGAGGTGGTCAGGCGGGTGGAGAGGCGGACCTGCTTGACGTGCTCGGCCAGGGTGGTCTGGAGCCAGGCGAGGAGGGCGGCGAAGTCCTGTTCGCGCTGGGCCTTCTCGGTCTTCGCCTCGTCACTGCTGTCGCCGTCGGAGTCGTTGTCGAGGTCGACTTGGCCCTTGGCGATCGACTGGAAGCGGCGGCCGTCGAAGGAGGGGATCCGGTCGGTCCAGATCTCGTCGATGGGGTCGGTGAGGATCAGGACCTCGTAGCCCTTGGCGGTGAAGGCCTCCATGTGCGGGGAGTTCTCCACCATCGCCCGGTTCTCGCCGGTCAGGTAGTAGATGGTGTCCTGGCCGTCCTTCATCCGCGCGACGTACTCGCGCAGCGTGGTCGGCTCCTGCGGATCGTTGGTCGAGGCGACGCTGACCAGTTCCAGCAGGGCGTCGGTGTTGTCGCGGTCCTCGATCAGGCCTTCCTTGAGGACGCGGCCGAACTGCTCCCACAGCTTGAGGTAGGCCTCGGTGTTGGTGGCCTGCGTGTTCTTGAGGGCGCCGAGGACCTTCTTGACGAGGCGCCGGCGCACGGCGGTGATCTGGCGGTCGTGCTGCAGGATCTCGCGGGAGACGTTGAGGGAGAGGTCGTGGGCGTCGACGACGCCCTTGACGAACCGCAGGTAGTTCGGCATCAGCGCGTCGCAGTCGTCCATGATGAACACGCGCTTGACGTACAGCTGCACACCCCGCTTGGTGTCACGGGAGAACAGGTCGAACGGGGCGTGGGCGGGGATGAACAGCAGCGCCTCGTACTCGAAGGTGCCCTCGGCGCGCATGTGGATCGTCTCGGCCGGGTCCTGCCAGTCGTGGCTGATCTGCTGGTAGAACTCGTTGTACTCGGCCTCGGTCACCTCACTGCGCGGGCGGGCCCACAGCGCCTTCATCGAGTTCAGCGTCTCCGGCTCGCCCGGGCGCTCGCTCTCGCCCTGGTCGTCGGCGCCGGCCTCGGTGCCGGGGCCGGCGGGTTCGGTGGCCATGCGGATGGGCCAGCGGATGAAGTCCGAGTACTGCTTGACGATCTGGCGGATCTTCCACGCGGCCAGGTAGTCGCCCAGCCCGTCCTCGCCGTCCGCCGGCTTGAGGTGCAGCGTGACCGACGTGCCCACCGGCAGATCGCCGGCCTCCGCGATCGTGTAGGTCCCCTCACCGTCGGACTCCCACAGGGTGCCCTCCTCGGTGCCGGCCCGGCGCGTGTGCAGGGTGACCTTGTCGGCGACCATGAACGCCGAGTAGAAGCCGACCCCGAACTGGCCGATCAGGCTCTGTGCCGCGTCCGCGTCCTTGGCCTCCTTGATCTTCGCCAGCAGGCTCGCGGTGCCGGACTTGGCGATGGTGCCGATCAGGTCGACGACGTCGTCGCGGGTCATGCCGATGCCGTTGTCCCGCACCGTCAGGGTGCGGGCGTCGCGGTTGATGTCCAGCGTGATGTGCAGGTCGGAGGTGTCGACGTCGAGGCCGGTGTCGGTGAGGGACTCCAGGCGGAGCTTGTCGAGGGCGTCGGAGGCGTTGGAGATCAGCTCGCGCAGGAAGATGTCCTTGTTCGAGTAGATCGAGTGGATCACCAGCTGCAACAGCTGGCGGGTCTCCGCCTGGAACTCCAGCGTCTGGGTCGGGCTGGCCACGGGAGGCGTCTCCTTCGAGAGGTGGAAAGGGCTCGGACCGGTCAAACTACCGGGCCCGGTCAACGTACTGGGTGGCCGGGCCCGAGGACGTTCAGACGTGCCTGAGGGGCTACCTATGGCGTGTTTGGTACGTGGTCGGGCTGTGGCCGTCGGCGTAGCGGTGATCGTGAGCACGCATCGCGGGAAAGTCAGGTGCACCGATGAACTGCCAGCCACTAGCATGCGTAGGTGGACCTTTCGCATCTCGGGGCGCCGATCGGGCCGATGATTCGCGTCCACGGCGGGTTCGCCAACCGGATGTACCGGCTCGACACCGACCAAGGGTCGTTCGCGGTGAAGGAGTTGAACCTCGTCGACCGCCGCTGGACCTCTCGTGTCGAGGACGTGTTCAGGTTTGAGCGGGCGGCCTTCGCCGCCGGCATTCCGATGCCGGAGCCGATCTCGGCCGGCCCCCACACGCTCGTTCATCGATGGGTCGAGGGAGAAAAGGTGCCGGAGGCACCGGTGCCGGCGGCGTACGCGTTTGAGATCGGTGAGATCCTCGCGCGCATCCACGCGCTCGACGTCGCGTGGACCCATGTGTCGATCGAGGAACCGGCGTCACGGGACTGGCCCGAGCTCGCCGCGCGGGCGGCGGCGACCGGACAGCCGTGGGCCGACGAACTCGCCTCTCACATCGAGACGTTCCTCGCGATTTCCCACTTCGTCGACACCTGCCAACGGCCAGGCCCCGTCGTGCTGACCCATCAGGACATCCAACCGTGGAACCTGCTCGCTCGAGAGGGTCGGCCGGTGGTGCTCGACTGGGAGCTCTCGGGGATGCTCGACCTGTCCGGTGAGCTCGGCTCGACCGCGCTGAGCCTCGCGAAGGGACCTGGCTTCGACGACATCGAGCCCGCCATCTTCCGCTCGGTCCTCGACGGCTATGTCGCGGGGGGCGGAGCGCTGCCGCCGTCAGGTCCGAGCTGGTTTGTGTTCATGATCGACGGCTGGCTGGGGCACACGAGGCGGAACATCCTCCGGTGCCTCGCCGGTGTCGAGGCGAGCACCGGCCCTGACCTCGCGCTGTCGCACGAGTCCGTGCGCAACGGCGTGCGCGGCCTCCCCGACCTGTTCGGCCGACTTTCGGAGCTCGAGGCGCTGCTCCTGTGACAGCGACCCACGTACGCCCGCGCTACCCGTGCCAGTGGGAGGAGGATCCCGGCTGTGCCCTGCGCGGATCCCGTCGGCGAGAAGGGTCCGGCCGGGCCGACGGCCGCGGTCAGCCTCCGTGTGCGGTCAGCGTGTAGCCCTCCGGGCCCTCGAAGGAGAACACCGGCCCGAAGGGGCTGTCCGCCATCGGGGTGAGGATCCTGATCCCGGCGGCGGCGAGCTGGTCGTGGAGCTTGTGGGCGTCGGAAGTCCGGAACCACAGCACCACTCCGAGGCCGGGCCGTGCGGTGTCGGCGAGGTCGACGTCCGGGAGGAGCTGGCGGACGGCGAACGGGGTCGGCCTGGTGTCGAACACGACCGCGTGCGGCGGCGAGACCGCGGCCCGGCGCAGGCCCAGGTGCTGCTCGCAGAAGGCGGCTGCGGCGTCCACGTCACGGACTTGCAGGGCCACGAAGTCGGGGCCGTCGATGGTGACAGACATGGGTCTTCCTCGATCCTTGTACCGGAGTCATATGTCAGGACTTTGACATAGGCGAGGCTAGGGTGCCGCGAGGGCTATGTCAAAATGCTGACATGATGGAGAGCACGCCGGCCGAGCCGCCCCACCCCGCCAAGGACGTCACCCAGCACGTGGGGTACCTGCTCAAACGCGCTCAGGCCGCCCTGCGGGGTGCCATGGACAAGGTCCTGCGCGAGCACGGGCTGACCGTGCCGCAGTACGCCACCCTTGAACTCCTGGCCCTGCACCCCGGCATGTCCAACGCCGACCTCGCCCGCGCGACCTTCGTCACCCGGCAGTCCGGAAACGTCGTCCTGCGGGGCCTGCAGGAAGCGGGACTGATCACTCGCCCCGCCACCGCCGACCACGGCCGTGCCCGGCCCGCACACCTCACCGCCGATGGCCGCGCGCGCCTCGTCGCGGTCCAGGCCGCCGTCTACGCCATCGAAGAGCGCATGGTCGAGGCGATCCCGCCGCAACGCATGGCAGCGCTCCTCGCCGACCTCGACCACATCGCGGCCGCCCTGGAGGAATGACCCGCCAACCCGTCGCGGCGCTCGGACCGCGTGGAGGACGGGCAGCTCCGGGGGCGTTCGCATGGTCGGCGAAGAATCATGCAAGTGTTCGGAACTTCCGGGAGTCCCGGTCCGACTCATGTGCCGGGTGCCGTCGCCGACGGTGCCCGACACAGGAGGAGGACGGAGCATGCGGCCCATGAGGTGCCGGTCGGATCGGCCGAGATCCGCCGGCAAGGGGTGTACGCCGTGAGCGCGACGACGGGTCGGGAAGCTCCGCAGGCGGTCACGGACCGCTGGAGCCTGGTCGCGGTCGCGGGGATGCTGTCGTTCGTGGCGATGCTCGACATGAACATCGTCAACATCGCACTCGCGGACATCGGCAAGGGCTTCCACATATCCGCACAGACCGCCCAGTGGGCCGTCCTGGGATACCAACTCCCTCTGGTGGCGCTGCTCCTGCCGGCCGGACGGTGGCTGGACGCGGTCGGCACCCGCCCCGCGCTGCTGACCGCCGTCGGCGGGTTCGCGCTGGGCAGCGCCGCTGCCGCCGCGGCGCCCTGGGCCGGTGCGCTGATCGCGGCCCGGGTGGTCCAAGGGGCCTTCGGCGCGGTGCTGTTCGTTCTGATGCCGGTGCTGGCGATGCGCTCGGTGCGGCCGGAACTGCGGGGCCGGGCGATGAGCGTGCCGGCGACCCTGGGGCCGCTCGGCGCGGTCACGGGCCCGGCCCTGGGCGGACTGCTGCTCGACCACCTGGGCTGGCGGGCGATCTTCCTCGTCAAGCTGCCGGTCTGCCTGGGGGCCTGGCTCCTCGCCCGCCGTCACCTGCCCCGGGGCGGCGCCCTGGTCAGGCCGGCCCGGACGGAGCTGACCGACGCGGCGCTCATCGGCGGTGCCGTCTGCGCGGTCCTCCTCGGGCTCACCTTCACGGCGGACGCTCCGGCCTGGCTGCTGCTGGCGGCCCCCGCCGTACCGCTGACCGCGCTGTGGCTGCGGCGTGCGGGCGGACAGCCCGTCAGGTCGGTGCTGCGGGCGAACCGGACGGCAGGCCTGAACACCGCGGTGCTGGCCGTCGCCGGGGCCTTCGCCGTCATGCACTACCTGCTCGCCCTGCACCTGCAACGGGACGAGGCCGCCAGCGCCACCGCGACCGGCCTGACCATCCTGTGCTTCCCGCTCGCCATGGGGATCGGCGGGCCCTTCGGCGGACGGCTGGCCGACCGCTTCGGCCCCCGGCCGACCGCGACCGTCGGGGCCACGCTCACCGCACTCGGCTTCCTGCTGCTCGTGCCGCTCGGCGACACCTGGAGCCTGCCGGACATCGCCTGGCGCCTCGCCCTCGCCGGAGCCGGCATGGGCCTGTACGGCGGCCCGACCCAGGCCATGGTGATGACGTCCGCCACCCCGGCGACGACGGCCACCGCCGCCTCCACCGTACAGCTCGCCCGCAGCCTCGGCTTCACCCTCGGCCCGGCCCTCGCCACCGCCACGTGGAGCCTCGGCGGCTCCGGTACGGCAGGCCTGCACCTCGGCCTCGGCGTCGCCGCGGCCTGCGCCTGCCTCGCCGTCCCGCTGCTGGCGCTGCACGGCCGCTCGACTGCCGGCCGGACGGCCTGAGTCCACGTCACCTCCCACTCACGCTTTCACCGTTCTCACGTCTGGAGCACGCGCATGTGCGGAATCACCGGCTGGGTGTCCTTCCACCAGGACGTCCGGCACCGCGCCCCCGTCATCGAGGCGATGACCGCGACCATGGCCCTGCGCGGGCCCGACGCCGGGGGTGTCTGGACCGGCGCCCACGCCGCGCTCGGCCACCGGCGGCTCGCCGTGATCGACATCGAGGGCGGCGCCCAGCCCATGGCCGACCGCCCCGAGCTGCCGCAGGTGGTGCTCACCTACAGCGGCGAGGTCTACAACCACCACGAGCTGCGCGAGCGGCTCCGAAACAGGGGCCACCGGTTCGAGACGCGCAGCGACACCGAGGTGGTGCTGCGCGCCTACCTGGAATGGGGCGACGCCCTGGTCGACCACCTGGAGGGCATGTACGCCTTCGCCGTCTGGGACGAACACCGGCAGCGACTGCTGCTCGTCCGCGACCGGCTCGGCGTCAAACCGCTCTTCTGGGCGGCCGTCGACGGCGGCCTGGCCTTCGGCTCCGAGCCCAAGGCCCTGTTCGCCCACCCCGAGATCACCCCCACCGTGGACGCCGACGGCCTGCGCGAGGCCTACAGCCTGCTGTTCAACACCGGCCCCACCGTCTGGGCCGGCGTCCGCGAGGTCCACCCCGGCGCACTGCTCGTCCTCGACCGCGACGGCGTCCGCGAGCGCCACTACTGGGACCTGACCGCACGTCCGCACACCGACGACCCGGAGGCCACGAAGGAGCGCGTCGGCGAGCTGGTCGACCGCGCGGCCAGATCGCAGCTGGAGGCGGACGTCCCGCTGTGCAGCCTGCTCTCCGGCGGCCTCGACTCCACCGTCGTCACCGCCCTCGTAGCCGACGAACTCCGGCTCCGGGAGGGCCCGCAGGCCAGGCTCCGCTCCTACGCCGTCGACTACAGCGACCAGGCCGAGCAGTTCACCGGCGACGTCCTGCGCACCGGCCACGACACGCCCTTCGCCACCGAGGCCGGCGCCTTCATCGGCACGGACCACTCCACCGTGATCCTCGACCCGCACGCCCTGCTCGACCCGGAGCACCGCCGGGCCGTCGTCGTCTCCCGGGACTCACCGATCGGCGTCGGCGACATGGACACCTCGCTCTACCTGCTGTTCGGCGAGATCCGCAGGCACTCCACGGTCGCCCTGTCCGGCGAGGCCGCCGACGAGGTCTTCGGCGGCTACCCGTGGTTCCACAACCCCAGAGCGCTCGCGGCGCAGGCCTTCCCCTGGCTGCTCGTCACCGGCGACGACGCCGCCATGCCGATCAACCCCGAGCTCGCCGCCCGGCTGCGCATCGGCGAGTTCCGCGCCGACACCTACCGCAGCGCGCTCGCCGCGGTCCCGCACCTGGACGACGAGACGCCCGAGGAGCACCGGCAGCGCGAACTCCAGCACCTCTCGCTGACCCGCTGGCTGCGCCAGCTGCTGCACCGCAAGGACCGCCTCTCGATGGCTCAGGGCCTGGAGGTCCGGGTGCCCTACTGCGACCACCGGCTCGTCGAGTACGCCTTCAACACCCCCTGGGCGATGAAGAACCACGACGGCCGCGAGAAGAGCCTGCTGCGCGACGTCGGCCGGGGCATCGCCCCCCACTCGGTGCTCCGGCGGCCGAAGAACCACTACCCGGCCACGCACCACACCGACTACAACAGCGGCCTCCAGCGACTGGCCCGCGAGGCGTTGGACGCGCCGCACGTACGGGACATCGCCGACGAGACGGTCATCAAGGCCGGCCTCGACACCCCCGCCGAGCAGCTCCAGTGGGGCCACCGACTCCGCCTGGAACGCGTCGTCGACGTCGCGCTGTGGCTCGACCACCACCGCCCCGCCCTGGCCCTGTGACCATCCCACCCGCCACCCGGAGGAACCGGCATGACCACCCCTGACCACACCGAGGGCCGCTGCCCCGTCACCGGCGCCGCCGCCGGTGAGCCGATCCCGCTGTACGGCTCCGCCTACAAGACCGACCCGTACGACCTCTACCGCCGCATGCGCGACGCCGGCCCCGTCCACAAGGTCCGCTTCCCCTCCGGGATCGCCGCCTGGCTGGTCACCGGCTACGACGCCGCCCACCGGGCACTCAACGACCCCCGCCTCGGCAAGAACCACGAGCTCGGCAACGACAACTGGCGCGCGCTGGCCTCGATCATGCCCGAGCCCCAGCACTCCCAGCTCCAGGCGCACCTGCTGCACCAGGACCCGCCGGAGCACACCCGGATGCGCCGCCTCGTCCTGGAGGCCTTCGCCCCACGCCGGGTGGAGTCGCTGCGCCCGCGCTTCCAGGAGCTCGCCGACGCCCTCGTGGACGAGTTGCCCGCCGAGGGCGGCGCCGACCTGGTCCAGGGCTTCGCCGCGCACTACCCGTTCCGGGTCCTGGCGGAGGTCATCGGCCTCCCGGCCGAGCTGGCCGCCCGCTTCGACCGGGACTGGGGCAAGGTCGTCCAGCCGGTCGGCCCGCAGGACCCGGGCAGGCCCGCCTACGAGGCCCGCCTGTTCGGCCTGCAGACGTACATCGCCGAGGTCGTCGCCCACAAGCGCGAGCACTGGGAGGACGACCTCCTCTCCCGTCTGGTCGTCGCCAAGGACCGCAGGGAGCTGACCCAGGAGGAACTCGACTCGATGATCTTCCAGCTCCTCGTCGCCGGCCAGGAGCCCGTCACCAACCAGATCACCACCATGCTGATCACCCTGCTCCGCCACACCGACCAGCTGGAGCGGCTGCGCGACGACCCCGCCCTGATGCCCCGGGCGATCGAGGAACTCCTTCGCTACGACAGCGCGTTCGAGCTCACCACCTGGCGGTTCTTCGCCGAGGACAGCGACCTGCACGGCACCCGCATCCCGGCCGGCGACTCCGTCATCGTCTCGCTGTGCGCGGCCAACCGGGACGGGAAGCAGTTCCCGGACGCCGACACGCTCGACCTGGAGCGCAGCCCGAACTCCCACCTGGCCTTCGGGCACGGCATCCACTTCTGCCCCGGGGCCGCCCTCGCCCGCGCCGAGCTCCAGATCGCCCTCGCCACCCTGCTGGCCCGTCTGCCCGGCCTGCGGCCCGCCGGCTCCCTCGACGACCTCACCTGGATCCCGGCCGTGCTCGCCCGCGGCGTCAACCGGCTCCCGGTCGCCTACGACAAGCGCACCTGACCGACCCGGCCACCGCCGGTCGACCCACCCGCCCGACCAGGGCGGCCCGGCACCCGCCTCCCGTCGGGACGAGCGGCGCCGGGCCGCCATCCCGCCATGCCCTCACGGAGGAGACGCATGCCCACCGAATCCGTCACGGACAGTTCCAGACCCGTCCGACAGATCTGCGCCGCCGTCCTGGAACTGCTGCTGCCCCACCGCCGTGCCACCGACACCGCGACCCCGGCCGCCGTCGAAGACTTCCCCGAACAGCTCCGGCAGCTGGCCGAGTTCGTCGAGGCGGGAGACCGGATCGTCTTCACCCTGCCGGGCTTCCCCTGCAAGTCGCCCAGCCCCGCCAAGGTTCTCGGACACCTCCCCGACGAGGGCGAACGCCTCTCCCTCACCTTCCTCGACGACCTCTGCCGGGCGGTCGGCGAGGTGTACGAGCCGGGCGCCCGGATGGAAATATGCTCCGACGGGCACGTCTTCGGCGACCTGATCCGGGTGCCGGACCCGCACATCGACGCCTACTCCGACGAACTCGCCGCCCTGATCCGACGCGAGGGCCTGACCCGCCTCTCCGTCTTCGACCTGCGCGACGTGCTCGGCGACCTGCCGTACGACGAGAAGCGCGCCCGGGTGCACGCCGCGTACGCGCCCACCGTCGAGGAACTGCGCGCCGAGGTGAGACGCGACGAGCACACCCTCGCGCTCTACCGGGGCATCACCCGCTTCCTCACCGAGGACACCGTGGACTTCAGCGGCACCAGGTCCGCCCTGCAGCGCGAGTGCCGCCGGCGCGCCTACGGGGTCATCCAGCGCAGCCGCGCGTGGGGCGACCTCATCGCCGAGCACCACCCCCGCACCGTCCGCCTGTCCATCCACCCCCAGCCGCGCGGCGCCGCCAAGTTCGGCATCCGGCTGCTCGACGCCCCCGACGCCTGGACCACCCCCTGGCACTCCACCGTCCTGCACCGCGCCGACGGCAGCTGGCAGTTGATGCGCCGGGCCGACGCCGAGCCGCGGGGCACCCTGGTGCTGCGGGACGGCCGGCCGAGCCACTTCGAGGAGTCCTGAGCCCTGCCGGCCGACACACCACCGCCCCCTCGCTCCCATCGGGAACCAGGGGGCGGTCCGGTGGTCCTACACCGAGGCAGCCGGCTCCCCGGCGGCGGCCCCGCCGGCGGTCATGGGGCGGCCTGCCGGTGGTCGAAAGCGATCAGCGGATCACCGGTCAGCGGATGCTCGACCACCGCGGCCCGCACGCCGAACACCTTCGCCAGCAGCTCGGGCGTCAGCACCTCCCGAGGCGTGCCGGAGGCCACCAGAACGCCCTCGTGCAGGACGTGCAGCCGGTCGCAGAGCGAGGCCGCGGCGTTGAGGTCGTGCAGCGAGATCAGCGTGGTGCGGCGCTGCTCACGCAGCAGGGCGAGCAGCTCCACCTGGTGCCGGACGTCGAGGTGGTTGGTCGGCTCGTCCAGCACCAGCACGTCCGGCTGCTGAGCGAACGCCCGCGCCAGCAGCACCCGCTGCCGTTCCCCGCCGGACAGCTGCGCGAACCGGCGGTCCGCGTGGCCCCCGAGGCCGACCCGCTCCAGCGCCTCGGCGACGGCCACCCGGTCCCGCTCGTCGTCCCCGGCGAAGGCCCGCTTGTAGGGGGTGCGGCCCATCGCCACGACCTCGCGCACGGTGAACTCGAAGTCCGCGCCGCGCTCCTGGGGCAGGGCCGCGATGTGCCGGGCGGCCTCGGCCGGGGCCAGCGAGCGCACGTCCCGCGAAGCCAGCAGGACCCGCCCCGCGTCCGGACGCAGGTGCCGGTAGACGGTGCGCAGCAGGGTGGACTTGCCGCTGCCGTTCGGCCCGACCAGGCCGGCGATCTCGCCCTCGGCCGCGATCAGGCCGACGTTGGAGAGCACGTCACGCCCGCCGAGGGCGACGGACAGCTCCTCGATGGCGATCCTCATCCGCGCTCCAGCCGTCGGTCGAGCAGGTACAGCAGGACGGGTGCGCCGATGACGGCGGTGACGACGCCGATCGGCAGCTCCTGCGTGTCCAGGGCGGTGCGGGCGACGGTGTCCACCACGACCAGCAGGACGGCGCCGGTCAGGGCGGACAGCGGCAGCAGCCGGCGGTGGTCGCCGCCCACGACGAGCCGGCACACGTGCGGCACCAGCAGGCCGACGAAGCCGATCGCGCCGGAGACCGCGACCAGGACCCCGGTCAGCAGGCTGGTGACGGCGAACAGCTCGCGGCGCAGCCGGGCGGTGTCGACGCCGAGGCCGGCGGCGGTCTCGTCGCCCATCAGCAGGGCGTTGAGGTGCCGGGCCCGTGCCTGGAGGACCAGCCAGCCCAGGGCGACGGCGGCGGCGGGTACGGCGAGCTGGTCCCAGGTCGCGGCGCCGAGGCTGCCCATCAGCCAGAACAGCACGCCCCGCGTCTGCTGCTCGTCGCCGGCCTGGAGGACGAGGAAGCTGGTGAAGCCGGAGAGGAACTGCCCGATGGCCACCCCGGCCAGCACCAGGCGCATCGGGGCGAAGCCGCCGCCGCGCCGGGCGATCGCCCACACGAGGGCGAAGGCGGCCAGCGCGCCCGCGAACGCGGCGGCCGAGACGCCGAACCCGAAGGCGAAGCCGGTGCCCGCGCCGAGGACGATGACGGCGACGGCCCCCAGCGACGCGCCGGAGGAGATGCCCAGCAGGTACGGATCGGCCAGCGGATTGCGCACCAGCGCCTGCACGGCGGTGCCGACCAGGCCCAGCCCGGCGCCGACGAGGGCTGCGAGCAGGGCACGCGGTACGCGCAGCTGCCACACGATCAGGTCCCGGGCGCCGGCCTCGGGCGCCGTCCCGGTGATCCGGTGCTCCACCACGGTCCAGACCTCCCGGACCGGGATGTCCACGGGACCGAACGAGACCGCCAGCGTGAGGGCGACGACCAGTGCGGTGACGAGAGCGGACGCGACGGGGCCGGCCCGCGCGGTGCGCGCGGGCCGACGGACGGGCGCTGCAGCGGGTGCGGCCGTCATCTACTGCGCGTCCTTGACGAGGTCCGGGAAGAGGCTGTGCGCGATCTGCCGGACGGTGTCGGCGTCGCGGGTGCCGGCGATGGTGGTCACCTCCGAGCCGACCCGGACGAAGTGCCCCTCCTGGACGGCCTTGAGGCCCTTGGTGGCGGGGAACTCGCGCAGGAACTTCTCCGCGTCGTCGAAAGCCTTCCTGTTCTCGGCCTCGCTGCCGCGGTTGCGGACGCCGAGTTGGATCCAGTCCGGGTTCTTGGCGACGACGTCCTCCCAGGAGACGGGCTTGAAGTCGCCGTCGCAGTCGCCGAACACGTTGCGGGCCCCGGCGAGGGTGATCACGGCGTTGCCGACCTGCCGGTTGCAGAGCGCCATCGGCTGCTTGGTGCCGGCGTCGAAGTCGAAGAAGAAGTAGCCGGGGCGCTGGTCCGCCGCCACGCCGGCGAGCGCGTTCCTCACCGATCCGACCTTCTTCTCCATGTCCGCGACCAGCGCGTCGGCCTCGGCCGAGGTGCCGGTGACCTGGCCCAGGCTCCGGATGTCGCCCTCGACGCCGGAGAGGTCCTGCTGCGGGGCCCTGGCCATCGCCGCGCAGGCGGTGGAGTGCAGGAACACCCGCTTGATCCCGGCGGCCTGGTACTCCTGGTCGGTCGGCGTGGTGCCCATCCCGCCGCCCATGCCGCCCATGCCGCCCATGGCGGCGAAGGTCTCCACGTACAGGTCGGCGCCGGAGCCGAGCAGCTTCTCCTTGGGGATCGCCATGTCCCCGAGCACCGGCACCTTGGCGCTGGCATCGGCGATGTCGGTCGGCAGCGTGCCCTTGCCGGGCGGGAAGCCCGTGCCGATCACCCGGTCGCCCGCGCCGAGCCGCAGCAGCATCTCCAGGCTGGACGCGTTGCTGGTGACGATCTTCTTCGGTGCCGAGTCGAACACCGTCTCCTTCCCGGCACAGTCCGTGACCTTGACCGGGAACGCCGCTGCGCCCGACGGGGCAGCGGCAGCGGGTGCGGACGTGGCCGCCGCTCCCGCGTCGCCGGTCTTGGCACCTCCGCCACTGCCGCATCCCGTCACGAGGACGGCGGCGGCCATGCCGCACAACACACGAGAACGCATGGAACTCTCCTGGGAAGATCCGGGGGCAGGGGCCGACGGTTGCGGCCCGGCACTGGTAGTCGGACGCGACACCGGAAAAGTTCCGCGCATGTCCGGGGTTCTTCCTCGGGTCCCCACGCGGCGGTGCGGCGGGTGGTGTCATGATGTCCCGGCCATGTCTGACTCCGGAACCGCCGCCGAGCCTCTGCCCGTGCGCGCCGCCGCACTCGACCTTCGCGTTCTGCGGGCTCTGCCCTTCGCGACGGTCTGCGTCGTGCTGGCCGCCGCCGGGCACGCCCTGGCTTCCGGCGGCGCGGTTCCACTGAGCGCGCTGCTGTCCGGGTGGCTCCTCACCGGGGCGGTCGCGGTGTTCGGCGCGCGCCGGGAACGCTCGGCGCGGGCGATCGTCGGCGGGCTGGCGGCCGGCCAGGGCGGCCTGCACGTCCTGTTCCACGCCGCCCAGTGCCCACGGCGTTCGCCGATGAGGGCCGGTATGGACGGCATGGCCGACATGCCGGGGATGGGCGGGCGCTCCGGCGCCCCGATGACTCACATGGTGATGGGCGGCGGAGCGGCTCCCCACACCGCCGTCGCGGCGACGCATGTCGCCTTCTGGGCCCACGCGACGCTCCTGGGGCTGAGTCCCGCCATGCTCGCGGCGCACCTGGCCGCGACCGTCGCCGCCGGGTGGTGGCTGCGGCGCGGCGAGGCGGCCCTCTGGACGCTGGTCCGGCTCGCGGCCGACACCGCCTCGGCCACCGTGCGGGCCTGCGCGGCTCAACTCCGTCGCGTTCTGGACCTGTTCGTGGCCCTGCGTGACGGGCTCGGCGGTCGTGCGGGGGCAGGCGGAGTGCGCCCGGTGCCGGCGGACGGCTGGTGGGGCCTGCCGCCGTCGGCACTCCTTCGGCACGTGGTGATCAGGCGCGGTCCGCCGCTGACGGGGGTCGTCTGACCGGAGCGGAACGTCTCCGGTCGCGGCCGTCCGCCGACTACCTCGATCGCATACGCATGCTCAGCCTTCCCACGGTGCCCGATCACCGGTGGGCCGGCCGACGCGTGCCTCCGACCTGGAGACCACTCAGCCATGAGCCTGTCCTTCAACAACCGCCTTGCCGTCGCCTCCGCCCTGGCCGCCGCGACCGTGCTGGCCACCGCCGCCACCGCGTCCGCGCACGTCACCGTGCAGCCGTCCAGCGTGCCGAAGAACGCGACCGACCAGACCTTCGCGTTCCGCGTGCCCAACGAGGACGACAAGAACAGCACGGTCAAGGTGGAGATCGACTTCCCGACCGACCACCCGGTCCCGTCCGCCCTGGTCGCGCCGGTGCCGGGCTGGACCGACCAGATCCAGACCACCAAGCTGGCCACCCCGATCCACACCGACGACGGCGACATCACGGACGTCGTCTCGCAGATCGTCTGGACCGGCGGCCAGATCGCCCCCGGCCACTACCAGGACTTCACCGTCGACCTCGGCGCGCTGCCCGACGGCACCGACAAGGTCGTCTTCAAGGCCCTCCAGACCTACAGCGACGGCAACATCGTCCGCTGGATCGAGGAGCCGCAGGACGGCCAGAAGGAGCCGGAGCACCCGGCCCCGGTCCTCAAGCTGACCGCCGCCACCGGCGGCGACTCCACGCCGGCCCCGAGCGCTGCCGCGACCGCCCCGGCGGCGCCCACGGCGGCGAAGGCGAGCAGCGGCGACTCCACCGCGCGCACGCTCGGCATCGCGGGCATCGTCGTTGGCGTCCTCGGCGCCGTGACGGGTATCGTGCTCGGCCGCCGTGGCCGCAAGGCGGACGGCTCCACCGCCTCGGCGTGAACGTCCGGGGCCGGTGCGGGACTCCTCCCGCACCGGCCCCCACCGAGCCTCCCGCCGGGCTGCGGGGTGGGGCCGCGCCACCGCCCCGGGCCATGTCGAGGAGGTCCGCCGCCTCGTCTTCGACCCGCTCACCCAGGCCCAACAGCGCACCCTGCGCGCCATCGGCCACCGCGTCAACCAGGCCATCGACCCCGCCGACACCCGTCGCCCGGACTGACGATGCGCCTCACCCCAAGGAACTCGCCCCCTGGCGCGACCGCGGGCCCGGCATGCCCCACGCGCGCGGACCTGGTGGCGTCGGCGCCAGGTGGACCAGCGCGCGAGGTCGTGGACGGGCCGAACGAGCAGGGCGGTGAACAGGCACTGGATCTCGTTGCAGGTGAGCGGGATCAGCCCATTCGGGCTGGTCCCGTCATCGGCCGGGGCATGGTCGCGGCATTCGAGGGCGGCAGCGACCGCGAGCACGGCCAGGGTGACCCAGCGGTGCCAGGAGTCCCGCGGGCGACCTGGTGCTCGTCCAGTCCGGCCAGGGTCCTCGAGCACCGAACGAGATCAGCGACACTGCTTCCAGGCCAGGTGGTACACGGTTTTGATCCTGCCGTCCGTCGAATCCATCTCCATGAAGCTGGTGGCGCTCGGGCTCGAGGTGCCGCGCTCGACCCGCAGTTCAGTGTTGATGTTGAGGTTGCGCTCCTCCCCGCAGGGGGCGAAGGCCAGGGCGGCGACGTTCACGGTGTCGGTCGTCTGCCAGTTGCCGGTGAACCCGCCCTTGAAGCGGTGGGTCGAGTTGGTCGTGTGGGCGTTGCCCTGGAAGTGGTAGCTGGCCCGCTGGGTCCCGGACGCACCCGGCGCCAGTGACGCGAAGCCGCTGTAGCTGGCGGACGCGATCGCGTAGGTGTAGCCACCGGGGACGTGCATGAGCAGGTTGAGCTGACAGTTCTTCCGGTCGTCGGTCGGCGCCGACCCGGGCCCCACCTGGGCGAGGTAGTTGCTGTAGGTAACGGTGAAGGCGGTGTTGTCGGGGGACACGGCCACGGCGGCCGTCCCCGCCGGGCAACCGGAACCGTTGACCGCCACGCTGTCGATGACGATCCGGTCCGGCGGCGGGGGCGGGCTGCCGCCGAAGGCCGACGAGCCGAACAGTGATGTGGCGACACCAGTCGCGGCCAGCACACGGAGCACCATGGGTTTCCCTTCAATTCGTCCACGGATCGAGGGCGGGCGTCGCTTTCCGGCCCGACCCCCGGATTTCACGTGGGCATCGCACCACACGCTGCGTGTCCGTGTACAGAAGGTGACGCTCCGGTCACTCAAACGGCCTTTTTCAGGCCTCGGCGTTCGGTACTGACGACCACACAGACGCCGGCGACGACAATCGCACCGCCCGATAGCACCGGCCAGGTCAGCGGCTCGCCGAGAACAACCCAGCCGAGGACGACGGCGACCACCGGGTTCACGTACGCATACGTGGCCACCAGGGACAGCGGCGCCGAGTGCAGCAGCCACACGTAGGCGGTGAACGCCACCAGCGAGCCGAAGACGATCAGATACACCAGTGCCAGCCACGACCGGGTGGAGACAGCGCCCAGATCCAGGCCATCCTGCTCGCCGCGGACCACCCCCAGCGCCAGGCAGCCCAGACCGCCGGCGATCATCTCGTAGGCACTGGCAGAGAACGAGTTCGCGGGCAGAGGGAGCTTCGAGGCCGCGAACGAACCACCCGACCACATCAGCGTCCCGGTGACGACCGTCAGCACCCCGCCCAGCCGCACCCCGCCGCCGCTTCCGGGGATGGTCAGCACGATCAGGCCGGCGAGTCCGAGCAGCACACCGAGAACGGTCGCGGCACGCGGCCGGTCGCCGTCGGCCCTGCGCAGCAGCACCAGCCACACCGGGATCAAGGCCGTCAGCAGCGCCGCCGGCCCGGAAGGGAGGGAGGTCTCGGCGAGGACCACCAGCGCGTTACCGCCGAACAGCAGCAACAGACCCACCGTGGCAGCCGAGGCGAACTGCCGACGGGTGACCCGCAGCGCGGCCGTCCCCTGCCGCCAGGCCACCAGCGCGGCCAGCAGCACCCCCGCGACCACGAAACGTGTGCCGGCGAAGAGAAACGGCGGCATTGTCGCCACCCCGATCCGGATCGCCAGATAGGTCGAACCCCACACCACGTACACGATGAGGAGCGCGCCCCACACCGCGCCGCTGCGCCTGTGTCGGACCGGCACGAGCCGTGGGAGCCCGCCGGTGCGGGTGGTATCTGACGGTGTGTTCGTCACGCGGGTCGCCATTGGGGCATCTCCTCTTCGCGGCGCTGGAATGACACGGCGCACCACCTCGGAGTGGCATCGGCCCGGAAACACGGAATTGGTCCCGTGGCACATGTGACTGCCTGACGGTTTCGATCGTCAGAGGTGGGAAGTGGCTGAAGCCTACGCATGCGGTTCGCGAACTGGGAAGAAATCTGCCCGAATTCGGGCAGTCGACCGAGACTCGGCCCCCGAACCGCCGAAGGCCACGCACCACGTCACTCCCGCAACAGCATCGGGGCTGCATCGCGGCGCCCGACGGGTAAGCAGAATCAGTGGGCGGTATCAGCGAGCCTTTCCCAAAGTCGTTGACAGTTGACCGACCGAGCAGTTCGCCTGCGGATCGACCGAGGGTTCTCGGTTGCTGCCATGGGAGTGTCGCCGCCCCTGCTCGTTCCAGCGAATCCGCTCGCCTGCACACGTGTGGCAGTGGTGCCAGGGTCAGCGGTCGGCGGAGCCGGCGCGGGTGCGCCAGTAGGCGGCCTCGGTGGGATCGCCCTCGGCGTCGGCGAGTTCGGCCAGGAGGAGGAGCACGGCGGGTGGGAGGCCGCCCGGCTCGGGAGGAGGAGCGACGGCGACGGGTTCGAGGGCGGTAGGGGGCTCCTCGGGGGTCATGGCGAGCACCTCGCGGGCGCGGGTCTCGTCGCCCAGGCGTTGGAGAAGCATCGCGTAGTCGACGCGGGCGCGGCCCGCGACGTCGCGGTCGTCGCAGCGGATGGCGGCCTCGAACCAGGTCGCGGCGTCCTGTTCGCGGTCCGGCACGCTGTCGACGACCTGGGCGAGCAGGAGGAGCGCCTCCGGGCGGTGCGGGCTGTCCTGCGCCTCGGCGACCGGGCGCAGCACCTCTTCCGCCCGGGCGAGGTCGCGCAGCCGGAACAGGGTGCTGCCGAGGTAGCGGCGGACGAGGTGGTGCAGTTCGGGCTCGGTGGTCTCCAGGGCCTCGGTCAGGACGTCGCGGGCGCGGCGGAAGTCGCCCCGGGCGCGCAGGGCGATGCCGAGGATGGTCGTGGCGCGCGGGGTGTCGGGGCTCGCCGGCAGATCCCGGGCGGTCTCCATCAGGCGGACGGCGGCGTCGAGTTCGCCGACCTCCAGCAGGTCCTCACCGGCCGAGACGTAGGCCGGGACGGGGTTGTCGTCGGTGGCCAGGAGGTCGGCGACGGCCGTGGTGTCGTCGCGGTCCAGCAGGAGTGCGGCGAGCCGGGCGCGGGCCACCCCGGTGACGTCGGATGGCTCGTCGTCGACCACCGCGCGCAGCAGCTCCTCGGCGCGGGCGGTGTCGTCGCCGGCGAGGAGGTGGGCGGCGAGGTGGAAGCGGGCGAGTTGCAGGGGCGGGCCGGTGGCGGTGTCGACGGCGGTGCGCAGGTGGGTGACGCCCTCGGCGTCGCGCCCCGGGGTGAGCACCAGGAGCACGCCCAGCAGGGCGACTCCGGTGCCCGCCGCGACCGGGTGGCCGCAGGCCATCAGCTCGCGCAGGAGTGTCTCGGCCTCCTCGGGCCGGCCGAGGTCCACCAGCAGGGTGGCGAGGTCGATCCGGGCGACGAGGGACCACTCGGGATGGCCGGTGGCGATGGCCCGGCGGTAGGCGTCGACGGCCTCCTCGGGGCGGCCCACCTCGACCAGCAGGTCGCCCTGCAGGTCCGCGGCGCGCGGGCCGAGGTCGGGGTGGGAGGAGCGGGACGTCTCGGCGAGGAGGGCGAGGGCCTCCGGGACATCGTCGAAGTCGCCCTCGGGGCCGGCGTTGTGGTGTGCCCCGGCGAGCAGGAAGGCCAGGTCGATGCGGGCGTGCCAGGACCAGACGTGGTGGCCGGTGGCGATGGCCTGCCGGTAGGCGGCGACGGCCTCGGCCGCGCGGCCCTCCAGGGCGTGGACGTCGCCGAGCAGGCCGGCGGCCCGGGGCGCCTCGTCGCGGTGGCCGGAGGCGGCCACGTCGGTGAGCAGGGCGCAGGTGGCCGCGTCGTCCCCGTCCCGGGTGTAGAGCACGCAGGCGAGGCCGGTCCGGGCCATCGGGCTCCAGTCACGGTGGCCGGTGGCGATGGCCCGGCGGAGCCACCGCTCCGCCTCGACGTGATCCTCCGCCCCCAGGTACCAGTGGCCGAGGACGGCCATGGCCTCCGGGGCCCGGTCGGGGTGGCCGGTGTCGACGACCTGGCGCAGGTGCGCGATGCCCTCGTCCGTCTGGCCCAGGTGGACACGGGCGACGCCGAGGCAGAGCCGCGCCCCGACCTCCACCCACGGGCCGCCGTTCGCGAGGGCGAGTTCGAGCAGCTCCGCCGCCTCCCCGTAGCGGGCCCGCACGATCAGCAGCTCGCCCAGCGCGCCCTGGGCGATCGGGCGGGCCTCGGGGTTGCCGTCCGCGAGCACCGAGCGCAACAGCTCCTCGGCGCGGTCGAGTTCGCCCCGTCCGACCAGCAGCCCGCCCAGGCCGGCGCGGGCCATGCCGGAGATCGACGAGCCGACGGACGTGCCGACCGCCCGCGACAGGCTCCACGGCTGGTCGGCCGGCGGCTCGGCGCGGGCCGCTGCGGAGCGCAGCGCCGGGACGCGCTTGCCGTGTTCCGGCCCGGCGATCCCCGGCGCCTCGGCGAGCACGGCCGTGCTGCCCTGGCCGCTGAGCACCTGGCCGAGTCGGGCGGTGGCCTGCGGCGGCATCTCCTCGACGCCGTGCGCGAGTACCGCGGTCAGCAGCCGCTCGGCCTGGTCGATCTCGCCCAGCTGCCAGAGCACGCCGGCGAGTGCGATCTGGGCGAGCAGCGAGATGTCCGGGTCCTGCGCGGACGCCGCGCGCTCCAGCAGGACGCGGGCGGCCTGGTGTTCGCCGCGGCCGGAGAGCAGGCTCCCGAGTTCGCTCTGGGCCAGTTCGGCGACGTCCTGCAGCCCGGAGTCGGCGGCCCGCTGCAGCAGCCGCTCGGCCTCGGCGAACTCGCGGCGGTAGATCAGGATCGTGCTGAGGAACAGGGCGGCGCCCGCGGTGAGGTCGTCGTCCTCGTCCTCGGCGACGACCCGGCGCAGCTGCTCCTCGGCGACGTCGGCGCGCTCGCGGATGACGGCGACCATGGCGAGGGTGAGCAGGTCGGCGCCGCCGAGCAGCCGGGCGGCGAGCTGCCAGGTGGCGTCGTCGACCGGGGTGGCGTCGGCGGCGGCGTCGAGGTACTCGGCGATGTACGGGAAGACCTCGTAGCCGGGCTGTCCGGCGTCGTCGCGGGCGCGGACGAGCAGGGCGATGCCCGCCTGCGCGCGGTCGCGGGCCCAGGCGAGCGCGGTGCGGAAGGGTTCGTCGCCGGGGTCCAGGTCGAGTTCGGGGGAGCGCAGCCGGTACTCGTCGAAGAGCTCGCGCAGGGTCGGCTCGTCGAGCAGGACGGGGGCTCCGATGCGCGCCCAGTCGGCGGCTGCGCGGACCAGCAGCCGGCCTTCGGGGCAGCTCTCCTGGCCGGCGTCGTAGCGCGTCTCCAGAGCGGGCGCGGCGACGAGCATCTCGCCGAGACCGCGCAGCGAGAAGTCCTCCTGCGGGTAGAGCTCGGAGGCGCTCTGCCGCTCCTCGTCGGTGAGGGTGCGGGGCAGGTGCACGACGGCGGCCCGGCGCAGCACCTCGCGGGTGGCGCGGCCGACCTCGTTCTCCAGACCGGCGAGCTCCTCGCGGTGGCGGTGGGTGAGGGTGCCGACGACCAGGCAGGGCGGGTCGTGGTGGAGCAGGAGGTCGAGGGCGTGGGCGTCGAGCGCGCCGGAGAGCAGGTAGTGGTGCAGGTCGTCGAGCCAGACCACGACCTGGCCGGGGGACTGCGGCAGGCCGGCGCGGGCGAGCTCCTCCAGGTCGCGCCGGCCGCGCCGGGGGGCGACGAGCCGGGCGGCGCCGCGGGCACGGCTCAGGCGTTCGTGCAGGGTGCGGGACTTGCCCGCCTTGGAGCGACCGAGCACGACCACGAAGCCACCGGCCGCGAGGGCCGTGTCCAACTCGCGGTCGGTGGTGGGACGTTCGACGTAGGGCTCGTAGCCGCCCGCGGTGTAGGTGGACTCGCTCACGCCGAGGTCGTGCGGGTCGACCTGGTCGAGCCGGGGCAGCTCGCCGGACGGGGCGAGCGGGACGGCGAGCAGCCGGGCGAGGCGCTCGCGGCGCTCCTGCTCGGTGATGTCGTGGACGAGCGGGCCGAGCGGCGGCCAGAGCCGGACGATCGGGTCGAGCGAGAGCGCGAAGCCCACCCGGCGGTCGGCGCGGCCCGGCTTCTGCCGCCGCCCGAGGACGCCGATCACGGCGTGCAGGGTGTTGTTCCACACCGGCGCGCCGGAGAAGCCGGGCTCGGTGGCCCAGCCGGTCTGCGCGGTCGACTCCAGCTGGAGCCAGTCGCCCTCGGCGTAGCCGACGATCTCGCCGCGGATCGGCACGCCGCCGACCTTGTGCTCGGCGGGGAAGCCGTGGGCGCGGAAGGTGTGGCCGAACACGTCGGCGTCGGTGCGGCGCAGCGGCGCGGGATCGGCCCCGGGCGGCGCGGGGGCGTCGAGCCGCAGGATCGCGACGTCGCCGGTCCAGTCCTTGGGCGGGTGCCAACCGTCGGGGAGCACGCGGGCGGGGATCGGCTCGTGCGGGGGCAGGAACGGGAAGCGGACGAGCACCGGGCCGTCCGGGGGCTCGGCGGGGGTGCCCGGGTCGACGACGTGGGCGCAGGTGAGCACGAGGCGGTCGGAGATCAGCGTGCCGCCGCCCTCGGGGAGGCTGCGCCCGTGCGGCTGGATGCTGACGACCCAGGGCGCACGGGCCGGGTTGGACGCCACGGCTCAGCTCGTGGGCGCCGAACCGGACGTCCAGCTGAGCGTGACGTCGAAGTGGCCCTCGGTGGCGGTCTTGGCGATCACGACGCCGGCCTCCGCGTTGAGCTTGATGCCGAAGGAGACCTCGATCTCCTCGGGCCTGAGGTGCTTCAGGACCGCGAGGACGGATTCGAGGGTGGGGCGGCAGGCGGCGAGCGCGGCGTCGAGGCGGTGCGCGGCCTCGGCGATCCCCTCGTCGCCGCGGGAGACGAGCTGGATCCCGGGGGAGTCGTCGTCGACCTCGACCACGAGGGAGGAGTCGTCCGGTCCTTGGAAGCGCAGCAACTCCGGCATGGTGACCCCCAGTTGGTGACGTCGTGCGGTGGTGCGACGGTCGCAGGATAGCGGGGGGCGGGGGTGCTCAGGGGGCGTTTCGCCGATACCATCGGGGGCCGGGCACGGGCGCGGCTGGGGGGTGGCATGGAGCGGGCCAGGCGGGAGATCGCGGCGGCGCTGGAAGCCGTCGGCGACGGCGAGGTCGTCGCCTCGCTGCGGGTGCTGGGAGCCGCGCTGCAGTGGGTGTGCGCCGAGCTGCGCGGGATCGACGGCGGGCCCGGCGGGGCGTCCGCGCTGGAGGCGCTGTACGAGCTCGACGACGCGCTGACGGCCGGCGAGGGCCTGCGGGACGCGGTCGACGTGCTGTTCGACGCGGTGCTCGCCGGGGCCGCCGTGCGGCGGGACGTGGGGGAGCTGGCGGACCGGCTGCGGGCGGCCAAGCGGGCCGTGCAGGCCGAGCGGGAGGCGCTCGACGAACTGGAGCAGCGCGAGCAGGAGTTGCGGCGCCGGCTCGCCGAGCACACCGAACTGCGCCGCCAGGTCGACGAGTTGCGGCGGCTGGAGCGCATCGTCTCGGCGCTCGACGCAATCGCCCGGCAGCAGGAGGCCATCACCGCCAGGCTGCTGGCCCTGCGCGGCAAGGACACCGGCGTCGAGGACGTCCTGCGCACGAGCGCCGACCGGCTCGTGCGGCTGTCCGAGGAGCAGCTCGCGGCGCTCTCGCCGCAGACCCGGGACCGGCTCGCCCGCGCCGAGGACGTGGACGGGCAACTGGCCGTCGAGCAGCGGCGGTTCGAGGAGAGCGGCGCGAGGCTGGCCGAGGTGCGGGACCGGCTGGACGCGGTGCGCACCCGGCGGGTCGAGCAGCTCGCCTCGCTGCGCCTGCACGCCCACGCGGACGTGGAGCTGGCCCGGGCGCTCGCGCCGGACGGCGTCGAAGCGGACGGCGGCGCCGGGTCGGACGGCGAAGCCCGCTCGGCGCTGGTGGAGGCCGAGGCGCTGGCGGCCTCGCTGGAGACCAGGCTCACGCGGGTGGACGAGATCCTCGCCGGGCTGCTGGAGCGCCGCGAGCAGGCGGACGACGGCGCGCACGCCGCCCTGTCCTGGGCGGACCGGTGAGTCAGGCCGGCGGCGGCACGTCCTCCCCCGCGAACGTGATCGGCTCCTCGGCGGGGCCGTCCCAGCCGCCCGGTCCCAGGCGGCGCGCCAGCCGCGTCTCCATCGTCCGGAGCAGGCCGCCCACCGCCCGTGCGTTGCCGAAGTCGTGCGGGTGCGCGGCGCGTTGGGCGTCGAACCACGCGGCGGCGCAGTGCGCGGCGTCGTCCGAGAGCCGGTAGCGCTGGGCCGCCGCCTGGGCGCGGAGGATCTGCACCAGGTCGTCGGTCGGGTAGTGGGCGAAGTGCAGCGTCTCGCCGAAGCGGGAGCGCAGGCCGCTGTTGGCGTCGAGGAAGCGCTGCATCTCGCGCGGGTAGCCGGCCGCGATCACGACGAGCCGGCCCGGGTGCTCCATCATCTCGCGCAGGAGGGTGTCGACGGCCTCCTTGCCGAAGTCGTCGCGGCCGTCGCCGGGGGCGAGCATGTAGGCCTCGTCGATGAACAGCACCTTGTCGAGCGCGGAGCGGACCACCTCCCGCGTCCGCGGCGCGGTCTGGCCGACGAACTCGGCGACCAGGTCGGCGCGCGTCACCTCGACGACCTCGTCGGTGTGCAGGAGGCCCAGTGCGTGGCAGATCCGGCCGACCAGGCGGGCGACGGTGGTCTTGCCGGTGCCGGGCGGGCCGAGGAACAGCATGTGCGGGAGGGCGGTGCCGGGCAGGCCGCGGGCCTGGCGCAGGGCCAGGCGCTCGGTGAGGCCGATCAGGTACTCGCGGACCTCGCGCAGGCCGACCAGGTGGTCGAGTTCGGCGAGCAGGTCGGCCGTGGTGGGGACCGGCTTCGGGGGGTACGCCCGGTACCGCTCGGGCAGGTCCTGCGGCAGCAGCGGCAGGTGCACCTGCCGCTGGACGCGGCCGGCCCACGTGTCGAACAGGTCGTCGGCGAGCAGGCGCATCGCCCCCGCGTTGCCGAAACCCTCGCGGGCGACCCGGTGCATGCCGGTCACGACCTGCTCCAGCAGTTCGCGCGCCTCCTTCGTCGGGTTGAGCTGACGTTCCGTCAACATGCCGAACAGGATGGTGAGCAGGGTCGCCGGGTCGTAGTCGGGGAACTCGATGCACGCCCTGATCCGGCGGTCGAGGCCCGGGTCGGCGGCGAGGAACTCCCGCATCTTGGCGGGGTATCCGGCGAGCACCACGACCAGCCGGTGGCGGTCGTTCTCCATGCGGGCGAGCAGCGCCGTGATCGCCTGCCCGCCGAAGCCCTCCCGCTGGTCGCTGAGCGCGTAGGCCTCGTCGAGGAAGAGGACGCCGTCGAGGGCGCGGTCGACCAGGGCGTTGGTCCGTTCGGCGGTCTGGCCGACGTAGCCGGCCACCAGGTCGGAGGCGTCGGCCTCGATCAGGTGGCCGCGGCGCAGCAGACCGAGGTCGCGGTAGATCTCGCCGATCAGGCGGGCGACGGTGGTCTTGCCGGTGCCGGGGTTGCCGGTGAAGAGGAGGTGCTGGGTGGCGGCGTCGCGCCGGGCGGGCAGGGCGCGTTCGGCCTCGATCCGGTTGCGCAGGCGGCGCAGGTGACGTTTGACGGGCTCCAGGCCCGGCATGGCGTCGAGGCGCGTCCAGGGGCTCTCGTCGTGCGGCGTGACGGTGGTGACCAGGCGCCGTTCGAGGACGGTCCGCCGGTCGAGCGCGGCGCCGTCGGCGATGAGCGGACGCAGGTCCTCGCGCCACGCGGAGGCGCGGCGCGGGCTGCTCGCGAATGAGCGGACCAGCGGCGCCAGCTCCCGCCAGTCGCCGATCCGCAGGTGTTCGCGCAGGCGCAACTGCTGCACCATGCGGTCGAGTTCGGACTCGTCCGGGTAGCCGACCCGGAACGCCCCGCCCCTGGACGGCTGGTCGATCTCGGTGCGGAGGAAGGCGGCGAGCGCCGGGTAGACGCGGCGGTCGGCGACGACCCGCTCGACCTCCTCCAGAGTGGAGCGGCGGAAGACGAAGATCCACCGGTTGCGGCCGAGCCGGTCCTGGGCCCGGTCGGCGAGGGCGCTGGCCAGCTGGCGCGAGGCCTCGTTGTGGACCAGGGTCTCCTCGGCCTGGATGTAGACGACGGCGGTGCGCACCTCGCGCTGGCGCAGCTGGCCGAGGTGCGTCATGACCGCGAAGGGGTCGGCGATGCCGCCGGCGGGGGCGGGCGCCGCGGCCGGCGGGGGACCGGGCGACAGCCGGACGGCGCCGAGGGGTCCGCGCAGCCGCCGCATCGCACGGCCGGGCTGCGCGGGCTCGGGCTGCCCGCCCGGCCGGCTCAGCCGGCGCGACTCCGGGTCGCGGAAGTAGAGCGGGCGGCTGAGCGAGGAGTAGACGATGCGCTGGTAGCCCTCGGCGTGGAGCAGCTCCCAGAGGGTCTCCTCCAGGGTGCGTACCCGGTAGTCCGGGGCGACGAAGACGTCGTCCACGCCGGGGCCGTACAGGACGGTGAAGGGCTCGTCGGTGCTGAGGCGCAGGTCGCGGAAGCGTTCGCCGCGCGGTGGTGTGGTCACGCGCCCTCGCCGCGGGGCTGGTGCCGGAGGTCGTAGCGGGGGTCGTCGGTCCTGAGGTCGGGGGTGCCGGGTTCGAGCCGGGGCATCGGGACGGGGGCGTGCGCCTGGTGGCCGCCCGCCTCCAGCATCCGCCGCACCGCCTCGGCGCGGGCGCGCTGGTCGGCCTCCGCCTCGGTGTCGCGGTCGGAGGAGATCACCCGGATCACGTTGCGGCCCGAGGCCGGGTCGGCGGTGTCGATGTCGATGACGATCTCGCTGCCGGTCTCGTGCCGGAGCCGGGTGATGTGGGCGCCGCGCTGGTCCGCGCCGACGAAGTCGTCCTCGACGTAGGCGTAGAACGCGGTCTCGGCCAGCGCCTGGACCACCTCGTCGGCGAGGTTGACGCGGATCTGCGAGGCCAGCTGGCACAGGCGCGCCTGCCGGACGGTGTCGGCCAGCTGCGCCTCCAGGGCGGGCGCCTCCACCCGGCGGATGCGCTCCAGTTCCTCGGCGGTGGTGGCCTCGTCGCGGCAGCGTTCCAGCAGTTCGGCGAGGTGCTCGCCCAGTTCGCTCAGGGCACCGGCGGACCAGAAGTCCACGTCCAGGGAGTAGCCCGGGATCTCCTGCTGGTCCGGCCCGACGACCGGCAGCTGGGCGCTGCACCGCACCTGCTGCTCGACCAGCAGCACCGCCTGGACGGCCGCGGACTGCCAGGACCGGCGTAGCAGTTCGGCCTGCTCGATCCGGACGCGGAGCTCGCTGAGGGTGTAGTAGCCCTCCTGAGTGACCGCGAGCGCGGCGTCGTAGCGGCCGAGGTCGTGGTTGCCGCGGGCCTGGCCGAGGCGCATCCGGACGCCGGCCAACTCGCCCGGGGCGTAACGCTCGTGGGGGATGGTGTCGGCGATGAGGTCGGCCATGGACCCGGCGTCGTCGAGCCAGGTGGCGGAGAGCTGTTCGGCCCTGGTGCGGTCGTGCTGGAGCTCCTTGACGTCGGCGGTGAGTCCGGCGATCTCGGCGCGGCGCTCCCGGCGTTCGGCGGCCAGGTCGGTCTCGAACTTCCGCCGCTGCTCGTCGAGTTGCGTGCGCGTCTCGGCGCGCAGTTCCCCGGCCGTCTGCGTCAGCCGCTGGTGCAGGTCGGCGGCCTGCTGGTGAAGCCGCCGGTTGGTCTCCTCCTCCAGTGCGCGGTTCTGGTCGCTGAGCCGGCGGACGGCCTCCTCGCTCTGCTGCTGGCGGCGCCGCACGGCCTCGAACTCGCCGGCCATGTCGGCGCGGGCCTGCTCGCGCACGCCCTGGATGAGCTTGGGGAGGTCCCGGCGGACCGTCTTCAGCTCGTCGGCGCTCTTCAGCAGGCGGTACCACTGGGACTCGTCCACCTGGATCTGCTTGCGGCCGCTCATGGTTCCCTCCCGGGGTCTGCGTGCGCGATCCTGTTCCGTACGGTGGTGACGGCCGTGTCGAAGGCCTCCAGGAGGCCGGTGGGCGGCACGCCGACGAGCAGCGCCTCGGGCCCGTCGAGGGCGATCTCGGCGCTGCGCGGGCCGTTCTCGTAGTCGTAATCCTCGGCCTGGGAGCGGCTGTTGAGCCGGTGCACCCGCTGGTTGGTGCTGCCGCGCAGGCCGCGCCCGGCGTTGTGCGCGGCCACGTAGAGGCCGTCCACGAGCACGTCGACGAGGGCGAGCAGGCGGGGGACGTCCGGGTGCGGCGGGTGTTCGCGCAGACGTTCCAGTCGGTGGCCGGTGAAGCAGAGGACGGAGAGGTCCCGCCGGGCGCGCGCCAACTCGACGGTCTCGGCCAGGGCGGAGGCCTGGGCCATCGGCTCGCCGCCGGAGAGCGTCAGGCCGGTGACCCGCTCGTCCGCCAGCAGTTCGGCGGCGAGGGCCTCGGGCGCGACGAACCGGGCGGGCCGCTCGGGGATCCAGTCCGGGGACATGCAGCCGCGGCAGGTGAACGGGCAGCCCTGCACCCACACGACCGAGCGCAGCCCTGGGCCGAGCGCCCGCGTGCCGACGCGGGTCGCGGCGACGTTCACCAGGGCCGTGCTCATGACGGCCTCCCCGGGGGATCGGTCGGCGCGGGCTGGTAGACGAACGCCGTGCCCGCGGCCACCACGCGGCTGCCGGGGGCGCAGGTGACGGAGCTCGCGCGGGCCTGGGAGCCGTCCGGGCTGAAGTGGATGCGCAGGTCGATCCGGGAGCCGCGTTCGCCGATCCGGCGCCGGCCGCGCACGAGCCCGGCACCGCCCAGCGCCGGGCGCAGCTGCACCCGGCGGCCGGTGAGCGGGACGTGCTCGGGGATCTGCTCGCCGAAGGCCGGCTCGACGAGCAGCACGCCGTTCAGCGCGGGCCGGTACACCCGCAGCCACGCGAGGACGAGCACCAGCAGGACCAGCACCGGCAGGCCCACCAACAGCGGCAGGGTCGCGGCGGAGCCGACCTGCCCGGAGAGCTTCACCTGGAGGTCGGCGGGCTGGACCGTGGGCGGGATGTTCAGCTGGAGGTCCGGGCCGAGCACGGGCTGCCACGGCGAGCCGACCGTCGCCGTGACCTCCAGCGCGGCGGTCCCGTGCTCGACGTGCTGCGGGGTCAGCAGGCCGCTCTCGAAGCTGCCGGTGATCCGCACAGGGAAGGACTGGGTCGACCCGGGGGAGAGGAGGACCGAGGAGGGCAGGCCCGACACCCGGATCCGGCCGCCCGGCACGGTGACGCCGATGCCGTCGACGGAGAGCGGGAGACGGGCGGTGCGCGACGTGAACGAGAGCGTGCCCGTCGCCTCGCCCTTGCCCAGGTCGATCGTGTCCGGCCCCGACCAGGACACGGTGACGCCCTGGCCGAGGTCCGGCGCCAGCATCGCGCGGGCCTGCCGCAGGCGGGTGTCGTCGCCCGCGCGCTGCAGGTAGGAGCCGAGGTCCTGGATGCTGCCGGGCACGAGCTCCCGGGTGTCCGTGACGACCTGGCGCAGCAGTTGCGCGCCGGTCGCGCCCGTCGCCAGGGGCAGGGCGTAGCCGACGAGGTCGGTGTGCCCGGCCAGCTTGGCGGCGCGCGCGTGCAGGGCGGCCGTCCAGGTGGCGGTCGCGGCGACGGGGTAGGCGGTGCCTGCCCCCGGGGCGTTCTCGCCGTCCGTCATCAGCACCACGGAGGCGATCGGCAGGGCGTCGCTGCGCTCCAGCTCGCCGAGGGCGGCGTCGAGGGCCGCGCCGATGTCGGTGTCGCCGTTCGGACCGGGGGCGGCGGGCAGGCGGGAGAGGATGCCCGCCGGATCCCCGGCGGCGCCGATGTAGCGGGTGACGACGGTGTTGTCGAAGGTGTACAGGGCGACGTGGTCGGTGCTGGTGAGCCCGGCGAGGAAGGTCTGCAGCGTCTGGCGGACGGTCTCGTAGCGTCCCTGCTGCGTCATGGACGGGGACGTGTCGACGAGGACGACGTAGTCGGCAGGCTGGTGTTCGAGGCCGAGGGCCTGGTAGACCTCGGCGCGGGTGGGCCGGCTCGGGTCGGCCGCGTGTGCGGCGCCGGGCCGCAGCAGGGCCAGCGGGAGGAGGGTCAGCAGGAGCGCGGCCAGCAGTCGGGCCGTGCGCGTCGGTTTCAACGGCGGTCTCCCTCAAGGACGCTCGGCAGCTCGCCGAGCGGGTACTCGTGCGGCTCGCCGGAGCCGCCCGTGGGCCGCAGCACGAGCCGGGTGCGGCCGGTCGCGGCCATCGCGATCCCGACGTGGAAGCGTTCGCCCTCCCGGCTCGCGGGCAGGTTCACCGCCCCGACCCGTACGGCGGGCCCGCCCGCCGCGTCGCGGACCCGCACCTCGGCCTCGCGCGGCCGTTCGCCCGCGCCGCCGACCGCGAGCCGGCGGCCGCCGCGCTCGGCGAAGACGGTGGCGCCGCCCGGCACCAGGCGACCGGGCCCGCAGAGCGTCAACTCGGTGGCGGTGAGCCGCCCGTGGCGGACCCGCCGGGCGCCGATCAGCACCTCGTACGGGTACCGGTCGGCCGGGTCGACGAGCCCCGCGGCCACCAGGGCGGCGCCCAGGACGGCGGCCAGCGCCGGGTCCGCCGCCGCGGGCAGCTCGACCGCCCGCCCGGCCCCGGCGGCCGACCGCCGGACGGCGGCGATGCGGGCCGGGCCGCCCACGGCGACGACCGGGAGGCCGTCGAGCCCGGCCTCGGCCGCCGTGTGGCCCACCTGCTCGCGCAGCACGGCGAGGGCGTGCCGGGCCGTCCCCGCGGGCACCTCCCGGTCGCCGATCCACAGGACGGCCATGTCGTCGTAGCGCGCCGGGTGCTGCTCGGCCCGCGCGATGACGCGCTCCCAGCGGGCGGCGGCGCCGGGTGCGCCGCGGGCCGCGCGCAGCGCCGTGAGGGCCGCGTCGTCGGCCGGGCCACCGCCGGTGATCGCAGTGTTGAGGAGGGCGGCGTCGAAGGCCGCGCCGAGGCCGCCGTCCGGCGTGTGGCGCACGAACCGCCGGACGCCCACGCTGCGCTGCGCGGCGACGCACACGCTCACCTCGACGGTCGTCGTGCCGATCGCGCACACGGCCCATGTGCCGTCCAGTGCTTGGCCGTTGTGCCGGAGGAGGGCGAGGACGGCCGCGGCTGGGCGCAGTTCGATGACCGGCGTCGAGGGGCCGAAGGCCTCGGCGATCCGGCGGGCGTGGACCGGCGGCATGGCCTCGGGGGCGACCAGGACCACCTGGGAGGGCGGGCCGTGGCGTTCGCGGAAGGCGGTGCAGGCGGCGGCCAGTGTCCGGGCCGGGTCCCGCCCGGCCGGGACGGGTACGCCCTCGCCGGGTACGGTGCCGGGCAGTTCGGCGAGGGCGGGCAGGCGGTCGGGGCGGACGTGGGCGAGCCGGACGAAGCGCGCGCCGACGTCGACGGCGAGGGTCATCGGGCATGCTCCTTGGCGGTTCTCGGGGTCATTTGCCGAAGATCCGGCCGATGGGACCGCGGCGTTTGCCCGGTTGCGTTCCGGTGGGGGGCGAGGCCGAGCCGTGCCAGCCCTCGTAGCGGAGCAACTGCTGGGCGTACTGCTGGCGTTGCACTTCCTGGTGGGCGAGGTTGACGAGGGACAGGCGCAGCCGGGTGGCCGCCTGGGTCTGCAGGATGACGTGGTACAGCCGCTGGGCCAAGGGGTGGGCCCGGTACCAGAGTTCGGCGAGGAGGAGGTCCACCTCCTCGGTCTCCCACCTGATCAGGGCGGGCAGCAGCTCGGTCGCCAGGTCGATCGGGTATCCGCCGGCGTGCACGTCGGCGAGGGCGATGCCGAGCTGGACGGGGGCCGCCGGGCCGTGGAGGAGGTGGCGGACCTTGTTGCGGGCGTTGAGCGAGTGCATCCCGGGCAGTTTGTCGAGGGCGTCGGTCACCGCGGGCGGCAGGCCGAGTTCGAGCCAGACGGCCTCGCCGGCGAGCAACCGCTTGTCCAGGGCCTGCACCAGCGCCTCCTGGCCCCGGAGGTGGCGCTCCGCCAGCAGGCGCGTCACGGACCAGCGGCCGGGGTCGGGCCGGGGACCGAGCAGCGTCTCCACGACGCGCTGCCAGAGCGCGTCGGAGGCGGCCGCGGACAGCAGTTCCGACAGCCGGGCGGCGTAGGCCTCGGCGGGTCCGGCGCCCCGGCCGCGGGGGGGCGTGCGGCCCGGTGGCGGTGCGGGTTCCCGGGCGAGGAGCCGTTCGAGGCCGGCGACCGGTACGCCCTGGCCGTGGGCCGCGACCAGCCGCAGGAGGTCCAGCTCCGCCGCGTACTCGGCGCGCGTCGGCCCGGCCTCGGCCTCCAGGTACGCGGCCGACTGGGCCAGCTGCGCCGCGAGTTCGGGACCGCGCGGCCCGATGGCGACCTCCCAGTAGGACGGCCACAGGTGCGACACGACGAGCGGCCGCCGGTGCCGGACGGCGAGTTCGAGGAGCTCCTTCCAGAGTGCGGCAGGGATGGCCGACCCGAAGTCCGCCGCGTCGTTGACACGGACGAGGGTGCGGTCGTCGACGGCCCCGCACACGTAGGCGGTGAAGCGCAGCCAGCCCGTCGCGCTCGGGAGCCGCTCCTGCTTGGCGGCCCGGAGCAGGCGGTCGAGCGCCACCGGGTCCGGGCCGCCGCTGGCGAGCGCCGCGAACGCCCACTCGCGTCCGATCTCGGGGTGGGCGATCAGGACGCGGTCGGCGGGCTCGGCCTCGGCGCCGAAGGCCTGCTGGGCGGCGAGTGCCGCGCCGCCGATCCACTTCTGGCGCGGCATGGCCACCGGTCCCGGCCGGCGCGGGTCCGTCAGCGCCGTGAACAGCTCGGTGAACGCGGCCGAGCCGGGGCCGCGGAGCTCGCGGAGCAGGTCGAGCCAGGCGAAGGCCTGGGCGAAGCCGCGGTCGGGATCCTGGTCCGCGAGCACGGATTCGGCCGTCCACTCGGGGAGTTCGGCCGGCCAGTGCTCGCCCAGCAGACGGACGGCGTGCTCGTCGCACGGGGCCCCGCTGCCGGGGCGGGCGGCGCGCGCGAGGAAGAGGAAGAGGTCCCGTCGGCCGTCGGCGTCGAGCCGCCCGAGGCCCTGTCGTTCGAGGACGTGGGCGACGTCCTCGATCCGGGCGGTGCCCTCGCGGATCGCCGCCACCACGGCGTCGACGAGGTCGACCTCGCGCAGGACGCGCAGCATGCCGGGGCCGTCGCTCCAGTGGATCGGCGCGGTGGCGGCCAGCAGGTGGGCGACGAGCTCCCTGCTGGTCCAGCCCTTGGCGCGCAGGCGCTTCAGCTCGGCCAGGTAGGCGGCGGCCCCCGGATCGGTGGGCTGGGCGGTGGCCGTGCCGTAGCGGACGGCGGTGCGGCCGGTGCGGGCGCTCTCGGCGAAGGTCAGCTGCACCTTGTGGTCGGAGTCGCCGGTCCAGCTCGCGCCGCTGAGCCAGTGCCGGCAGCCGTAGGGCAGCAGCGCGGCGATCGCGTCGACGATCCGCACCCGCTGCTCGGGGGTGGGCAGGCTGCGGCCGTCGGCGGTGATGGTGATCCGGTGCCCGTCGGTGAGCAGGGCGGCGACGCAGGCCGTCCAGTCGAAGCCCACCTCCTCGATGACGGCGGCGAGTTCGGCGGCCGAGGAGGAGACGGACAGGCCGCCGAGGTCGAGGCGCAGCGGTCGGGCCGGCCCGTCGTCCGGGCTCGGCCAGCGCACGGCGGCGGCCGCGTCGGTGAGCGCGGACCACGTGACGCCGCGCGCGGCGCCCTGGGCCCATTCGACGAGCAGCAGGCGGGAGGTGACGATCGGCGCGCCGGTGCCGTCGCTGGTGCCGTCCCAGCTCTGCTCGATCAGGGCGCAGGCCGCGGTGCGTTCGCCCTCGACGCCGCTGAGGAAGACGCGCCAGGGCAGTCCGCCGCTCTCGTCGGGGCGGCGGACCTCGGGGGTGCCGGTCTGCGCGCCCCACAGGTAGCGCCGGGCGCGGTCCTCGTCGAGGCTGGCGGCGAGGAGCTCGTAGCCCATGGCCCGGCCCGGGTGTTTTCCGAGGACGGCCCAGTGGGCGGTGACGGGTTCGGGTTCGGGTCGTCGCCGCGCGTCCGGTTGTTGCGTGTCGGGTCGTTCCACGGCGGTCACCGCAGCTTGATCTTGCGCGAGCGGATGCGGCGTTCGAGGTCGATCAGCGGCTCCAGCACGTTGATGGGCTGCGGGGAGGTGGCGATGCGGGGCTCCCCGCCGACCTGCTCGACGTTGGCGTAGAGGCGGTAGTCGAAGATGCCGTCGGCGTTGAGGCGGAAGCCGATGGCGGAGGTGGCGTAGTAGGTGATGCGGTCGGGGTGGAAGTAGGTGTGCAGGGCGTCGCGGACGAGGGAGGCGCTGGAGCCGCGGAAGGTGTCGCAGATCCAGGCGAAGTAGCCGGCGGCGAGTTCGGAGGGCACGCGCGGGATGCGGGCGCCGACGCCGTCCTGGGTGACCCAGCGCGCCTCGACGGAGGGGCGGAAGAGCACCGGGTCGTCGAACTTGGCGACGCACACGGCGATGTGGTGGGGCAGCCGGCCGCCGATCATCCCGCGGCTGTCGCGGACGCGGCTGGTGATCGCGTTGAGGGTCGCGTAGAAGAACTCCAGGCTCTGGGTGGAGTGTTCGCGGTCCAGGAGCGGGTCGAAGAGGTAGACGATGCCGCCCGCCGAGGCCAGCTGGTCGACGATGGTCTCGTGGCCGGGATGCTCGGGGCGGAAGACCTCGCCGCTGACGTCGTGGATGTCGAGCACGAAGCCGATCTGCCTGGTGCCGGCCAGCTTGCGCGGCTCCTCGCCCTGGAAGGACCAGCTCATGCCCTGGGTGGCGGAGGTGGCGCCGGGGAAGCCGCGGTCGACGGCGAGCAGGCGCATGCCGCGGTTGAGGAAGTCGATGGCCTCCTTGGTCATGCCGCTGATGAGCCAGTTGCCCTTGCCGTGCCGGGCGTGCTGGATGGCGGCGATCGGCAGGGAGGAGAGGAAGGTGGTCTTGCCGGAGCGCGGTGCTCCCCACAGGCCGATGCGGACGGAGCCCGGCCCGTCGGGGCCGATGCGGCCGGGCGGCGCGGGCAGCGGCAGCGGCGGCAGGTTGCCGTCCTGCGCCTTGCCGTTCGGGGCGGGGACGGTGGCGGCGTAACTGTCGGGGATGGTGGGTTGGGGTGGGCCGAAGGGCCGCAGGCCCGGTCCGCCGACGGTCTGCGGGCCCTCCCACGCCGGGCCGGCGTCCGACTCCGGCGACCGGCCGTCCTTGGACGCGGCGCCCTGGTCGGACGAGGGGGCGGGCTGGTTGGACATCGGGGGTCTCCTCGGTGCGGCGGTCAGAGCAGGGAGCGGGCCAGGGCCAGCCGGCAGGGCGGCCCGTCGACGTGCCAGGGCGGGAGCAGGTCGAGGGCGGTCACGGCGGGCGGCTGCCCGGGCGGGAGGGCACCGTCGGTGCCGATCGTGTGCCAGGCCAGGTCGGTGTGGTCCCACAGGGGTTGGCGGGCGAGTTCGGTCGGCCGTCCGGCGGTAGGGCCGTCCCGCCGGGCGAGGACGCGGACCCCGGCCTCGCGCAGCCCGGCCAGCTCGGCGCGCCAGTCGACGCCGAGCGGGCAGGCGGGCACCGAGTCCCGCTGGGTGGGCTCGCCCGGCGGGCGCGCGCCGAGGATCACCGCGGTGCGCTGCGGGCGCGGGCGGCCGGGCGGCGCCCACGGCGGCGCGGTGGCGAGTTGCCGCAGCGCCTTCAGCGCGTCCTCCAGCGCCGAGGTGGTGTCCCGGCGGCGGCGCAGCGGGCGCCAGCGGGCGAGCGTGGCGAGGGCGGCGGCGGGCGGGCCGAGGGGCAGGGTGTCGAGCAGGGTGCCCCGGGGCGCGTACGGGCTCTCGCGGACGTGGTGGTCGTAGTAGCCGACGAGGCCGACGTCGACGCCTGCGGCGGCACCCTCCGGGCCGCTGAGGGCCGTGACGAGGTCGCGCGCGTGGTCGATGCGGGCGGTGGCCTCGTCGGGCGAGGCGGCGTAGCAGAGTTCGACGGCGAGGAGGAGGTGGAGGCGGGGCGGGCGGGCGAGGCGGCGGGGGAGGGCGGCGATGATCGTGTCGAGGTCGGCGCGGACGGGCTCGGCGGTGGAGCCGTCGGGCAGCAGCACCTCGACCTCGCCGGGGCCGTGCAGCACGAAGGTGAGGTCGGCGGAGCGCAGTGCGGGCAGCCGGACGCCGTGGGCGCAGACGGCGTCGTGCGGTGTGTCACTGCCGGCGGCGACGACGGGGAGGGTGACGATCGTGTCCGCGTCGACGCCGCCGTGGACGGTCACCGGCACGGTGACGGTCTCGCCGGGGCGCAGCCGGGCACCGGCCGGGAAGAGCAGCTTGGCCTCGGGGCGGACGGCGCCGCTGAGCGCGTCGACGTCGGCGAGCACGAGGGAGTGGTCGCGGTGCAGTGGTGCGCCGCGCAGGAGGCGGCGCACTCCGGCCACGCCGCCGGTGGTGGGGCCGAGTTGGGCGTCGGGCGCGCGCAGCGTGCGGGCGGCCGCGGCGGCGCGGGCGAGGAGTGGCCAGTCGGGGCGCTGGGTGAGCAGGACCGTGCGGTGGCGCCGCCCGTGGGGGAGCAGGGTGGCGAGCAGGCGGAGGACGGCGTCGTCGAGGACGGTGCGGTCGACGGGCGGGTGGGTGCCGATGCCGCCGGCGAGCTGGAAGGCGCGGTCGGCGGGGTCCTCGGCGAACCCGGGTGCGAGGGCGGTCCACGCGGCGCCGCCGGCGTCCACGGTGCGGGGGATGCCGTTGCGGTCGGCCTCGGCCCGGATCAACCCCACGCGTTCGTCGGTGAGTTCGACGAACCAGAGGACGGCGTCCGGGTGTTCGACGAGTTCCTCCAGGAGCCGGTCCCACGCCGGGCCGGGCTCGCCGGCCGGTCCGGGGTCGCCCGCGGCGAGGACGGCGGCCTGCTCGTCCCATTCGGCGCGGGCGGCGGCGAGCGCCGTCTCCTCGCGGCGGAGGTCGTCCGGGGTGGGTTCGCCGAGGTGGACCTCGTCCTCCAGCCGCCAGCGGCAGCTTGTGCAGAACTCGCGGCCACCCTGCGGACCGTGGCAGACCGGACACGCCCGATCGACCCCGTTCGAGCCCCCGATCAACTTTGGCCTCCAGCTCGACACGCGCGCACGGACCGCCGCAGAGATCGGCCGAAAGCCGCCGTCTCCCCGTCGGGGCACTCATGGTGGCACAACACCCGGTCGAGCAAAGGTCGTTCGGTCAAACGGTACGGACCGGTTACTCCACCGCAGCGCAACACGGAAGATGCCGCAAACCGGACGCGCCGCCGAGCATGTAACCGTGCCGCCGTACGGGACGGCGGGGTGTGGAGGGGAAACATGCCGACGGTCCTGGGAACGCTGCGGCGGCTGGCACTGGCGCCCTCGCCGGCGGAGGTGACGTTCGCCCGGCGCGGGTTCCCGGTGGCGGCCTCGCCGGTGACGCGCCGGCTGGAGGCGGTGCCGCAGGCGGTGGTGTGCGGGTTCGAGTGGGGCATCGAGGCCCGGGGGCCGCGCGAGGTCGAGGACCGGCTGCGCCTGGTCGACGCGGAGCAGCGCGGGTTCGCCTTCGAGGGGGCGACGATGGCCTTCACGGTCCTGGACGCGATGGGCCGCGGCCACCGCACCCGTGACCTCCTGACCGGGGCCGGGCAGCCGCACGTCTTCCTCGCCTACATCGGGATCGGGTTCGCGATGGCGCGCCTGCCCCGGCGGTTGTGGTCCAAGGTGTTGCCGGACCTGTCCGGCACGCCGTACCACCCCACGATGAGCTGGCTGGCCGTCGACGGCTACGGCTTCGACCTCGCGTACTTCCACACCCGGCGCTGGGTGGACGAGCAGCGGGTGCCCAGTCCGTACCCGTGGCAGGGCGCGCCGGGCTACTTCCCGCGTGCGGTGGACCAGGGGATCGGGCGGGCGCTGTGGTTCATCCACGGCGCGCAGCACCGTCAAGTGGCGTCGGCGGTGGCGAAGTTCGCCGAGCACCGGCAGGCCGACCTGTGGAGCGGGGTGGGACTCGCCGCGACGTTCGCGGGCGGGTGCGGCGCCGCGCAGCTGAAGGAACTGGCCGACGAGGCGGGCGGGCACCGCGCGGATCTGGCACAGGGGTCGGTGTTCGCCGCCAAGGCACGGGTGTACGCGGGCTTCGTCCCCGAGCACGGCGAGGAGGCCTCGCTCGCGCTCACCGGCCTGCCGGCCGCGGACGCCGCGGCGCTCGGCGACGAGTGCGCGGTGTTCGCCGACGCGGCCTCGCCCGCCGACCCGCCGGCGTACGAGGCGTGGCGCGCGAACGTCCGCAAGCGGTTCGCCGCGCCCGCCCCCCGCAATTCGGGAAGCTGAGCATTTCGGGAGAAGGACCAGAGCATTCGCGAAGAAGCGGCCGTCCGCCGGAACGGGAATTATCCAGGGTAAGGCTCGTCAATCTCCGTACCACGGAAAGGAGAGCAGAGTGCCAAGCCCGTTGCGGACACTACGGCGGCGCGTGCTGACGCCGAACACTGCCGAGACCAAGCTGGCCAGGCGCGGTTTCCACGAGAAGTCTCCGGCGGCCCGGGAACTCCTCGAAACCGTCGGGAGCCGTTTTCTCGAAGGATATGCGTACGCGGTGGAGTCCGGTGCGCCGGCCGAGGCGGAGCACCGGCTGGAAACCGTCCCGACCCGATTCCGCGGTTTCGCCTACGAGGGGGCCGGCATGGGATTCGCCATGCTGGACGGGCTGCCGCTGCAGGGCCGCGGCTGGGTGGGGGGATTCCTCGCCGGGCGGGGGGCCGACCACCACTACATGGTGTACGTCGGAATCGGCTGGGCGATGGCGCGGCTGCCGCGTTTCCGCTGGCCGGACATCACCGGACTCGACCCGCTGCTGCGCTGGCTGGTGCTCGACGGCTACGGATTCCACCAGGCGTACTTCCGCACCGACCGGTACGTCCACGGCCGTTTCCGGGAGCGGGCGTTCCCGTGGCCGGCCGACGACTCGCCCGGGTACGCGAACCGCGCGATCGACCAGGGCGTCGGCCGGGCGCTGTGGTTCGTCGGCGGCACCGACCCGGACGTCGTGGCCGGGCTGATCGAGAGGTTCCCCGAGCACCGGCACTCCGACCTGTACGGCGGCGCCGGCCTCGCCGCGGCCTACGCGGGCGGCGTGGACGAGGCGGAGCTGGGCGCCTTCCGCGAGCGGGCCGGCGTCCACCGGGCGATGGTCGCCCAGGGCGCCGCGTTCGCGTGCGAGGCCCGCATCCGGGCCGGGCTGCTCGGCCCGCACACCGAGCTGGCCGCCGAGGTGCTCTGCGGCACCGACGCCGCCGCGGCCGCCAAGGTCACCCAGGACCTGCGCCCCACCGGGCGCTCCAACGGCCCGGAGCCGTCCTACGAGGCCTGGCGCCAGGCCGTCGCCGACACGTTCGCCACCGCTGGAAGGAGCTGACCGGTGCCCACCCTCCTTGGCCGGGTCCGCCTGCAACTGCCCGGCATCATCGCCGTGCTGGCGATCGTCGCCGGCTACTTCCTGGTGCTGCCGCCGACCACGTCGGCCGCCGAGCAGGACGCGATGGCGAGCCGCTTCCACTTCACGCCGCTGCCGATCGAGCTGCCGCCGGCGGCGAAGCAGCAGACGATCCGCACCGTCAACAAGGACTACGAGCACATCCGCGCCTGGATCTCCTCGGTCGGCGCGGCCATCACCATGACGGACCTGCGCGGCACCGGCAAGTCCGGTGACCTGTGCCTGGTCGACACCCGTACCGACCAGGTCGACGTCACGCCCGTGCCGGGCTCCGACGGTCCGCACTACGCGCCGTTCGCGCTCGACCCGTCCCCGCTGCCGATGAACGACCACATCGCGCCGATGGGCTGCGTGGCGGGCGACTTCAACGAGGACGGCCGCACCGACCTGCTGGTCTACTACTGGGGCCGCACCCCGGTCCTGTTCCTCGGCAAGCCCGATGCCACCCGGCTCGACGCGCACGCCTTCGAGCCCGTCGAGCTCGTGCCCGGCCCGAACGCGACCGACGGCACGTACACCGGCGCGCAGTGGAACACCAACACCGCCAGCATCGCGGACTTCGACGGCGACGGCCACCAGGACCTCTTCATCGGCAACTACTTCCCCGACGGGCCCGTCCTCGACGACCGGGTGAGCGGCGGCGTGGTCATGAACCACTCGATGTCCCACGCCCGGAACAGCGGCGGCAAGTACATCTGCCGCTGGACCGGCGGCAACGCGGCGGACAGGCTCTCCGCCAGGTTCGAGTGCTCCGACGACGCCTTCCCCGAGGAGGCCAAGCACGGCTGGTCGCTCGCCTCCAGCTCGATCGACCTCGACGGCGACCAGCTGCCCGAGCTGTACGTCGCCAACGACTTCGGCAACGACCGCCTGCTCTACAACGTCTCCACCCCGGGCCACCCGAAGTTCGAGGTCGTCACCGGGCCGCGCGACGGCTCCACGCCCAAGTCCAAGATCCTCGGCAACGACTCCTTCAAGGGCATGGGCGTCGACTTCGGCGACCTCGACGGCAAGGGCCTCTACGACCTGTTCGTCAGCAACATCACCACCTCCTTCGGCATCGAGGAGAGCAACTTCCAGTTCATGAACACCGCCCGCGACAAGGCCGACCTGCGCGCCCAGCTCGCGCACGGCACCGCCCCGTTCAAGGACCGCAGCGCCGAGGACGGCACCGCGTGGTCCGGCTGGGGCTGGGACGTCAAGATGGGCGACTTCGACAACAGCGGCCGGCTCGCGATCGTCCAGGCCACCGGCTTCGTCAAGGGGCAGACCAACCGCTGGCCGCAGCTGCAGGAACTCGCCACCGCCAACGACGCCCTGCTCGACAACCCGTGGTGGTGGCCCAGGGTCGAGGCGGGCGACGACATCGGCGGCGACCAGACCCTGCGCTTCTTCGTCAAGGGCGCCGACGGCCACTACAGCAACCTCGCCGGCCGCCTCGGCCTCGCCGTGCCGGTGCCCACCCGCGGCATCGCCACCGGCGACGCCTACGGCGACGGCAAGCTCGACTTCGCGGTGGCCCGCCAGTGGGACGCCCCCGTCTTCTACCGCAACGACAGCCCCGACACGGGCTCCTACCTCGGCCTGCGGCTCACCTACGACACCCCCGGCGCCGCCGGACCGACGCCCGCCCCCGGATCCCCGGTGATCGGCGCCGAGATCGAGGTCACCACCCCCGACGGGCGCAAGCTCATCGACCGCGTCGACGGCGGCAGCGGCCACTCCGGCAAACGCAGCCACGACGTGCACATCGGCCTCGGCAAGGGTGTCACGGGCCCGATGCCGGTCAAGCTCCAGTGGCGCGACCGCGACGGCCAGGTGCACCAGCAGACCGTGACGCTCACCCCCGGGTGGCACTCGCTCCAACTCGGCAGCCAGGCCAAGGAGAAGTGACGGACATGGCAGACAAGGCCCCCACCACCACGCCCGCGGCCCCGGCGGCGCCCGTAGCGGCCGCCGGTAGGTCGGCCACCGCCTCCCGGCACGAGCCCAAGGTCGTCATCGCGCTGCGCCGCTTCGCGATCTCGATCACGATCTTCAACATCCTCGGCTACACGGTGCTCGGCTTCGAACAGCCCTGGACCTGGCCGCTGATCGCCCTCGCCACCGCCTACAGCACCGAGATCGCGCTGGAACTGGTCGGCGCCAAGGCCGAGGGCCGGCGCCCGCGCTTCCTCGGCAACGGCCTGCCCGGGGTGCTGGAGTTCCTCTACCCCTCGCACATCACCGGCCTCGCGCTCAACATGCTGACCTACGTCAACGACCGGGTCTTCGTCATGATGTTCGGCGTCGTCTTCGCGGTCAGCGCCAAGTGGGTGCTGCGGGTGCCGGTGCGCGGCCGGCTGCGGCACTACATGAACCCGTCGAACTTCGGCATCGCCGCCATCCTCGTGCTCTTCCCGTGGGCCAGCATCGCGCCGCCGTACCACTTCACCGAGCACACCAACACCCCGTTCAGCTGGCTGATCGTGCTCGGCATCCTGATGTCCGGCACCATCCTCAACGCCAAACTCACCGGCCGGACCTGGCTCATCGCCGGGTGGCTCTCCGCCTTCGCCCTCCAGGCCGTGCTGCGCGGGCTGATCTTCGGCACGTCGATCCAGGGCGCGCTCGCGATGATGACGGGCGTCGCGTTCGTCCTCTTCACCAACTACATGATCACCGACCCCGGCACCACCCCGTCCAAACCCGCCAACCAGATGGCCTTCGGTGCCGGAGTCGCGCTGATCTACGCCCTGTTCATGGTCGCCCACATCGCGTACGGCATCTTCTTCGCCACCGCCCTCACCTGCCTGATCCGCGGCCTCTACCTCTGGTACGTGCACTTCCGCGACCGCGGGCAGCAGGAACAGCAGGCCACCCGGCTGCGGACGGCCGCGACCGGCAGGACGGCGGCAGGGGCGAGCGGAAAGGTCGCGGCGTGACCGCCACGGCCCCCCGCCGGGTGCCGCCCGGCCCTCCGCGCCGGGCGGCCCCGACCCTGCTGCGCCGCCTCGCCGGCGACCGCCTCGCCCTGATGCGGGCGGCCGCCACCGAGTACGGGGACGCGGTCCGGATCTCCATCGGGCCGAAGACCCTCTACTTCTTCAACCACCCCGACCACGCCAAGCACGTCCTGGCCGACAACGCCGCCAACTACCACAAGGGCATCGGGCTGGTCCAGGCCCGCCGGGCCCTCGGTGACGGCCTGCTCACCAGTGAGGGCGAGCTGTGGCGCAAGCAGCGCCGCACGATCCAGCCGGTCTTCCAGCACAAGCGGATCAGCCGGCAGGCCGCCGCGGTCGCCGAGGAGGCCGCCGAACTCGTCGCCCGCCTGCGGGCGTTCGAGGACGGCCGGCCGGTCGACCTCCTCCAGGAGCTCACCGGGCTCACCCTCGGCGTGCTCGGCCGCACCCTGCTCGACACCGACCTCGGCGCCTTCGAGTCGATCGGCCACGAGTTCGAGGCCGTGCAGGACCAGGCCATGTTCGACATGGTGACGCTCGGCGCCGTGCCCGGCTGGATCCCGCTGCCCACGCAGCGGCGATTCCGCCGGGCGCGCGTCGAACTCCAGCGCGTCGTGGACGCGTTGGTCGCCGAGCGGAACGCCCGCGACGGGGGCGCCACGGGCGACGACGCGCTGTCGCTGATCATCGCGTCCGCCCACGACGAGCCGGACCCCGCGGTCGGCCGGCAGCGGCTGCGCGACGAGATCGTCACCCTGCTCCTCGCCGGGCACGAGACCACCGCGAGCACCCTCGGCTGGACCTTCTACCTGGTGGACCGTCACCCCGAGGTGTTCGACCGCCTCCACGCGGAGGCCGTCGAGGTGCTCGGCGACCGCCCGCCGGAGTACGAGGACCTGCACCGGCTGCGGTACACCTCCCGCGTGGTGGAGGAGGTCATGCGCCTCTACCCGCCGGTCTGGATCCTGCCCCGGCAGGCCCAGGCCGACGACGAGATCGGCGGGTACCACGTGCCCGCCGGCTCGGACGTCCTGATCTGCCCGTACACCCTGCACCGCCACCCGGCGTTCTGGGACGCCCCCGAGCAGTTCGACCCGGACCGCTTCGACCCCGACCGGGTCCGCCCGGAGGGCGCCGGCCCGGAGCGCCCGCGCTACGCCTACCTGCCGTTCGGCGCGGGCCCGCGGTTCTGCGTGGGCAGCCACCTCGGGCTGCTGGAGGCGACGTTCACGATCGCCGTGATCGCGCGCGAGCTGCGGCTCGCGAAACTGCCCGGCCACCGCGTGGTGCCCGAGCCGATGCTGTCGCTGCGCGTGCGCGGCGGCCTGCCGATGACAGTGCACCGTGCGCGGGGCTGAGCTGCCCCCCGGATAGCCGGGCCCCGGGGAGTCGGCAGAGAGACGGACGAGGGGCCCATCGTGCTCGGTGGGCCCCTCTGTCGTGTGCGGCTGTTCCGTCCGCTGCCGGTCCGACCCGCCGTCCGCTGCCCGGCGACGGCGCGCGAACCCGGGTCAGGCGGTGCCCGCTCGCGCCAGGCCGGCGCGCACGGCAGCCGTCCGGACGTCCATCAGCGCCAGCAGCACCGGAGGGTCGACCGTGTGCTTCGGCCGCATCACCACGTCGGCCGGGATCAGCGGGACGTCGGCGCGCACCTCGATCGGCCCGACCGAGCCGACGAACACCTCCTGCTCGCCGAGCAGGACCTCGTCGAAGGCGGCGGGCACGGAGTGCGCGAGCAGGTACCACGTGCCGGGGGGAACCCCGTCGATCAGATACCGCCCGGGGCCGGGGAGCACGACGCAGCCGGCCGGACGGCCCTGGGGAATGCGGGTGGGGAAGAGGCCGAGGAACACTTGTCCGAGTAACCCGGCGACGGCGCTGCGCACTTCACCCCGTACGGAGGAGGTCTCGTCGGCCGCGTGGCCCTCGATGCCGATCCCGGGGGTGTAGCCGCCGAGTTGGCGGAACATGGTGGGGGAGATACCGACACTGGCCGCGAAGCGGGAGCTGAACGTCCCGACGCTGTTGTACCCGACGTGGTGGCTGATCTCGGTGACGGTGAACGTCGTTTCCAGCAGGAGACGTTTGGCCTCCTGTATCCGGATCGCGGAGAGGAACCGCCGGGGCGACACCCCCGTGACGCGCTGGAATTCTCGCGAGAAGTGGAATTTGCTGTACATCGCGGCGCGCGCCATGTCGTCAATGGTGAGAATCTCACCAATGTTTTCCTGCATGGTCTCGATGGCGCGAGTCACGGCCTGTTCGATAGCCGGCTTCATTGCTACCCCAGATTCTAGGAGCCGCTTTCGGTTCGACAGTTGTAATGCCCTGGCGCCGACCTGACCAGCATTAACCGCGGTCGTCTGGTCCCCCCCTCGGCAGCGTCAGTGCCCATGTTCAACCCACCCCCCTCCGCCCGGGAACGTTCAGCGGTTCTTCACCGCGGGTTGGCGAGCGGTCTCGGTCACCCAGGACCGCCATGATCGGAAGTTGCGCGTCCGTGATGAATGAAGACCGTAGCAGTGCATGTCAGGCGCAACAAGAGCCCGTCATATTCATGGCATGCCCTCGGCCAGCGGCGGAATACCTACTCCGACGTATTGCCATCGAGGCAGCAACACGGAAGAAGCGGACGTGGCAAGTACGCGGCAAGTCCGTGCAACTGACGGTACGTCGGGGCAGCAACACCGAAGATGCGCCGGTGCGTGGTTCGCATGCACGATACTGCCGTCGCGCCTGCGAAACGGGGGGTGGCGGTGCCCGTGCTCCGGTTTCCGAACAGGGCGCACCGGTGTCGGCCCCCCGGCTTTCCCACCCACGAACCCGAGGAGACGCCAGTGCGCTCCGACATATCGGATGAGTACCGGGCTCGAACGATGACCCTGGAGGCATTCGCGGACACCATCGTCCCCGGCGAGAAGAGGTTCCCCGACGACCGGGCGGTGGCCGGCGCCTCGGCCGGCGGCGGTGCCGTGGCGGCCGGGGCGATCGAACTCCTGGAGACGCCCGCGACCGGGATCTCCACCGCCCTGGACGACTACGCCGAGGCGCTCGACCGCAACGCCCGCGAGTACGCGGCTGGGCGGGGGCTCGCGCTGGACGGCGACGTCCCGCCGTTCGTCGCCCTCACCTTCGACGACCGCACGGCCCTGGTACAGGAGTTGACGTCACCTCGGCACCCCGAAAGGGAGCTGTGGGTGCTGCTGACCCTCTTCAGCAACATGGCCTTCGACACCGCGGCCCACCTGCACACCACCGACGCCATCGCGGCCGGCCACCCGGGCCTCCTCGCAATGGGCTTCTTCGACCCCGGCGAGGACGCCCTCTGGCGGTTCCCCGACTTCTCCTACGGCCGCCCGCTGGCCGCGATCCACCCGGACACGACGGCGACAGGGAGCCCGGCATGACCGCCACGGAGAAGACCGACGTCCTGGTCGTCGGCAGCGGCTTCGGCGGCGCGATCGCCGCCTACCACCTGGCCGCGGGCGGCGCGAAGGTCACCGTCCTGGAGCGCGGCCCCTGGCTGACGGCCGGCGACTTCGAGCACGACTTCCTGCTCGGCTCCTCCTACACCCGGATCTTCGACTTCGTCGTCGGCGACGGGATGAGCCTGCTCGGCGGCAACTGCGTCGGCGGCGGCAGCGTCGTCTACTTCGCCGCGATGCCGCGCGCACCCCGCTTCGTCTTCGACCGCGTCACCGCCGCCGGCGCGCGGATCTGGCCGAAGGCCGTCAGCCGGGAGGTCCTCGACCCCTGGTACGACCGCGTGGCCGAGGCGCTGCCGATCACCCGGCAGGACTGGAACGACGTCACCTACGCGGGCGGCCTGTTCGCCGCCGCCTGCGCGCACGCGGGCCGCACCGCCAACCCGGTGCCGGCCGCCATCGACCGCGCGAAGTGCACCAACTGCAACTGGATGATGGCCGGTTGCCGCTTCGACGCGAAGCGCTCCCTGCTGCTCAACTACCTGCCCGCCGCGCTCGCCCACGGCGCCGAGATCCGGCCGCTGCACGAGGTCCAGAAGCTCACCCGCACGGACGGCGGCGGTTACCGCGTCCACTACAACGTCATCGACGACGTCGACTACCGAGTGCACCGGGAGAGCGGCGCCATCGACGCGAAGATCGTCGTCCTCGCGGCGGGCGCCGGAGCCACCCCCGTCATCCTCCAGCGCTCGGAGGCGGACCTCGGCCGGATGCCGCACGCCGTCGGCCGCTACTTCTCCGGCAACGGCGAGCGCCTCAACACCGCCGTCGTGGACGAGGACAAGGCCCGCGACCTGCTCGGCCTCGGCCGCGGCGAGGGCCTCGCCGCCTACGGCGCCAACCAGATCGGCAAGGGCCCGGTCGTCGCCAGCTGGGACACCCTCGACGGATCCCGGCCGGTCGGCTCGCGCTACTCGCTCGAACAGCTCTACTTCCCGCCCGGCTTCGGCACCATCCTCGCCCAGGTACCGGACGCGACCGGCCCGAGCTGGTTCGGCCGGGAGAAGAAGGAGCTCGTCCGGCAGTGGCAGTCCTGGCTGACCATCTTCACCATGGTCGAGGACGACAACGAGGGCGTGTTCGGCCCGCCGCCGCCCACCGGCAACGCCGTGCGCATCTCCCAGCAGATGCTCGGGCGCGGGCCGATCAGCTACGAGCCCACCGCCGGCACCCTGCGCGGCTGGGCCGAGTCGGACGCCGCCGTCAAGGACATCCTCGAACGCGACGGCCTGGCCCGGGTGATGCCCTGGACCAACGACGTCGTCGGCGCGTACACCGTGCACCCGCTCGCGTCCTGCCGCATCGGCGACGACCCGGAGACCTCCGCCCTCGACGACGGGCACGAACTCCGCGGCCACCCCGGCATCTTCGTCACCGACGGCTCCGCCGTCCCGGCCGCCCTGACGGTGAACCCGGCGCTCACCATCTCGGCGCTCGCCGAGCGCGCGATCCCCGGCATCGTGCGGGCGGCCCGCGAACGCGGCGTCGACGTCGGCTACGGCGCCCCCGGCCCCGGCGGTGGGACCGCCGGACGGCACGGGGTGAAGGCCCAGCTCCCCGGCCTGCTGGGCGAGTAGTCGTGGCAGGACCACTGCTGCGCACCGCGCTGAGGGGCTCCCTGGCACAGGTCCGCCACGTCGCCCCCGTCCGCCCCGCGCGGGCGGGGGCCCCGGTGGCGCGCGTCTACGCCGAGGTGGAGCGGGAGTTCGGGATGCTCGCACCGCCCGTCGCCCTGCACGCGCCTTCCCCGCAGGTGCTGGCGGCGGCGTGGATGATGCTACGCGAGACGCTCCTCGCGGCGGGCCGGGCGGACCGGGCGGAGAAGGAGGAGGTGGCCGCCGCCGTCTCCCGGGCCAACGCGTGCCCGTACTGCGTGGAGGTGCACACGACGGCCGTCGAGGCGCTCGGCGGTCCTGTGGGATCGGGCGCCCTGGCGCCGTTCCCCCCGGCGCTGGCACCGGAGTTGGTGGGGGTGGCTGCCACCTTCCACTACCTGAACCGGATGGTGAGCCTGTTCCTGGGCGACAGCCCGCTGCCGCCCAAGGCCCCGTCGGCGGCCCGCCGCGCGGCGCTGGCACTGCTCGGCCGGATGGCTCGCCAGAGCGCGGCCGCCGCACCGTCGCCCGGGGGTTCGCTCGATCTGCTCCCCGCGGCCCGGCTGCCCGAGGACCTGGTCTGGGCGGCCGGCGTCCCGAGCATCGCGGGCGCCTTCGCGAGGGCGGCCGCGGTGATCGACGCGGGCGGGGAGCGCTCGGTCCCGGCCCCCGTCCGCTCGCTCGTCACCGCCGAACTCGCCGCGTGGGACGGGACCCCGCCCGGCCTGGGCCGGGCCTGGCTCGAACCGGCGGTCTCGTCCCTGCCCCCGGAGCACCGGGCGGCCGGGCGGCTGGCCCTCCTGACGGCGAAGGCCGCCTACCAGGTGGACGACGCCGTCATGGTGGCCGCCCGCCAATCCGTGCCGAGCGACACCCGGTTGATCGAACTGACCGCGTGGACCTCCCTCACCACCGCCCGCCACCTGGCCACCGACCTGACCTCCTGACCACCCTTCCGACGGAAGCCCCCGCCTTCCCGGCGGGGGCTTCGCCATGCCCGGCGTCACCCCGCCGGCCGGGCCGGCTGCGGCTGGCCGGGATGCGCGAGCTCCGGGGTCCGGTCACCGTCACACGCCGGCTGTCCGTCGGTGTCGGTGGTGTGCCGGACCGAGGTCATCACGGACGGGACCCGGCGCGCGTCACCGGGAGTGCGAGCTCACCCGAACGGACGACTCCGCCGGCCGGAGCGAAGTTGGCCGAAACACCCCGTCGGCCCCGGAATTTGATGACGGCGTTATGGAAAGCATGGATGACGCTGTTATGCAATAAACCCGCCCCGGAGCAGCCGCAAAGCACGCTCGAAGTAGACACGCAGGCCCCGGCGGGGCAGCCTTGATTCGGATACGGCGTGCCGTTCCCGGTGCGGGGTGGCGGGTCGTCAATTCGGATCCAAGGGGCGGTGAATACGTGAGCAGCCAGCGGGTCGCCATCGTGGGAATCGGGCTCAGGTACCCGGACGCGAATTCCCCCAACGAACTCTGGGAGAACGTCCTGGGCGGGCGCCGGGCATTTCGTCGGTTGCCCGACGAGCGGATGAACCACGCCGACTACTGGTCGGCCGACCGGAGCGCGCCGGACCGGTTCTACGCGAGCAAGGCCGCGGTGCTCCGCGACTTCACGTTCGATCGGGTGGCCTACGGCGTGGCCGGCAGCACGTACCGGTCGACGGACCTGACGCACTGGCTGGCCCTCGACACGGCCGCCCGGGCGCTGGCCGACGCGGGATTCCCGGGAGGGGAGGGACTCCCCGTGCAGTCCACCGGGGTGGTGGTCGGAAACAGCCTCACCGGGGAATTCTCACGGGCCAACATCATGCGACTGCGCTGGCCCTACGTGCGCCGGACGGTCGCGGCGGCACTCGCCGGAAAAGGATGGTCGGAGGCGGCCGCCGCCGAGTTCCTGGAGGAATTGGAACCCGCCTACAAAGCGCCCTTCCCGCCGATCGACGAGGATTCCCTCGCGGGCGGGCTGGCCAATACCATCGCGGGCCGGATCTGCAACCACTTCGACCTGCGCGGCGGCGGATACACCGTGGACGGCGCCTGCTCCTCCTCGCTGCTGTCCGTCGTCACCGCCGCGCGGTCGCTCGTCGACGGCGATCTCGACGTGGCGCTCGCGGGGGGCGTCGACCTGTCCATCGACCCGTTCGAGGTGATCGGCTTCGCCAAGACCGGCGCTCTGGCCACCGGCGAGATGAAGGTCTACGACCGCGACTCCAACGGCTTCTGGCCGGGCGAGGGCTCGGGCATGCTCGTGCTCATGCGCGAGGACGACGCGCTCGCGGCCGGCCGGCGGATCTACGCGACCATCGCCGGCTGGGGCGTCTCCTCGGACGGCAAGGGCGGCATCACCCGCCCCGAGGCGGGCGGCCACCGGCTCGCGATCGCCCGCGCCTACCGGCAGGCCGGGTACGGCGTCGAGACCGTCTCGTACTTCGAGGGGCACGGCACCGGCACGGCCCTCGGCGACGCCACCGAGATCGAGGCGCTGTCCTCCGCCCGCCGGGCCGCCGACCCCGGGGCCCGTCCGGCCGCGCTCGGCACCGTCAAGGGCAACTTCGGGCACACGAAGGCCGCCGCAGGCGTCGCGGGCCTGATCAAGGCCGCGCTCGCGGTGCACCACCAGGTGATCCCGCCGGGCACCGGCCACCACGACCCGCACCCTGGCCTGCTCGGCGACGACGCCGCGCTGTACGTGCCCGGCGCGGCCGAGCTGTGGCCCGAGGACCAGCCGGTCCGGGCGGGCGTCTCGGCGATGGGCTTCGGCGGCATCAACACCCACGTCGCCGTCACCGCAGCCCCCGGCGCCCGGCGCCGTACCGCCGTCGACACCGACACCGGGCGGCTGGTGGCCGGCCGCCAGGACGCCGAACTGCTCCTCCTGGAGGCCCGCGACCGCGATGGCCTGCGCTCCGAGGCGGAGCGCCTGCTCGGCCTCGTCGCCAAGCTGGCGCAGGCCGAACTCGCCGACCTGGCCGCCGGATCGGCCGGGCGCCTGACCGGCGCTCAGGTCCGCGCGGCGCTCGTCGTGACCTCGCCGGACGACGCCGTCCGCGCGCTGGAGCGGCTGGTGGCCCTGCTCGACTCCGGCGCCGAAGAAAGGTTCCTGCCCGGCGAAGGCGTCTTCCTCGGTGCCTCCACCGGCACCCCGCCGCGGATCACCTACCTCTTCCCCGGCCAGGGCTCCGGCCGCGGCGCCGTCGGCGCGCTCCGCCGCCGCTTCACCGACGCCGAGGAGGTCTACCGCCTGGCCGGCCCGCCGCAGGGCGCCGACCACGTCGACACCCGCGTCGCCCAGCCCCGCATCGTCGCGGGCTCGCTCGCCGCGCTGCGCGTCCTCGACGGGCTCGGCCTCCGCGCCGCCACCGCCGTCGGCCACAGCCTCGGCGAACTCACCGCGCTGCACTGGGCCGGCGCGCTCACCGAGGAGCGGGTGCTGCGCCTGGCCACCGTGCGCGGCCAGGTCATGGCCGAGGCGAGCCGGGGCGGCGGCGCGATGGCCGGGCTGGCCGCGACGCCCGAGGACGTGGCGCGCTTCTCCGCCGGCCTGGACGTCGTCGCCGCCGGCTACAACGGCCCCCGGCAGACGGTCGTCTCCGGCCCGGCCGCCGCCGTCGACGAGGCCTGCCGAAGGGCCGCGGCCGAGGGCGTCACCGCGACCAGGCTCAACGTCTCGCACGCCTTCCACTCCCCGCTGGTCGCCCCCGCCGCCCGGGCGATGGCCGAGCGGCTGCGGGAGGTCGACTTCGCGCGGCCCGTCCGCCCGGTCGCCTCGACCGTCACCGGCGCCCTGCTCGACCCGGACGCCGACCTGCGGACGCTGCTGCGCGACCAGGTGTCCCTACCCGTGCGCTTCCACGAGGCCGCTGCGGTGGCGGTGGCGCACGCCGACCTGGTCGTCGAGGTCGGGCCGGGCCGGGTGCTGTCCGGCCTGCTCGCCGAGATCGCGCCGGACCGGCCGGTCCTCGCCGTCGACACGGACGGCCCGTCCCTCGGCCCGCTGCTGCGCGTCGTCGCCGCCGCGTTCGTGCTCGGGGCGCCCGTCCGGCCCGACGCGCTGTTCGCCGGCCGGCTGATCCGCCCGCTGCCGGCGCACGGCGCGATGACGTTCCTCGCCAGCCCGTGCGAGTCCGCCCCGGCCATCGACGCGGCGCTCCTGGCCCCCGCGAGGACCGCCGAGCCCGCCCCCGTCGGCGAGGCCCCCGGCGAGTCCACCCTGGAGCTCCTGCGCCGCCTCGCCGCCGAGCGCGTCGAGCTGCCGCTGGAGACCGTCACCTCCGCGACCCACCCCATGGACGACCTGCACCTCAGCTCGATCACCGTCGGCCAGATCGTCAACGACGTCACCCGCGCGCTGGGCCTGCCCGCCCTGGAGGCCACCACCGGCTACGCGACCGTGCGCCTCGGCGAACTCGCCGACCTCATCGACGGGCTGGCGCGCACCGCCGAGGACGGCGCCGCGCCGACGGCCGAGGTCCCGGGCGTCGCGCCGTGGGTCCGCCCGTTCGCCGTCCAGTACGTCGAAGCGACGCTGCCCGCGACCGCCGCCACGGGGGCGAACGGCCGCTGGACGGCCTTCGGCACGCCCGGTCACCCGCTGGCCGAGCCGCTGCGCGCCGCCCTCGCCGAGGCGGGCATCGGCGACGGCGTGCTGCTGTGCCTGCCCACCGAGAGCGGCCCCGACGACACCGAGCTGTTCCTCGCCGCCGGGCGCGCGGCCGCCACCGCCCCGGCCGGCACCCGGCTGGTCGTCGTCCAGCACCGCCTCGGCGCGACGGGCCTCGCCAAGACGCTCCACCTGGAGCACCCGTCCGTCCCCACCACCGTCGTCGAACTGCCCGACCCGCTCGCGCCCGAGGCCGTCGCCCTGGTCGTCGCGGAGGCCGCGGCCACCTCCGGGTTCACCGAGGTCCGCTACCGGCCCGACGGCACCCGGACGGTGCCGGTGCTGCGGCCGCTGACGCCGCCGGCCGGGCCGTTGACGTCCCCGCTCGACGACGGCGATGTCCTGCTCGTCACCGGCGGCGGCAAGGGCATCACCGCCGAGTGCGCCCTGGCGGTGGCCCGGGACTCCGGGGCCGCCCTCGCGCTGATCGGACGCGCCGACCCGGCCACCGACCCCGAACTCGCCGCCAACCTCGCCCGGATGACCGCCGCCGGACTGCGCCTGCGCTACGAGCGCGCCGACGTCACCGACGCCGCGCAGGTCGCCGCGGCCGTCGACCGGCTGGAGCGCGCCCTCGGCCCGGTCACCGCCGTCCTCCACGGCGCCGGCCGCAACGAGCCGGCCGCCCTCACCGCCCTGACCGCCGACGACTTCCGCCGCACGCTCGCCCCGAAGACCGGCGGCCTGGCCGCCGTCCTCGCCGCCGTCGCGCCGCAGCGACTCAAGCTTCTGATCACCTTCGGCTCCATCATCGGCCGCGCCGGCCTGCGCGGAGAGGCGCACTACGCGACCGCCAACGACTGGATGACCGAGCTCACCCTGCGGTTCGGCGAACAGTACGCGCAGGCCCGCGCGCTGGCCGTCGAGTGGTCCGTGTGGTCCGGCGCAGGGATGGGCGAACGGCTGGGCGTCGTCGAGTCGTTGATGCGCGAGGGCATCACGCCGATCTCCACCGACGAGGGCATCCGCGTCCTGCGCGAACTGCTCGCCGACCCGGCGGCCGGGCCGGCCGTCGTCGTCACCGGACGCGCCGCCGGCCTGCCCACCCTCGCCCTCGACCGGCCCGGGCTGCCGCTCGGCCGCTTCGTCGAACGCGTCGTCACCCACTACCCGGGCGTCGAGCTCATCACCGAGGCAGAGCTCACCGAGGGCGGCGACCCGTACCTGAACGACCACCAGCTCGACGGCGACCTGCTCTTCCCCGCCGTCCTCGGCATGGAGGCGATGGCCCAGGTGGCAGGGGCCGTCAGCGGACACGCCGGGCCGCCGGTGCTGGAGGACGTCGAGTTCCTGCGGCCCATCGCCGTCCGCCCCGGCGGCTCCACCACCCTGCGCGTCGCCGCCCTCGTCCAAGGCGCCGGCACCGTCGACGTCGTCCTGCGCGCCGCGGACACCGGCTTCGCGGCCGATCACTTCCGGGCTCGCCTGCGCTACCCGCGGCCCGCCGTCCCGGACGGCCCCCGGTCCGCGGCGTTCGACCTGCCCGCCGTCCCGGTCGACCCGGTGACCGAGCTCTACGGGAGCGTCCTCTTCCAGGGCAAGCGCTTCCAGCGGCTCCTGGACTACCGCCGCGCGAGCGCCCGGCACGCCGTCGCCGAGGTTTCCACCAGCACGCCCGCCCCCTGGTTCGCGGCCTACCTCCCGCAGGACCACGTCCTCGCCGACCCCGGCACCCGTGACACGATGATGCACGCCATCCAGTGCTGCGTCCCCGACGCCACCCTGCTGCCGCGCGGCATCGAACGGCTCTGGCTCGCCGAACCCGCCGACCAGGACACCGAGTTCGTCGTCCTCGACGCCCGCGAACGCAGCCAGGACGGTGACACCTACGTCTACGACCTCGACGTCCGCACCCCGGACGGCCGGGTGGTCGAGCGCTGGGAGGGCCTGACCCTGGTCGCCGTCCGCAAGCGCGACGGTGCCGGGCCGTGGGTGCCGGCGATGCTCGGCTCCTACCTGGAACGGAAGCTGGAGACCGTGCTCGGCGGCGCTCGCGCGGTCGTCGTCGAGGCCGCGGGGGAGGAGCCGGACCGGCGCACCCGCACCGCCGTCGCCGTCTCCCGGGCGCTCGGCGCACCCGCCGGACTGCGCCACCGCCCGGACGGCAGGCCGGAGTTGGACGGCCGCGCGGTATCCGCCGCGCACAGCGGCGGGCTGACGCTCGCGGTGGTCGGCGCCGACGGCGGACGGCTGGCGTGCGACGTCGAGACGGTCCGGCCGCGCGCCGCGCAGGACTGGGCCGGACTGCTCGGCGAGGCCCAACTCCCGCTGCGCGACCTGCTGGTGACCGAGGCCGGGTGCTCTCCGGACCTCGCCGCCACCCGGGTGTGGTGCGCGCTGGAGTGCCTGCGCAAGTCCGCCGCGACGGGCCAGGCCCTGACGCTCGACCGGGTCGAGGGCTCCGGCTGGGTGGTGCTGTCGGCCGGCGACGCGTCGATCGCCACGTGGGTGACCACCGTGACCGACCGCGACGAACCCGTCGTCTTCGCCGTCCTCAACGGCAGTGTCGTCTTCGAAAGCAAGGGGGAGTGATGCCCGGCTACTACGAGATCCGGCATGTCGTCGGCTTCGAGGAGACCAACCTCGTCGGCAACGTCTACTACGTCAACTACCTGCGCTGGCAGGGACGTTGCCGGGAGATGTTTCTCAAGGAGAAGGCCCCCGGGGTGCTCGCCGAACTGCAGGGCGACCTCAAGCTGTTCACGCTCAAGGTGGACTGCGAGTTCTTCGCCGAGATCACCGCGTTCGACGAACTCTCCGTCCGCATGCGGCTGGAGGAGGTCACCCAGACCCAACTCCAGTTCGGCTTCGAGTACGTGCGCCTCGCCGGCGCCGACGAACTCCTCGTCGCCCGCGGCCGGCAGCGGATCGCCTGCATGCGCGGCCCCAACACGCACACCGTGCCCGCCCTGGTGCCGCCGGAACTGCGGCTGGCCCTCGCCCCGTACGCCGACCCGCCCCGGCTGGTCGGGCCCGTGGGGGCGACCGGCTCGACCAGCCCCGGGCGGGCGCGGTGATCGGGGCCGGCGCCGACCTGCGCGCCACGATGGCCGGCTTCGCGACCGGCGTCACCGTCCTCACCACGGGCGGCGGGAGCGTCCACGGGATGACGGCGAACGCCTTCACCTCGGTGTCGCTGGAGCCGCCGATGGTCCTGTGCTGCGTCTCCCGCACGGCGGTCATGCACGAGGCGATCACGGCCGTCCGCTCCTTCGCGGTGTCCGTGCTCGGCGCCGAACAGGAGCACCTGGCACGCTACTTCGCCGACCGGGCCCGCCCGCTAGGGGCCGCCCAGTTCCGCGAGGTCGACTGGCGGCCGGGGCCGTTCACCGGCGCGCCGCTGCTGGCCGGCGCGCTCGCCTGGCTGGAGTGCAAGCTCGCCGAGGTCTACGACGGCGGCGACCACTCCATCTTCCTCGGCGAGGTGCTCGCGACCGACCGTGCCCCCGACCGGCGGGCGCTGCTGTTCTACGGCGGCGGCTTCCAGCGGACGGTCTGAAGAAGCCGCTTGAGGTACTCGGCCGAGGAGGAGAACGGAATGTTGGTGTGCGTGACCGGCGGCACCGGGTTCGTGGGTGTCCACTCCGTCGCGGAGCTCGTCCGCCGCGGCCACCGGGTGCGGATCCTCGCCCGCGACCCGGGCGCCGCCGAACGCGGCCTGGCGGCGCTCGCCGTCGACCCGTCGGCCGTCGGCCTGGTGGCGGGCGACGTCACCGTCGAGCGCGATGTGCGCCGGGCGGTCGCGGGCACCGACGCGGTCCTGCACGCCGCATCCGTCTACTCCTTCGACAGCCGCCACCACGCGGCGATGCGCGCCACCAACGCGCGCGGCACCGAGCTCGTCCTCGGCGCCGCGCGCCGGGCCGGCGCCGCCCGCATCGTCCACGTCTCCAGTGTCGTCGCCCTGCTGCCCGCCGGGCCCGGCCCGCTGCACGCGGACACCCCCGTCGGCCGTCCGCGCGAGGCCTACATGGCGAGTAAGGCCGCCGCCGAGCGCATCGCCCGCCGCCACCAGGCCGACGGCGCCCCCGTCCTCATCACCTACCCGCCCGCGCTCCTCGGCCCGTACGACCCCGGCCCGGGCGACCAGAACACCCGGCTGCGCAACACCCTGCGCGGCCTGATGCCCCTGTGGCCCCTCGGCGGCTTCCCCGTCGGCGACGTCCGGGACACCGCCCGCCTGCACGCCGACCTGCTCACCACCTACCCCGCCGCCGAAACCCCCGAAGCCAACCGGCACTTCGCCCCCGGCCGCCACCTCCCGACCCGCACCTACCTGCGCACCCTCCGCGAGGTCACCGGCCGCCCCCTGCCCGCCCTCCACCTCCCGGCCCGCCCGATGCTCCCCGTCGGCGCCCTCGCGACGGCCGCCCAACGCCTCTGGCCCTGGCACATACCGGCGGAGTACGGCGCCATCTACACCTGCGCCCACGCCCGCCCGGTGGCCCCCACCGCGAGCACCGCAGGCCTGACCCCACGGCCGACGGCCGAAACGATGACGGACACCGTCCGCTGGCTCCACGGGCGGGGCCTGCTGACCGAGCGCCAAGCCGGCCTGGCACTCGGCGCCCACCAGGCGGCCGCGTAGGGCCGACCAGGAGAGGGAACAGCCCAGGGGCTCGGTGCTGACGGTCCGTCCGGTGTGTCGGTCGACACAGCGCGGCGCACGAGCATATGAACCGCACGGCTTGGCCGCAGACTCCAGGTTGTGACTGTGACCAGCGGTTTCGTGTCGGTCAGGTAGTAGTTGGCTTCGTACTCGGTGGTCGGGACGTGGCCTGTCTCACCGTGGAGTCGGCGGTGGTTGAATGGCGACATACCGCCCGGGCTCCGCCGGGCCCACTGGCGCATGGAGTGCCGGGACCGGTGAGCTAAGAAATCCTCATCCGCCGAACTGCGAGGCTTGCAGGTATGAAGGTGCTCGTTGTCGATGACGATCCCGAGGTGCGTGCCGCAGTGGAAACCGGGCTGTCGGTCGCCGGGTACACGGTGCGCGGTGCGGCCGACGGGCTGGCCGCCCTGACCGAGGTGGCGGTCTGGCAGCCCGACGCGGTGGTGCTCGACGTCATGATGCCGGTACTGGACGGCCTGGCCGTGTGTCGCCGGCTCCGGGCGCTCGGGGACACCACGCCGATCATCGTGCTCACCGCGCGGGACTCGGTGAGCCACCGGGTGGAGGGCCTGGACGCGGGCGCGGACGACTACCTGATCAAGCCGTTCGCGCTGGACGAGCTCACCGCCCGGGTACGCGCGCTGCTGCGCCGGGTCGACTCCGGCACGGACAGCTACCGCTACGCGGACCTCACCGTCGACCCGGTGAGCCGGACCGGCGTACGCGGGGGGCGGGCGCTGGTGTTCTCCCGTACCGAGTTCGCCCTGCTGGAACTGCTCCTGTGCAACCCCGAGCAGGTGCTGCCCCGGGAGACCATCATGGCCCGGGTGTGGGGAGCGGACTTCGGGCCGCAGTCCAACTCCCTTGCCGTTTACATCGGTTACCTCCGCCGCAAGCTGGAGGCGGGCGGCGAGCCGCGGCTCGTGCACACCGTGCACGGCGTGGGCTACCGGCTGGCAGCCGAATGATCAGGCGGCGGCTGTTGCGCACTCGGCTGGCTCTGGCCTGCACGGGTGCCGTGGCGCTGGTCACGCTCGGGGTGTGCGGGGCCGCGTACAGCATCGCCCGGTACGAGCTGGCGCACCAGCTGGACCTCCAGCTCACCCAGCAAGCCGCCCTGCTGCGCAAGCAGTACCGCAACCCGCAGCCCGGGGTGTTGCAGGGCGAGTGCCGCTTCCTGGCGGCACCGGCCTGTGCACAGTTCGTCCCCGCCAAGGCCGGGCCCACACCGGTCGGCTACCTGCTGCCGGTGACCGACGCGACTCGGGAGGTCGCCGCCGGCCGGCGCGGCGTGTTCCGGACGGATCTCGTGATCGACGGGCATCGGGCAAGGATGGTGACAGAGCCTGTCCCGGGCGGCGCGCTGCAGGTGGCGCTGCGCGCCGACGCCACCGATCAGGGGGTACGGCACGCCGGGGAGCTGATGGCGGCGGTGGCCGGTGCGGGCGTCCTGCTGGCCGGCGGGCTCGGGTACCTGGTGGCTCGGGCCGGGCTCCGGCCGGTGGCCACCCTGACCGAGACCGCCGAGCGGATCGCCGCCACCCGCGACACCGGGGTGCGGATCGACCTGCCGCCGAGCCGCGGCGAGGACGAGCTGACCAGGCTGGCGGTCAGCTTCAACACCATGCTGGGTGAGCTCGAACAGTCGGTCGCAGCCCAGCGCCGACTGGTCGCCGACGCCTCGCACGAACTGCGGACACCGCTGACGGCGCTGCGCACCAACGCCGAGTTGCTGGTGCACGATCTGACGGAGAGTCAGCGGAGTCGGGCGACGGCCGGGCTGCGGCGCCAACTGCGTGAGGTGACCGGTCTGGTGAACGATCTGATCGAGCTGGCCAGGGACGAGGAGCCGCAGGCCCTGGTGGAGGACGTGCGCCTCGCGCCGCTGATCGAGCACTGTGTGGACACGGCCCGGGACCACTGGCCCGGTACGGTCTTCGAGGTCGCCGTCGCCGGTGCGGATCTCACCGTGTCCGGGGTGCCGGCCAGGCTGGCCCGGCTGGTGACCAACCTGCTGGACAACGCGGCGAAGTTCAGTCCGGCGGGCGGCGGCCCGGTCGAGGTCGAGCTGGCCGGCTCGACGCTCACCGTTCGCGACCACGGTCCGGGCATCGCCCCCGACGACCTGCCGTACATCTTCGACCGCTTCTACCGGGCCTCCGCCGCACGCGCTCTGCCCGGCTCCGGACTCGGCCTCGCCATGGCCCGGCAGATCGCCCGCGCGCACGGCGCCGACCTGGTGGCCGAGGCGGCGCCGGGCGGCGGGGCGCTGTTCCGGCTGACCTTCCAGCGGTGACGGGATGCCGGCCCCGAGCTGTTCAGTTCTGCTGCAGCCAGGGGGCTGACGTCGCCCAGAAGATGACGTTCGCGCCGAGATAGTCGGTGGCGAACTGGGTGAAGTCGTCCTTCGTGCAGAGCTTGCCCGTCTTGGGGTCGATGTACTGCAGGTCGGGCTCCTGCACCGCCATCGCGACCAGGCTCAGTTTTCCCTTGTTCTGATTGAAGTACGGATACGCGGAGTGGTTCATGGCGTAGGGCTTCCACGGCACGACATCCGGGCCGCCAAGGCCGATGCCGTCCTTCTGCGCGGTCGCAAAGGTCCGGGACAGGTACTCGTTGCTGGCCTCGTCCGAGCCGCACCAGAAGTTCACGTACTGAACCACCTGTGACTGCTTGAACACCGAGCGCGCGAAAACCATGTTGTTGATGACGGAGTCGACGTGCTTGTCACAGGTGTACCCGGACCGGGCTTGCTCCTGCGCCGGGTCCACGGTGACCGAGGTCTCGGGGAAATTGACCCCGGCGACCTTGCCGTCGAAGCTCTTCGAGAGCGCGCTCAGCAGCGTCTGGAACCGGTTGCTGACGGCGGGCACCCACTGTTCCGCGACCCAGCCGACGACCTTTCCCGAGTCGTCGTACTGGGGCGCCGCGCCGCCGTCGTACGCCGGATCGGTCATCAGATACTGCGGAATTCCCTGTGGTGTCGGCGAGAAGGATCGGTCCTGGACCTGGATGAAGAGCTTCTTGTGCTGGCTCTGCAGGTACTGCAGATCCTTCGCGATCTGGGAGAAGTCGTACTGTCCCTCGCTCGGCTCCAGCATCTTCCACCGGTACAGGACCTGCACGCCCTGGATGTCGGGGCGCTGAATCAGCTTCGCCAGAGTGGTGAGATCGACTGAGGGTGTGTACAGGTAGTTCTCCACTCCCAAGGAGGGTTGCTGCGGCGCCTGGCTTGTCGTCGGTGTGGGCTTCTGCGGCGCCTGGCTTGTCGTCGGCGTGGGTTGCTGCGGCGCCTGGCTTGTCGTCGGCGTGGGCTTCTGCGGCGCCTGGCTCGTCGTCGGCGTGGGCTTCTGCGACGCCTGGCCCCCCGTCGGCGTGGGCTTCTGCGACGCCTGTGACCCTGGCGGGGCAGTGGCCGCCTGCGACGCCTCCGGGGCCGAACTGGCCGGTGTGCAGCCTGTCAGCACCGTGAGTGCCGCGACCGCGGCCACCACGGGGGTCGATGCCAGTCGCACCGCTGGGCGGGGTCGGGCGGTACGGCGGCTCACACTGTGCGCTTCGGGTGAGGATCCGTGTTCGTGCATGTCGACTCCCAGTCAGGTAGTGATCACCGCTGTCCTGCGCTGTGGGCGTGCCGCGGTGGACAGCCGCAGGTGTTCGTTGGACTCCCCGGCTCGGGGCACAGGCCCCACACCTCGCACGGGTCCGGTCGGCTCCGAGTCCCGCCGGCAGCGCTCATGATTGACAGACCGGATAAGAGCCTTGTGAGAGGACGAGTGAGGTCAGCCGGACCTGAAGCGTGTCAAAGCTCCGACCGGGCCGCTGACCTGATCGCTTGCCCGGATGCCGGAGACGAAAGCCGTGGTCGGGATCGCCCCTCCCGCCCGGCAGACGGGAGGATCATGTCTGCCCGACCACTGCCGGGCAGATGTTTCGCGGAGTTCCCAACGGACTCCGTTATGCCGGGGAGCGGAAGCCAATGGCGCTGGGACGCGTCACGCACCGCCCCGACGCACGAGCCCGGCATCCCTTCGCCGACGGCCGTGGCGGCGCGGGCACCGTACCCGGCAGGATGGGGCCCGTGCCGAGGACCTGCGGCATCGATGGGGAAGGGGAGAACCGTGGACAACAGGCCGCCGCTGCCGAAGCGCGCGCTCGGGCCGTATCCGCTGGACGAGGCCGGGACCGCCGCCCTGCTGGCGCGCTACGACTTCGGTGACTCCTGTGTCCGGCGCGTCCTCGTCGACCAGGAGTACGGGCCGAGGCACGCCCCGCGGGTCGTCCGGCTCGTGATCGACGCGCGGGTCGTGAGCGACGACCACCGGTGGGAGCCGGTGTGCCTGGACCTCCACGACGTCCGGCAGTTCCGCGTCGACGAGCTGGTCGGAACCTCCTGGGTGCTCCTGGACCAGCCGCAATTCACCCGCTTCGACGGGCTGTTGCAGGTCGACCTGTGTGCCGAGCGCTTCGGCAACGAGCACCCCGCGAACGCCAAGGACGTCTTCGACGGGTCCCACCTGGTCTTCGAGGCGGCCAGCGGCCACTGGAGCGCGCTGGAGTGGTGGGAGCCGTCCGGGTACGCCGCCGTGGCGGGCGCGCCAGGGTGACCACCCGCGCCATCCGTGCCCACGCCCACCACCCTCCGCGAACGGACGCCCGCCCATGGACTCCCTGCTGCTCTCCCGCCGTGACCTGGACTTCCTGCTGTACGACTGGCTGGACGTCACGGCCCTGACCAGCCGCCCCCGCTACGCCGACCACGACCGGGACACCTTCGACGCGGTGCTGGACCTCAGCGCGGCCATCGCGACCCGGCACTTCGCCCCGCACAACAAGAAGAACGACGCCGAGGAACCGCGCTTCGACGGCGAGCGGGTGCACGTCATCCCGGAGGTCGGCACGGCCCTGCGGGTCTTCGCCGAGGCGGGCCTGGTCGGCGCCGCCATGGACCACGAGGTCGGCGGGCAGCAGCTGCCCACCGTGGTCGCCAACGCCTGCCGGGCCTGGTTCCAGGCCGCCAACATCGCCACCGCCTCGTACCCGCTGCTCACCGTCGGCAACGCGAACCTGCTCCTGGCCCACGGCAGCGCGGAGCAGATCGACACCTACGTGCGCCCGATGGTCGAGGGCCGGTTCTTCGGCACCATGTGCCTGTCGGAGCCGCAGGCCGGATCCTCACTGGCCGACATCACCACCCGGGCGGTGCCGCAGGACGACGGCACGTACCGGATCACCGGCACCAAGATGTGGATCTCCGGCGGCGACCACGAGCTCAGCGAGAACATCGTCCACCTGGTGCTGGCCAGGACCCCCGGCGCTCCGGCGGGGGTGAAGGGCATCTCGCTGTTCATCGTGCCCAAGTACCTGGTGCGGCCGGACGGCACCCTGGGGGAGCGCAACGACGTGGTGCCGGCCGGCCTCAACCACAAGATGGGCTACCGCGGCACCACCAACACCCTGCTCAACTTCGGCGAGGGCCGGCACACCCCGGGCGGCGCCCCGGGCGCGGTGGGCCACTTGGTGGGCGAGGAGCACCGCGGGCTCGCGTACATGTTCCACATGATGAACGAGGCCCGCATCGGCGTCGGCCAGGGCGCCACGGCGCTCGGCTACACCGGCTACCTGCACTCCCTCGACTACGCCCGCACCCGCCCGCAGGGCCGCCCGCTCACGGGCAAGGACCCGAACGCCCCGCAGGTGCCCATCATCGAGCACGCGGACGTGCGCAGGATGCTGCTGGCGCAGAAGAGTTACGTGGAGGGCGCGCTCGCGCTCGGTCTGTACTGCAGCCGCCTGCTCGACGAGGAGTTCACCGCCGAGGACGCGGTCGAGCAGGACCGGGCCCGCCTGCTGCTGGACGTCCTGACGCCCATCGCCAAGAGCTGGCCGTCGCAGTGGTGCCTGGAGTCCAACAACCTCGCCATCCAGGTGCACGGCGGCTACGGCTACACCCGCGAGTACAACGTCGAACAGTTCTACCGGGACAACCGGCTCAACCCCATCCACGAGGGCACCCACGGCATCCAGGGCCTGGACCTGCTCGGCCGCAAGGTCGTCATGAACGGCGGCGCTGGACTGAGGCTGCTCCTCGACACCCTGGCCTCAACCACCGTGAAGGCAAATGCGGTTGGCGGCGAGGCGGCAGAGCTGGCAGCCCGGCTGGCGGAGGCCGCGGCCCGCGTCGAGCGGACGACGGCCCGGCTGTGGTCCACCGGGGACCCGGCGACCGCGCTGGCCAACTCCACCGCCTACCTGGAGGCCGTCGGCCACGTGGTGATGGCATGGATCTGGCTGGAGCAGTTCCTCGCGCTGGGCGACGGCGCGGACGCCTTCCACGAGGGCAAGCGGCAGGCGGCCCGGTACTTCTTCCGGGTCGAACTCCCCAAGACCGGAGCGCAGTTCGACCTGCTCGACAGCCTGGATCGCACCGCGGAGGACTGCCGCCCGGAGTGGTTCTGACCGGCGGGCCGGTCACGCTTCGGGCGGAGGCGGGGGAATCCCGGGGGAGGAGTGCCGCCGCGCGGGGCTCCTCCTTCGGAGCTGACTTGCCGGTCATCGACGGTAGTCAGGGTGACGCTATGAAGCCCGCCACGGCGCTCGGCACCCTCGCCCTGTCCCACGGTCACGGTCGTCGCGACAGCCGGTCCCGCCGCCGCAGCCGACGACGGGCTCGACCGGTTCCGCCGTCAGCCGGCCTCGTGACCGGCGCACTGCCCGCGGCGGACACCACCTGCGGGCGCTGACGCGGCGCACTCTCGACAGATACCTCTTATTGAGAGCTAATATGAAGACATGAGTGCGGAAGCTGCAGAAGCCCTGGAGCCACTGGAAGCACTGAAAGCACTGGAACCGCTGGAACCGCTGGAGGCCGGGCCTCTCGACGCCGCGCTGGCCGACGAGTTCTCCAACCTCCTCGTCGGCATCCAGCGCATGGTCCGCCGCCGCCTTCGCGACGGCCTCACCGAACCGCGCCTGCGCGGCGCCCAGGTCGAGCTGCTGCGCCTGGTCGCCCACGCCCCCGGGATGCGGGTCTCGGACGCGGCCAACGAGCTCAGCCTGGCCGGCAACTCGGTCTCGACGCTCGTCAACCAGCTCGTCGCCCTCGGACTCCTGCGGCGCGAGGTGGACCCGGCCGACCGGCGGGCCGCCCTGCTGTACGTGACCGACGAGGCCGTCGAACGGATCGCCGCCTGGCGGGCCCGGCGCACGGAGCTCATGGCGGAACTGGTGGAGGGGCTGCCCGCCGGGGACCGGGCGGCGCTGGCCGCCGCGCTGCCCGCCCTGCGCGGCGTCGCGGCCGGCCTGCGCGACCTGCCGGGGGAGGACGGGCGATGACCACCACGGAGGACGACGCGGTCGTGTGCCGCGCCCTGGAGTACACGTTCCACCACGGCCGCGGGAAGGGCCACGCGACCAAGGCCGTCGACGGCATCGACCTCACCGTGCGCACCGGCGAGGTGTTCGGCCTGCTCGGCCCCAACGGCGCGGGCAAGACCACCACGATCCGCGCGATCACCACGCTGCTCCCGGTGAGCAGCGGCATGGTGCGGGTCTTCGGCCACGACGCGGCCAGGCGGCGCATGGAGGTGCGCCGCCTGCTCGGCTACGTGCCGCAGCAGCTCTCCGCCGAGTCCGGGCTGACCGGGCGGGAGAACGTCGCCCTGTTCGCCCGCGTCTTCGACGTGCCGCGGGCCGAGCGTGCCGCGCGGGTGGCCCAGGCACTGGCCGCCGTCGACCTCACCGAGGCCGCCGACCGCATGGCGGCCACCTACTCCGGCGGCATGGTGCGCCGCCTCGAACTCGCCCAGGCCCTGGTCAGCGCCCCGCGCCTGCTGGTCCTGGACGAGCCGACGATCGGCCTGGACCCGATCGCCCGCACCGGCGTCTGGGAGCGCGTCGACGCCGTCCGCCGCGCCACCGGCATGACCGTCCTGGTCACCACCCACTACATGGACGAGGCGGACCGCCACTGCGACCGCATCGCCCTCATGGACCGCGGCCGCATCCGCGCGCTCGGCACCCCCGAGGAGCTCAAGGCCCAGGTCCGCGAGCAGGATCCGGCGCGGCCCGACCCCACCCTCGACGACGTGTTCCGCCACTTCGCCGGCCACGGCCTCACCCGCGCCGAGAGCCCGGAAGGAGACTTCAGCGATGTCCGCCGTACCCGCCGCACAGCCGGCCGCCTCGGCTGAACCGAACCACGGACCGGACCACGGACCGGACCACGGACCGGCCCACGACGGCCCCGACCTCGGCCTGCTGCTCGTGCCCCCGCGCGCCCGCACCGGCTGGCGGCTCGTGCCGGCCCGCGTGGTCGCGATGTGCACCGTCGAGCTGCAGAAGCTGCGCCACGACCGGACCGAGCTGTACACCCGTGCGGTCCAGCCGGCGCTGTGGCTCCTGATCTTCGGCGAGACCTTCACCCGCCTGAGGGCCATTCCGACCGGCGGGATCCCGTACCTGGACTACCTCGCGCCGGGCATCATCGCCCAGTCCGCGATGTTCATCGCGATCTTCTACGGCATCATGATCATCTGGGAGCGGGACTCCGGCGTCCTCACCAAGCTCCTGGTCACCCCGACCCCGCGGGCCGCCCTGGTCACCGGCAAGGCCTTCGCCGCCGGGGTGAAGGCGGTGCTCCAGGCCGTCGTCGTGGTCCTGATCGCCGCCCTGCTCGGCGTCGCCATGACGTGGAACCCCCTGCGCCTGTTCGGTGTCGTCGTCGCGGTGCTCCTCGGCTCGGCCTTCTTCTCGTGCCTGTCGATGGCCATCGCCGGCATCGTCCTCACCCGCGACCGCCTGATGGGCATCGGCCAGGCGATCACGATGCCGCTCTTCTTCGGCTCCAACGCCCTCTACCCCGTCGACTTGATGCCCGGCTGGCTCCGAACCGTCAGCAAGGCCAATCCCCTCAGCTACCAGGTCGACGCCCTCCGCGGTCTCCTGATCGGCACCCCGTCCCACCTCCCGCTCGACTTCGCGGTGCTGACGGTGGCGACCCTCCTCGGCATCACCGCCGCCTCGGCCCTCCTGGGCCGCCTGGCGCGCTGAGGCAGCCCGCCCGACCTCGGGTCGTGTGGGACGCGTGACGTCTCAAGGTTCTTGTGAAGAACCCGAGTCGACACCTCGACGAGGCGAACCGGCCCGGATGGCACGACGCGGCCGGTATCGCACGTGTGCACGTCGGATCCGTTGGCCGGCCCATGGGCTCCAGATGGGAGAACCGGGCACCGCCGGGAGCTTTCCCTCTGCCGAGGGCGAGCCCCTCGGACGGCCCGTGGTCCTACGGGTTCGCCTGCGTGACGGCCGGGATCTGGGCGTTGAGGATGTCGAGCGCGGCCTGCGGGGTCAGGTGGCCGATCAGGACGTGAGTGGTCAGGCCGTCGGCGAGGGCGAGGAGTGTGTGGGCCGCCCGGTCCGGATCGGCGTCCGTGCGGCTCTCGCTCAACAGCCGTGCCAGCAGCGGGTGCAGCTCGGCGTAGCGGGTGCGCAGGACGGTGGCGAGTTCGGGTGTCACGGCGGCCTGTGCGACGAACGCGAGCCAGACCCGGGCCTCGGTCCGGTGGGCCTCGTCGACGAGGGCCACCTCGCCCAGCACGTGTTCCAGGGTGGAGCCGGCGCGTGCCCGCAGACGTTCGGTGACGCGCTCGCCGATGTGGTCGAGCGCGAAGACGAGCATCTCCTGTTTGGTGCGGAAGCAGCGCTGCACCGCCCCCATCGAGACGCCGGCCTGCGTCGCGACGTCGCGCAGGGTCACGCCCTCCAGGCCGCTGCTGTCGGCGAGCGCGCACACCGCCTCGGCGATCCGGCGCCGCCGTTCCTCGTGGTCCACCTGCCTGGGCATGGGCCCGCCTCGCCATCCTGGGTAGTAATGCGCTTGCATCGGTTCCCATTCTAGGATGTGATGCAATCGCATCGGAACGATGCACGAGCTCCCTGCGGCCAAGGAACGCCGTCTGCGGAAGCCGGAACGGAGAAGCCTCGGAGGGTAGGTGAGCCTCACGCCTCCGGGGCGGCCAGGCGGCGCAGCAGGGACATCGCGTGGTCGCGGGCCACCGGGCGGAAGAATTCCGCGTCGACGGCGTCGACGGCGGCGATCGCGCGCGGGGTCAGGTCGGCGCCGGCCTCGGTGACGCGCAGGCGCTTGGCGCGGGTGTCGGCGGGGTCGACCTCACGCTCGATCAGGCCCTTGGTTTCGAGGGCGCGCAGGACCTGGGACGTCATCTTGACGTCGGTGCCGGCCTGGCGGGCGAGGGCGAGCTGGTTGGGGTGCTCGCCCTGGGAGTTCAGCCACCAGGTGCAGGCGAGCAGCACGAACTGGACGTGGGTGAGGCCGAGGGGGCCGAGGGCGGCGGCGATGTCGCGCTGCCAGCGCAGCGTGGCGTGCCAGAGCAGGAACCCGGGGCTGTCGCCGGGGCCGGGCGCCATCAGCCGCGGGCCAGTTCGACGAGGGCGGCCATGGTCGCGGGCCAGTCCGCGGTGATGGCCGGGCCGATCTGCGGGCCCACCCGGTCGACGGCGTCGCCGGTGATCTCCATCCGGTAGGTGACCCGTGTGCGGAGCCGCTCACCGCGGTCGAGCCGGTGGGTGGTGCGCAGGAGGAGGCCGTCGATCCGGGCCTCGTCGACGAAGAGTTCGCCGGCGGCCGCCTCCGCGATGAGCAGGTGGACGGGTTCCTGCCCGCACGGGGTCATCACGATCCCGGTGCCGGCCGCGAACGGGCCGTCGATCCGGATGCTCACGATGTCGGCGTTCCACGTCCCCCAGTTGTCGACGTCGGCCCACAGGCGCCAGATCGCCTCGGGTGTGGCGTCGGTCTCGACGCTGTGCTCGTACGTCCACATGGGGAGCCTCCTGAGGTTTCCTGAACGGACAGGTGATCTTTCCGTAGATTATCTGTGCGCAGGCTATGAGTCCAGGGTGCCGGTCAGCAGCGCCTCCGCCGTCTTCCGGAAGGCGGCGACCAGCCGACTTCGCTCACCGGCCCGGACCGCCAGCACGACGTGGCTCGGCTCGACGCCGTCCATCGGGACGACGACCAGGTCCGGGCGGGGCCCGGCCGCCCCGGGGCTGATCGGGATGAGGGCCACCGCCCGTCCGTCGGCGACGAGTTCGAACTTGTCCTCGTGCGCCGAGACGAGCGGTCCGTCGGGCGCCGGCCGGCCGTCCGGGCGCGGGTCGATCCGCCAGAAGGCGTCCCAGGCCGCGTCGGAGACCCGGGGGAGCGGCTCGTCGGCGATGTCGTCGAGCGTGACGGACACCCGGTCGGCCAGGCGGTGTCCGGCCGGCACCACCAGGGCCCGCGGCTCGTCGTAGAGGACGGTCACGTGCAGCCCGTCCGTCGCCAGCGGGAGGCGGGTGACGACCGCGTCGACCCGGTGGTCCAGCAGGGCCTGCCGGGCGTCGTTCCAGGCCAGGTGCCGCGCCTGCACCTCCGCGTCCGGGTGCCGCCGGCGCAGCTCGCGCACGGCGGGCGTGACGATCAGGTTGGAGGTGTAGCCGACGGTGATCCGCCTGGGCTCGGCGGCGGCCCGGGCGTGGGCGGCGGCCTGCGCGGCCGAGCGCAGCAGCGCCCTGGCGCGGGGCAGGAACACCTCGCCCGCCTCGGTGAGCCGGCTGCCCTGCGGCGTGCGGTCGAGCAGCTGCGCGCCGAGCTGCTGTTCGAGGCGGCGGATCTGCCGGCTGAGGGACGGCTGGGCGACGCGCAGCTCGGCGGCGGCGCGGCCGAAGTTCCGGTGGTCGGCGACGACGGTGAAGTAGCGGACCAGACGGAGGTCGAGGTCCGGCGGCGTTGGGTCGGCCATGTCCCCAGCGTAATCCCCGGTCGCCTGGATCCACCTGCGACGACTCAACTGACCTGCAGTGATGCCTGATCGGTATTGCACGTTGCGGAACGGGCCTTGGACGCCGAACACTCCACCGCCCGACGCTGGAAGCACCACAGCCATCCCCACGAGGAGTGCACCATGCGCGTGTTCGTCACCGGCGCCACCGGCTTCATCGGCAGCGCCGTCGTCCGCGAGCTGCTCGCCGCGAAGCACGAGGTCGTCGGGCTCGCCCGCTCGGACCGCTCCGCGGCGGCCCTGGAGGCGGCCGGGGCGGAGGCGCACCGCGGCACGCTCGACGACCCCGGGAGCCTGAGTGCCGGCGCGGCCGCGTCCGACGGCGTCATCCACCTGGCCTTCATCCACGACTTCAGCCGCTTCGAGGAGTCGGTCCGGGTCGACGGCCGGGCGATCGACACGCTGGGCGCCGCGCTCAAGGGCAGCGGCAAGCCCTTCGTCGTCAGCTCCGGAACGCCCGCGGCACCCGGCCGCGCCGCGACCGAGCGCGACTTCGCCGCCCCTGGCACACCGGCCGAGGGCCGGGACGCGAACGCGCGGGCGGCGCTCGCCACCGCGGCCCACGGCGTCCGCCCGTCCGTCGTCCGGCTGCCGCGCAGCGTGCACGGCGAGGGCGACCGCGCCTTCGTCCCGGCCCTGATCGGGCTCGCCCGCGAGAAGGGCGTCGCGGGCTACGTGGGCGACGGGTCGACCCGTTGGCCCGCCGTCCACGTCCGGGACGCCGCCCGCCTGTACCGCCTCGCCCTGGAGGAGGCCCCGGCCGGATCGCTCCTGCACGCGGTCGGCGACGAGGGCGTGCCGATCCGCGAGATCGCCACCGTGATCGGCCGCCACCTGGGCCTGCCGACAGGCCCGCTCCCGCCCGAGGAGTTCGGCTTCCTGGGTGCCCTCCTCGGGGTCGACCAGTCGGCGTCCAGCGCCCTGACCCGTGACCTGCTCGGCTGGCGGCCCGTCGAGCCCGGTCTCGTCGAGGACCTCGACCAGGGCCACTACTTCGTCTGATCCGCCGTCAGGGGAATCGCCGGACCGGTGGACGAGGTCAGGGACGCCGTGAGCCACTTCGGCGTGGACGGGTCGCCGTCGGCCCCCTCGGGGCCGGGCGCGAATCCTCGGAGACCGTCGGGCGGCGCGGCGGCGCGGCGGCCCGGCACGCTCCCCTGTGGCGTGCCGGGCCGCCGGCCCGTCCGGCTGCGCCGGGGCGAGTGGTCCGGCGCGAGGTGGAGGGCGGCGCTGCGCCGCCCTCCACCTCGGGGACGAGGCTGCCAGGTCGCGGAGCGGCCGTGTTGGCGCTGCGTCGACAGTTCCTGCGCTGTGCGTCTACTCCCCTGCGCGCCCGGACGGTGAGGCGTGCCGGTGCTCGCTCGGGGAGAGCCCGTACGCGGCCCGGAAGGCCCGGCTGAAGTCGGAGGCGCGCGGGATGCCCCAGCGGGCGGCGACGGCGTGGACGGGCAGGGCGCGCAACGCGGGGTCGGCGAGGTCACGGCGGGCCTTCTCCAGCCGTTGGCGGCGGATCCACACGGCGACCGTCTCACCCGCCGACTGCTGCGTGAAGACGCGGTGCAGGTAGCTGACGGAGATGTGGTGCGCGGCGGCGATCACGGGCGGGGAGAGTTCGGGGTCGTGCAGGTTCCGGCCGATGAACGTCCGGACGTTCTGCACCAGCGCCCGCTGCCGGGCGTCGTCCGGCAGCGCGGCCTCGGCGTCCAGTTCCCGGGCCAGCCAGGCGGCGACCAGGTCGATCACGACCGTGCCCAGCCGGGGCGCCTCGGTCGGGCCGAGGACGGCGGCCTGGCGGTCCAGGCCGACCAGGAAGTCCGAGAGCAGCGCACACGTCCCCTGGCGCCCCGAGAACCCGCGGCCCATCAGGTCGCGCAACCGGTCCGGCGGGAGCGGCAGCATGCCGATCGGGAAGTCGACGCCCAGGGCATCGGCCCGGCGTACCGACGGGCCGGCGGCGCGGGCGGTGTCGGCGGTGCGAGCGGTGTCGGCGGCGAAGGCCCGGACGTCGTACGGGTGCGAGCTGTCGAGCACGTACAGCTCGCCAGGCCCGAACACCGTCGTGCGGGCCTGGGGGTCGCGGGTCAGCGACAGGCCCCCGCCGAGGACCAGCGTCAGGTGGTACACCCCCGGGTCGGACCTCCGCACCATCCGGGCGGTCCGCCGGAACCGGGCCGGTGGGAACGACGACTTGAGGAGGGTCACCGGCCCGAGCTCCAGGCGCCGCATCTCCGCCGCGAAGTCGTCGGCGTGCGCACTGGTCATCTCGCTGTCCCGCGTCCGTCCGACCAACTCCCGCCAGCAGTCGAAGCGGTCCTCCGCGGGCACCTCCTCGCCCCGGAACACGGTCCCCGTACTCGCGGTCAATCCCCGCTCCTTCCCTCGGCTCCGTTCCCCCGTCAGCCCTCGATTTTCCCCTTCCGATCATGAGCTGGTAACTTCGTACCTGTCGACGGGGCGAGATCGCGGAAGCGAGCGAGGCCCGGTCGGTCAGGCGTCGGTGGTGCAGCGGTAGCACGCCCACTTTCAGTGGGAGGGGTTCGTTCGATTCGGGCCCGGCGCTCCAACTCGCAGGGGCGGGAGCCGGTTTCGGCTCCCGCCCCTGTGGTTCTTCCTCCGGTCAGTTGTCGCGGCCGTTGCGGGGAGCGGGCACGCGCGGCAGGACGTCCCAGAGGGGCCGGCCGCCGGCGGCCCAGCGGGCGAGGGCGGGGCGGTCGACGAGGAGGATCCCCTGTTCGGCGCCCCAGCGCTGGGAGTCCCGCGAGAAACGGCCGTTGGTGACGACGACGGCGACGTGGGCGCCGTGGACGCGCTGGTAGGTGCCGGCGAGGGCGTAGAGGACACCGACGCCCACCGGTTTGCCGCCGACGGGGTCCTGCTTGTGCTTGCACTGCACGGCCCAGCGCCGGCCCATCGGGTCCTCGGCGAGCACGTCCACGCTCTGGTCGCCGGCCTGTCCGACCTTGCGCGCGCGGCAGCCGTCGCGCTGCAACAGATCGCGCACCGCGTACTCGAACGCGTCCGGCTTCATGTGGTCGATCCCGCCCGGACCGCTCAGCGCCAACCGCAACTGGGCCGCGTGCAGCTGCCGTCGGCGGGCCGCGAGCGCGCGGCCGCGCACGACGGCCGCCGCGACGGCGGCGGCCACGAGGGCGGCGGCCACGAGCACCCACCAGTTCGCCGCCAGCCACCGCACCACGGCCACCACCACACCGAACGCGGCGAGCGCGGCGAGCGCGTAGACGATCCAGGTGGCCTCGTCGCGCCGTACGGGCCTGCGCCGGCGGCGCCGCCGGACCGGCGGCCTGCGGCTAGCCAAGCTGCGCTCCGGACTCGTCCGTCCTCGTCAAGCCGGTGTCCTTTCTTCGGGATGCCGCTGCGCCGGGCGCGGTGCAGCCGTCAGTGGGTCGCGTCGACGGCGACGCCGACGAGCTGGAGGATCGCGCGCCCCCAGGCCGTGGCCGCGATCAGGACGCCGAACACGACGGCGGTGAAGACGGTGAGCGCCTCGTCCACCCGGCTGCGGGCCTCCGTCCGGCGCCGGAGCCGGACGACGATGAGGATCGCGAGGAACACCGTCGCGCTGATCGTGTACTGCAATGCCCGCCCCCGGTTCCGTGTTGACCCTGCGTGAGACACCGGTCACCCGGAGCCTGACGTCGTCCGGGCGAGCATGCCAGAGCGGCCGCCCGCCCGGGGCCGCTTCCGGGAAAATGGGCGGAGGCGAACGGCCGTTCAGGAGACCCGCTGGTCGGACGGACCTGGCGGTCGTGCGGACGCCGAAGTGGACGTAGCGGGTGCCGTCGGGGAGCGTGGAGAAGACGACGCGGATCCACGCGTCCTTGTCGTTGCGGCGGCCCGCCAGGACGGCCATGCCGGCGTCGACGGTGCGCTCCTTGGTGAGCTTTCGGCGATCGACGGTCCCAGCGTTTTCCAACGCCGTTCGAAAGCTGTGCTAGCGTGGTGCCATCACGTTTTCGAACGGTGTTGGAAAACGCCGGAACCGGGGGGAGGGCGGGCATGGGGGCGATCCTGTTCAACGTGACCACGGCCGCGCTGATGGTCATGATGGTCAACTGCGGGCTCGGCGTGGTCGGCCGGGACACCCTGCGGGGGCGGCCGCTGCCGTGGGCGGCGATCGTCCTGACCGCGCTCGCCGTCGGCGGCGTCGTGCTCCAGCTGGTCTGGTCGGGCGCCATGGACGCGCTGGACGCCGACCCGGCCAAGTCCGGCTGGTGGCGCGAGTTCACCTCGGTGTTCATGCAGAACGGCGGCCTCTTCGGCGGGCTGTGGAACCTCGTCACCCTCGCCGCCGTCGCCGCGCTCGCCCACTGGTACTGGGGCGGCACGCTCACCCTCGGCTTCTTCCTCGCCGGCATCCTGCTGCCCGGCCGGATCGACACGCTGCTCGGCTTCGGCGACGGCCCCAGCACCGATCCCCGCAACTTCGCGGGCAGCTCCGGCGCCACCTACTTCCTCGGCGCCACCCTGGCGCTCGCCTTCCTCACCCGCGCCCGCGTGCCGAAGGAGATCGCCCTGGCGGCCGGCGTTCCGGCGCTGGGCCTGGCGATGTGGCTCGCCCAGGAGAACGGCCACGGGCTGGTGTCCGTCTACGGGTTCGCCCTCGGGGCGGTGGCGTGGGTCGTCCGGAGTCGGCTGGTCGGCCCGGCGGTCGAGCGGGTGGCCTGATCCGGAGCAGTGCGGAGCGGCGGCGGGTGCCCGGGGCGCCCGCCGCCGTCGGCTTTTGGCGTCAGCTCCTGACGAAGGAGTTGCTGCGGCCGATCTCGGTGAACCCGCCAGCACCAGCACGCCCCGCCCTCGGCCCGAGGACGGCCCCGCGCCTGCGTCGAGCGTCCCCGCGAGGTGGTCGTACGCGACGCGGGCGTGCAGGCGGACGCCGCTGACGAGGGTGTCGGCGTCCGCGAAGAGGCGCGGGTCGTGGTCGGGGGCCAGGCCGCGTTCCGCCTCGCGGCCGCCGGGTTCGTGCGTGTCAGGTGCCGTTCGGGGTCACAGCGGCCGGCCGAGCGGCCCGTACTCGGTCTCCAGGTTCGCGGCCCAGTGCGCGGCCCAGTCCGGCCGCGTGCCGTCGGCGTCGGTGAACCCGTACTCCCGGTACAGACCCCAGGTCGCCAGCGCCCGGCCGGTCCTGGCCATGACGTCGGGGTCGGCGGCCAGGGCTGCCACCGCTCGGCCCAGGTAGGCCGGGGTCTCGGAGTGGGCGAAGTTCGGGTCCACCGCCGAGCCGTCGCGCCAGGTGGCCTCGGTGACGCCGACGGGCTGCAGCCGACGCGGCGGAAGGTCGGTCAACTCCTCGACGATCACCGTGAGTTCCTCGGCGAACTCCGGCCACCGGCGCCAGATCCTGGGCCTCCTACGGACCCGATCCGGGCGAGGCCACCCGCGGCCTGCGAGCGGCGGCCCGCAGGCTCGCGTCCGGGCTCGTCTGGGAGAATCGGCCCATGACTGACCATGACCGTGACAGTGGCTACCTGCTGGACAACGAGCGGCCGGAGGCAGGCGTGCGCTTCGGCGCCCTGGCCGAGCTGTTCGACCCGGTGACCTTCCGGCACGTCGACCGGATCGGCATCGGCGCGGGCATGCGCTGCTGGGAGGTCGGCGCCGGCGGCCCGTCCGTCCCGCTCGGGCTGGCCGAGCGCGTCGGCCCGACCGGGACGGTGGTCGCCACCGACATCGACGTGGCGTGGACGCGCGGCATCGCCGACGGCGTGATCGAGGTGCTGACCCACGACGTCGCCACCGACCCGCCGCCGCCCGGCCGGTTCGACCTCGTGCACGCCCGGCTCGTCCTCGTCCACGTGGCTGACCGCGCCGAGGCGCTGCGCCGCATGGTCCAGGCGCTGCGCCCCGGCGGCTGGCTGCTCCTGGAGGACGCCGACCCCGCCCTCCAGCCGCTGCTGTGCCCGGACGAGTCGGGCCCCGAGCAGCAGCTCGCCAACCGGCTGCGCGCCGGCTTCCGCGAGCTGATGGCCGCGCGCGGCGCCGACCTCGGGTACGGGCGCACCCTGCCGCGGGTGCTGCGCGAGGCCGGTCTCGTCGACGTCCAGGCGGACGCGTATTTCCCGATCACCTCGCCCGCGTGCGCCGTGCTGGAGGACGCGACCGTGCGGCACATCCGCCCGCTCCTGGTGGAGCAGGGCCTCGCGACGGACGAGGAGATCGAGCGCCACCTCGCCAACGTCGCCACCGGGCGACTCGACCTGGCCACCGCCCCGATGATCTCGGCGTGGGGCCGCCGCGCCTGATGCCCGAGGAGCGGCGCGCTGGCGGAGCACCAGGCGGCGAGCAGTCCGACCAGGGCGGACGCCCCGTGCGGCCGGTGCCCGGCCGCGGCGTCCGCCGGGGCGGCCCGTGTGGTGCCGGAGGGCCGGGCCCGGCCGGTGGTGCTGGGCCCGGCCCTCGCCGGCGGGCTCGTGACGCTCGCGAAGGGCCTCTGGGGGCTGTGGCCGCGAGGCCCTGGGTCAGCGCTGGGCGGCGCAACTGATCTGACGCCTCATGGGTCTCACTCTGATCGGATGCGACCGGATTCGGCACCGAACTGCGCAGCGACTTCGCCTTCGGTGCCGGCATGACGGAAGGCAGCCTGCGCCAGGAGTTCCAGCTGCTGATCAACCCCGTGGACAGTCTCTGCTCGGCGTGACGGCGCACCCCGCCGAATCCACGTAGAGTCACCACCCGACAGCGGAACGGCGCGAGGATGGTGCGGCGGCATGGCCGAGGAGAACATCGCGGACGCGGTGGAGACGGTGCGGCGGTACTACGGGAGCAGCGAGGTCGACGGGTTCTACTCCGCGGTGTGGGGCGGGGAGAACATCCACACCGGCATCTACCTCGACGAGCAGGAGCCGGTCGGGACGGCGTCCCGGCGGACGTGCGAACGGACGGCGGCGAAGATCGCGGACCGGCTCGGGTCCCCCGGGATCACGGTGCTGGACCTCGGCTCGGGGTACGGCGGGCCGACGCGTTTCCTCGCCGGGAACTTCGGCTGTCGGGTGGTCGCGCTCAACATCAGCGAGTCGCAGAACGAGCGGCACCGCCGGACGAACGCGGAGCGCGGGCTCGACGGGCTGATCGAGGTCGTGACGGGCTCGTTCCAGGACATCCCGTTCCCCGACGGGCACTTCGACGTCGTCTGGTCGCAGGAGGCCTTCTGCCACAGCCCCGACCGCGACCGGCTGCTGAGCGAGGCGGCACGCGTGCTGCGGGCGGACGGCGATCTCGTCTTCACCGATGTCATGGCGGCGGACGGCGTCGCGCCCGAGTCGCTGCGCGAGGTGGTCGCGCGCCTGCAGGTGGAAAGCCTCGCCACGCCGGGGTACTACGAGAAGCGGCTGCCCGAAGTCGGGCTGACCGGGGTCGCCTTCGACGACCGGAGCGGGCAACTGCTCACGCACTACGTCCGGTTGGAGGAGGAGACCCGGCGGCAGGCCGAGGAGCTGCGCGGGCTCGTCGGCCCGGCGTACCTGGAGGGGCTGCTGGAGAACCTCCCGCTGTGGGTGGACGCGTGCCGGGCGGGCCGGTTGAGCTGGGGGATCTTCCACGGCCGCCGGGATTGACGGCCGGGACGCGGTGCCGGTCGGACACCCGAAGGAGGAGGGTGCGGCGGTCGTGTGGCGGCTGTGCGGCGGGCTGCGCAGCCCTGGCCGGGACATGCCATTGCTCCTCGCCCAGCCGGCCTGACCCGCACTCGCTGCGTACGCGATCAGACCCCGGCTGGAGGTCCGGGAGTTGAGCCCAGGCGGCCGGCCCGTGCTCCGGGACCGCGGGTGGGACGGTCCGCCGCGCGCGGCGGCCGTTGACGCCGGGCACGGCAGCCGCACCGAGTCGCAAACTGGAATCCGCCCGCCGTTCGTTCAACAGCCGCGCGAGTTCCCTACACTAGGGCCACCGCAGATCACTGTAGGTGATGGGATCGCCGGCCCGGCCCGGCCCGTCCGCCTCTGAGCGAAAGGCCGTCCGATGGCCCCGCGTCTGTCCGTCGTCGTCCCGATCTACAACGTCGAGCGCTACCTCAAGGAGTGCCTGGACTCGATCGCGGGCCAGTCCTGCGAGGATTTCGAGTGCGTCATGGTCGACGACGGCTCGACCGACGAAAGCCCGGTCATCGCCAAGGCGTACGCCGCCCGGGACCCGCGCTTCCGGCTCGTCGAGCAGGAGAACAAGGGCCTCGGCGCCGCCCGCAACACCGGCTGGCGCCACCTCACCCCCGGCACCGGGTACCTGGCCTTCGTCGACAGCGACGACACCCTGCCACCGCACGCCTACCAGCTGATGATCCGCACGCTGGACGACACCGGATCCGACTTCGCGACCGGCAACGCGATGCGCCTGCGCACCACCGGCCTCACCCCCTCGCACGCCCACCGCCGCCCGTTCCGCGAGACCCGGCTGCGCACCCACGTCAGCGAACTGCCCGCCCTGGTCACCGACCGCACCGCCTGGAACAAGGTCTACCGGCGCTCCTTCTTCGACGGCGCGGGCATCCTCTACCCCGAGGGCATCCTGTACGAGGACGCCCCGGTCAGCGTGCCCCACCACTTCCTGGCCGGGCGGGTCGACGTGCTCTCCGACCCGATCTACCACTGGCGGGTGCGCGAGGACGGCGAACTGTCCATCACCCAGCGGAAGACCGATCCGCGCGGCCTGATCGACCGGGTCCGCTCGATGGAACTGGTCCGGGAGTGGCTGATCGCCCGCCCCGAGCCCGTGTTCGCCGAGTACCTGCGCGCCTACGACCGGAACTGCCTGGTCGAGGAGATCCCGATGTTCTTCTGGTCCCTCCCGGACGGCGACCGCGCCTACTGGGAGGTCTACCAGCGGCACGTCAGCCGGCTGCTCGGAGCCATCGGTCCCGAGCGGGTGGCCGGGCTGAACGCCCAGCTCCGGCTCAAGTACGGCCTGACGCTGGCCGATCGGATGCGCCGCTTCGTGGCCGTCCAGCGCCTGCACCGCCTCGTCCGCCGCACCCGCCAGGCCGCCCGGCGCTGAGGCCGCGCATCCGTTCGGGCCGCGGCCCCCGGCCGTCCGCCGGGGACCCGTACCACGGGTGTGCGTCCTCACCGGATCTCGATGCCGGCCGCTCGCACCTTCTCCTCGATCAGCGCGGTCAGCCGGGTCCAGCCGGGGCGCTCGTCCTCCCCGTGCCGGGTGAGGAGTTCGTAGCGGGTGTCGCCGTCCTCGCTGTCCCGCAGACCGGACAGCGTGGGCAGCAGGGACGGGTCGGCGACGAAGTGCTCGGCCACCTCGGTGGCGAGCTCCTCGATCCGGGGGTCGTCGGGGTCCCAGTTGCCGGCGCTCCAGGTCAGTTTGACCATCGCGACGTGCCGGGGGTCGTCGAGGCCGTGCTCGATCTGGGCGAGGTAGTCGTCGAACCCCTCCGGCATCAGGGCCCGCACCAGGACCAGGCCGTCGTGCGCCGTCGTCACGTCGTCGGCGGAGAAGCCGAGCCCGGGCATCCGGTCGAGCAGCGCGCAGGCGCGGTCGGGCAGCAGGACCCGGTCGCCCGCGGCGAGCCGGCGCAGCATCTCGCGCCGCGCGATCAGCTCGTCGATCCGGCCGGTGAGGCTCTTCTCCACGTCGACGAGCGCGGCCGCGAACTCGTCGGGGTCGGCGTCGAGGATGGCGCCGATCCCGGCCAGCGGCACGCCCGCCCCGGCGAGGGTCCGGACCTGGACCAGCCGCAGGAGCTCGGCCGTCCCGTAGCGCCGGTAGTTGGAGGTGTCGCGCCGGGGCTCGTCGACCAGACCGTTCTGGTGGTAGTGCCGGATGGTCTTCACGGTGACGCCGACGAACGCCGCCGCCTGGCTGATGGTTATTCCGTCCGTCATGGCGTCAGTTGATCCCAGGCCGCGTCGCGGCGGCAACTTCCCGGACGGCCGTGGCGATGGCGCGGAAGTCCTTGCGCACGATGGTCGTGTGCTTGCTCGGGACGGTGGCGCTCACCCGGACGTCGGGGTTGCGGGCGAGGACCGGGTCGAGCGTGGCGCGCATCGCCGTCAGGCCCTCCTCGGTGCCGCCGAGGCTGGCGCCCGTGGCCACGACGAACCGCATGGGGAAGGACACGAGGTCGAAGACCGGATCGCCGGCGGCGACGATCTCGTTCAGCTCGATGTTGACCTCCGCGTGCTGGTCGGCGCTCATCCGCGCGGCCATGCCCAGCGGGCGGACGAGCGGCATGATCCAGCCGAAGCGCCGGAACATCTTCCGGATCTGCTCCTTGCCGGCCTCGCGGCCCCCTTCGACGGTGGCGAGGTAGTCCCAGGGGTAGCCGCCGTCGACCATGACCGCACCCGCGAGGCGGTCCGGGTTCCGGGTGGCCCAGTGCAGCGCGAGCGCCGCACCGTAGGACCAGCCGACCACGATCGGGTTCTCGGCCCCGGTTGCTTCGAGCACGGCGTCGATGTCGCGGATGCAGGCCTCGAAGGAGTAGTCCGCCGACCGCTTCGACTTGCCGCGGGCGCGCTCGTCGAACGTGATGTGCCGGTACTCGCCGCCGAGTTCGGCGATGACGTGCCGCCAGTTCCGCTGAGTGGCGTAGGACCCGTTGAGGTAGACGACGGGCCGGCCGGGCCCGCGGGTGTCGGTGACGGCCAGAGCCGTGTCCTCGACCGGGACCATGCTGGTCCAGGTAATGGTGGAGTCGATCCGCTTCGCGTTCGCGTTGGTGTTCGTCATGCCTTCAGCCTGGGGGTTGACCTTGGGTCAAGGTCAACCCTCGATTTTCGGGGTGCGCGCCGATCGGTGGGTGCCTTCGTGGGCAGCCCGATGGTCATCATTGCGACACGGTTTGAACATATTCTCTACATATTCCTTATTGTCTCCGGTCGGGACCGGCCGGGAGGGAGGTCTGGATTCCGGCCCGTCGCAAGGCTGTGACAAAGCAGTGACAGTGCAGGGCGGACTTTTGTTCGGTTCTCTCATGTCGTGCACGTATGGTCGCGACATGCGAGAGAAGTGGCGGGGAACGGGTGTGAACAAGGTCGGGGCCGGTGTGAAGCTGCTCGGTGTGAGCACGATCGCCGGGGTGGTCGTGGCGGGCATAGCCCTGCCCGCAGTCGGTGCGGTGGGGCTCGGGGCGCAGTCTGCGGCGGACGACTTCCAGAACCTGCCCGACGACTTCAAGACCCCGCCGCTGTCCCAGGCGTCGACGGTGTACGACGCGGCGGGCGGCGTGATCGCCACGGTCTACGACCGCGACCGCACGATCGTCCCGGCGGACCAGATATCCCCGCTCGTGAAGACCGCCCTCGTGGACATCGAGGACAACCGCTACTTCGAGCACGGCGCGATCGACCTCAAGGGCGTCCTGCGGGCCCTGAACAAGAACGCCGCCACGGGCAGCACCCAGGGTGCGTCGACGCTCACGCAGCAGTACGTGAAGAACGTCTTCGTCGAGGAGGCGGGCGACGACCAGCAGAAGGTCCAGGAGGCGCAGCGGCAGACCGTCGGCCGCAAGATCCAGGAGCTGAAGTACGCGATCAAGGTCGAGGAGACCCTCAGCAAGGACCAGATCCTCACCAACTACCTGAACATCACGTACTTCGGCGAGAAGGCCTACGGCATCGAGGCGGCCGCCCACCGCTACTTCGGCGTCCACGCCAAGGACCTCACCCTCCCGCAGGCCGCGCTGCTGGCCGGCCTGGAGCAGTCGCCGAGCGGCTACGACCCGGTGAGCAACCCGACCGCGGCCAAGGAGCGGCGCGACACCGTGCTGAAGAAGATGGCCGAGTACGGGCACATCACCAAGGACCAGGCGCAGCAGGCGATCGCGACCCCGCTGGGGCTGAACATCCAGACGTCGCCGCAGGGTTGCATCACGGCGAAGCAGGGCGAGGGCTTCTTCTGCGACTACGCGCGCCAGGTGGTGCTGACCGATCCGGCGTTCGGGAAGAACGCGGCCGACCGGAAGGCGCTGTGGAAGCGCGGCGGTCTGCAGATCCGCACGACGCTCGACCCCAAGGTGCAGGCGGCGCTCAACGACTCGGTGACCAGCCAGGTGAACCCGGGTGACCTGGCGGCGACGGCGATGAGCATCGTCCAGCCGGGCACCGGCAAGATCCTCGCGATGGGCCAGAGCCGCCCGTACGGCGTGGACGACACCAAGCACCAGACCCAGATCAACTACAACGTCGAGAAGGCGATGGGCGGCGGGGCTGGCTTCCAGACCGGGTCGACGTTCAAGCCGATCGTCGCGGCGGCGGCGCTGGAGGGCGGTATCGCGCCGAGCCAGAGCTACAACACGGACTACAGCATCGCGTGGCCGGCGATGAAGGACTGCAACGGCGGGAAGTTCCCGTCGACCGAGCAGGTGCACAACGACAGCCCGAACCTCAAGGGCCAGTTCGACATGAAGTCGGCGATGGCGCAGTCCGTCAACACCTACTTCGCGAAGCTGGAGGGCGACACCGGGCTGTGCAGCGTCGCCCAGATGACCAACAAGCTGGGCATCACCGCGCAGGCGGGCGGCGAGAAGCTCCAGGTCGTGCCGTCGATGACGCTGGGCAGCAACTCCCTGACCCCGCTGGAGATGGCGAACGTCTACGCGACGTTCGCCGCGCACGGCAGCTACTGCAAGCCGACCGCCATCACCGCGGTGACCGGCCCGGACGGCAAGCAGCTGGCGGTGCCGAACGCGAACTGCACGTCCGTGATGTCCGCGGACACGGCGGACACCGTCACCACGATGCTCAAGGGCGTGGTGGAGGACGGCACCGGCAAGCCGGCCGGCCTCTCCGGCCGCGACAGCGCGGGCAAGACCGGTACCACCAACGGCAGCCGCCAGGTGTGGTTCGTCGGCTACACCCCCGAGATGGCGGGCGCGACCGTCGTCAGCGACACGGAGAACCAGAAGCCGCTGGACGGGCAGAAGATCGGCGGCAAGGTCGTCGACCAGGCCTTCGGCGGCTCGCTGGCCGGGCCGATCTGGAGCGGTGCCATGAACGGCGCGCTGAGCGGCGTCCCGGCGGGCACGCTCACGACGGTGCCGCTGCCGTAACGGATCCGGCCGGTCCGGCCCCGCCGCTCGCCCGTGCCGGGCGGGCGGCGGGGCCTTTCCGTGCGCGCGCACCCGCGTGTGTCGAGACGTGGGCGAACGGGGCATGGTCTGGGAAGGCCGGGATCCGGTGGCCGTGCCGTGGCCCGGCGAGGGTGTGGCACGCCAGGACACCCACCCCTCGCCACTCTCAACGTATAGCGCAAGGGGGGCCTTGCGGCAAGGCCCCGGTCGCCCCGCAGAATTGCCGCCTCAACGCCGAGAACTGCGGAAACGGGAGATCCACGAAGTGCGTGCGCGTTTGTCCTCCACCGATGCCACCGACCCCCTGTCCGGCGGTGTGTTCGACCTTCCCGAGCGTCTCGCCGCCAAGGCCGACCCGGCGCTGATCGCCCGGGACGAGGAGCACTTCGCGGCGATCGCTGAGAGCCTGGAGCAGACGATCGCCGAGCTGTCCGAGCGCCTCGAAGCGGTGCGCCGCGCGCCCGGCGGCCTCGGCCGGGGCGCGCTGGACCGGGACACCGAGATCCACCGGCTCACCAGCCGCCTGCGCGCCCTGCGCCGTTTCGGCGCGGACCTGTGCCTCGGACACGTCGTCAGCGCCGCCGACGACGCGCCGGTGTACATCGGGCGCCTCGGTCTCACCGACAGCACCGGCCGCCGCCTGCTGCTGGACTGGCGCGCCCCCGCCGCCGAGCCGTTCTTCGCGGCCACCCACGCCAATCCGATGGGCCTGGTCAGCCGCCGCCGCTACCGCTGGACGCGCGGCCGGATCGGCGACTACTGGGACGAGGTGTTCACCGCGGGCGGCCTCGAAGGGCGCGCCGCCCTCGACGACCAGTCCGCGTTCATCGCCGGCCTGGGCGGCAACCGCTCGGAGCGCATGCGGGACGTCCTCGCGACCATCCAGGCCGACCAGGACGCCGTCATCCGCGCCGGATCGCGCGGTGCCCTCGTCGTCGACGGCGGCCCGGGCACCGGCAAGACCGTCGTCGCCCTGCACCGCTGCGCCTACCTGCTGTACTCGGACCCGCGCCTCGGGCACCGCCGCGGCGGCGTGCTGTTCGTCGGCCCGCACCAGCCGTACCTGGCGTACGTCTCCGACGTGCTCCCCAGCCTCGGCGAGGAGGGTGTGCGGACGTGCACCCTGCGCGACCTCGTGCCCGAGGGCGCAGGCGCGGGGACCGAGCCGGACCCGGAGGTGGCCCGTCTCAAGGCGTCCGCGGACATGGTCGGGGCGATCGAGAAGGCCGTCGGCATCTACGAGGAGCCGCCCGCCGAGGGGATGACGGTCGAGACCTACTGGGACGACCTCTGGCTGAGCGCCGACGACTGGGCCGAGGCCTTCGCCGCGCCGGAGCCCGGCACCCCGCACAACGAGGCGCGCGAGCAGATCTGGGAGGAGCTCGTGACGATCCTCCTCGACAAGACGGACGCGGCGGACGACGAGGACGGGGACGAGGATGGGGACGAGGGCCGGGGAGACTTCTCGCCGGCGATGTTCCGCCGCTCGCTGCGGCAGAACAAGGAGCTGGTCACCACCCTCAACCGCGCGTGGCCGATGCTCGACGCCACCGACCTCGTCGGCGACCTCTGGACCGTTCCCGCCTACCTGCGGCTGTGCGCGCCCTGGCTCGACCCGGACGACGTCAGGAAGCTCCAGCGCGCGGACGCGCAGGCGTGGACGGTCTCCGACCTGCCGCTCCTGGACGCCGTCCGCCGGCGCCTCGGCGACCGTGAGGCGGCCCAGCGCAAGCGCCGGCACGAGGCCGCGCTCGCCGCCGAACGCGCGCGCATGGCCGACGTCATCGACCACATCCTCCAGGCCGACGACGACGGCGAAGGCGCCGTCACCATGCTGCGCGGTCAGGACCTGCGCGACAGCCTGGTCGACGAGACAGCCCTGCCCACCGCCGACCCGGAGCCCTACGCGGGCCCGTTCGCGCACATCGTCGTCGACGAGGCACAGGAACTCACCGACGCGGAGTGGCAGATGCTGCTGCTGCGCTGCCCGTCCCGGAGCTTCACCATCGTCGGGGACCGCGCCCAGGCCCGGCACGGCTTCACCGAGTCCTGGCGCGAGCGGCTGGAGCGGGCCGGGCTCGACCGGATCGAGGTGGCGTCGCTGAGCGTCAACTACCGCACGCCGGAGGAGGTCATGGTCGAGGCCGAGCCGGTCATCCGGGCGGCGCTGCCGGACGCCAACGTGCCGACGTCCGTCCGCAGCAGCGGAATTCCCGTCGCGCACGGGGGAATCGGGGAGCTGGAGTCGATCCTGGACGGCTGGCTCGCCGAGCACGCCGAGGGGGTCGCGTGCGTCATCGGAGACCCCTCCTTCCGGGAGCGGCCGCGGGTGCGGTCGTTGACGCCGGAGCTGTCGAAGGGGCTGGAGTTCGACCTGGTCGTCCTCGTCGACCCGGAGGCGTTCGGGGGCGGCATCGAGGGCGCGGTCGACCGCTACGTCGCGATGACGCGGGCCACCCAGCGGCTCGTGGTGCTCACGAGCGCCTGAGCCTTCACGGGCTCGTGGCGTCGGCCGGGGCGCCCTGCCGCGGGACGTCCTCGTGCGACGCGACCTCGGTCGGCATCCGCAGGAGCGCGGAGGCCATCGACGCCGCGGCGTCGGACGGGCTGTCGCCGACGCCGACCATCAGCGCCGTCAGCTGTGCGAGCAGACAGCTCTCGGCGTTCCACGGGGACAGGAGGTAGCCGCCCAGTTCGAGGGTGACCAGGCCGTGCACGGCGGACCACATCTGGTGGGCGACGAGCCCGGGGTCCGTCGCCCGGAAGCGGCCCGCCTCGATGCAGCGGGCGGCGCACTCCACCACGCCGGTCAGCGTGTACCGGCCGTGCCGGCGGTCCTCCTCGCCGACCGAGAAGCCGCCCAGCAGCGCCCCGCCGAACATCACCCCGTACAGGTGCGGGTTGTCGAGGGCGTTGCAGCGGTAGGCGAAGCCGAGGACGGCGAGGTCGGCGACCGGGTCCGCCGTGCGGTGGACCCGGTCGAAGTGCCGCTGCAGCCGGGCGAACCCCTCGTGGACGGTCGCGCGGACCAGGCCGTTCATCCCGCCGAAGTGGGTGTAGAGGGCCATTGTCGAGCTGCCGGCCTCCGCGGCGATCCGCCGCGCGGACAGGGCCTTCGGACCCTCCTCGGTGAGGAGCCGGGCGGCGATGTCGAGCAGGGCCGGGCGGGCGGCGGGATCGCGGCGGCGCGGGCTCATGGGCGTGTGGTCTCCAGGTGTCGTCCTCAGGGCTTTGAGGTGGCGTCCGGGCGCGCGCGGCGGCGGACCCGGGGGCGGCGGATCATCAGCAGGACGGCCACCGGCAGCAGCACGGCGTCGACGACGAGCAGCGCGGCGTTCCAGACGCCGTCGATGCCGTGCGAGTGGCCGGCGGGGCCGAAGGGGCCGGACGCGGCCTCGGTGTCGCCCTGTGGTCCGGCGGCGGGCGTGCCGACGGAGAAGCCGGTGACGCCCGAGGTCTCCTTGCCCGCCGTGAGGGCGAGCCGGTAGGTGACCAGGTAGGCGCCCGGCCGGGAGATCGAGACGGGCGTGACCACGCGCTGCCCGTCCAGTCGGGGCGTGCCGCTGTCGACGGCGGTGCCGTCGGCGCCCGTCACCCGGACGAAGACGGCCTTCGCGTGGAGCTCGCCGGTGAACGCCAGCACCACCTCGGCGGGCGGGGACCGGACGGTGCCGCCGTCGGTGGGCGTGGCCGCGTCGAGCCGGACGGGCTCGGCGGAGCTCAGCCAGCCGACGGAGAGGAGCAACAGCACGAGGACGACGAGGCCGGCGGCCATCCGGCGCTGGAAAGCGCGCGCGGTGTGCGTTCGTCGCAGGGGTTGGGCGAGCGTCATGCGCCGGACGCGGCCATCGGCCGGTGCTCGACGGTGTGGCAGCTGCAGGCCATCTCCCGGGCCTCCTCCGGGCTGGGCCGCAGGTGGAGGTACATGGCGACGACCATCGGGATGAAGACGATCGTGTTGTAGAAGAGGTGCAACTCGACTCGGGGGAAGGCCAGTTGGAGGATGCTCGTCGGGACGGAACGGCCGAACAGGTAGTGGCCGGTCTGGGCCTGGAGGAGCAGCAGCAGGTGCTCGATGTGGTGCCAGAACTGGATGCCCAGGGAGATGGTCCACCACGTCCGCGCGCGGCCGACGAAGCCGGGGCGCAGTACGAACAGGCCGATCAGCATGACGATCGCGTAGCCGTAGTGCAGCCACTCGGAGGTGATCAGCCACGGGTAGAACTCGCCGAGGACGCCCCGGGCCTTCGGGACGGGCCGGCCGAGGCCCCAGATCTGGTAGGCCTGGACGAGGTGTTCCATCCAGTGGCCGATGACGACGATCAGGAAGAGGTTGAGCAAGGCCCGGTGGTGCTGGACGACTTTGTCCCTCATGGGTCCTCCCGGTGGGGCTGGTGCGCAGGGGCGGGGTGTCCGGCATGCGGCGGGGCCTGCGCCACGCTGGTGGACCACATTGCCAAATGCCGGGTTTCGTCTTCGTCTTCGAGCTTGCGCAGTTGGGGTGTGCGGGGCCCGCGCGGGCCGTCGGCGCACGCGGGGGTGGTCCGCACGATCGGAGTAGGCGGGCCAACTGCTGCGGCCCATACTGAAGTTCGCTGATCGTACTGCCGATCCGCAGATTTGACATGACGGTCCATCGGATCGGTTGACCCCGTGACGAGAACCGTGACCAGAACCGTGACGAGACCCGCGACGAGAACCGTGACGAGACCAGGACGGACGGACACAGGATGGCGGACCCGCAGGACGTGATCGCGGCGCTGAGCGCCGAGGGCGGCGAGATCGACCGACTCGTCGCGGACCTGGACGAGGAGCAGTGGCGCCTGCCCACCCCGGCGCCCGGGTGGACGATCGCCCACCAGATCGCCCATCTGGCGGCGACCTTCAAGCTGGCCGGCACCGCGGCCGCGGCCCCGGACGCGTTCCGGGCGATCGTCTCCCGAATCGGCGGCGACTTCGACGGAGCCGTGCAGACCGCGCTGCTGCCGTACCTGGCCGAGCCGCCGGAGCGGCTGTACGAGCTGTGGCAGGCCGAACGGGCGGCGGCGGAGAAGGCGCTGGCGGAGGTGCCGGCCGGGGAGCTGGTGCCGTGGCTGGTGCGGCCGATCCCGGCCCCCGTGCTGGCCGCGGCCGGGATGATGGAGCTGTTCGGGCACGGGCAGGACATCGCGGACGCGCTCGGCGTCGCCCGCCCGCGCACCGACCGGCTCCGGCCGCTGGTCGAGTTCGCCGTCCGGGTCCGGGACTTCGGCTACGAGGCGCGGAAGCTGACGCCGCCGAAGAAGGAGTTCCGCTTCGAGATCACGGCGCCGTCCGGCGCGCTCTGGGCGTTCGGCCCGGTCGAGGCGACGGACCGGGTGAGCGGGCCCGCCGAGGACTTCTGCCTGCTGGTCACCCGCCGCCGCCACCCCGACGACCTGGCCGTGACCGCCACCGGCGCCGACGCGCGCGCGTGGCTGGACATCGCGCAGGCCTACCGCGGCCCGGCCGGTGCCGGCCGCACCCCGGGGCAGTTCGCCGGGCGGTAGGACGTTCCGCCCTTCCGTACGCACGATGAGGAGATCCGCCATGCCCGAGCTCACCTCCGACCAGGCCGCCGCCGTCGAGGTCCCGCAGCGCATCGTCGCCGCGTGGGCCGGACACGACCACGACGCCTTCGCCGACCTCTTCACCGAGGACGCCCACCTGATCCTCGCCGGGGACGTCTTCCTCCAGGGGCGCGAGGCCATCCGCACGTTCATGGCCCAGGCCTACGCGGGCCCGTTCAAGGGCACCCGGGTGACCGGCGACCCGCTCGCCGCGAAGTTCCACGGCCCCGACTTCGCCCTCGTCGTCACCCAGGGCGGCGTCCTCGCCCCGGGCGAGAAGGAGGTCGCCCGCGAGCGCGCGATCCGCGCCACCTGGATGCTCTCCCGCCGCCCCGACGGCGAGTGGCGCATCGCCGGCTACCAGAACACCCCGATCCACGCGGGCTGACCCCGCCCGTACGAGGACCCGCCACCCGGAACGGGGGCGGGTCCTCGGCATGCCGGGGTGCTCAGCCGGTGCAGGCGGCGACCTCGCGGAGGCGGCGGGCCAGGTACTTGCGTTCGGTGTCGGTGGTGGCCAGGTCGAGGGCGAGGCGGTAGGCGTGGGCGGCCTCGTCCCAGCGGTGGAGGCGGCGCAGGAGGTCGGCGCGGACGGCGGGAAGGAGGTGGTAGCCGCTGAGTTCGCGGCCGGCGGCCAGTTCGTCGACCAGGGCGAGGCCGACCGCCGGGCCCTCGGCCATCGCGACGGCCACCGCGCGGTTCAGCTCGACGACCGGGGAGGCGGCCAGGCCCGCGAGGCGGCCGTAGAGGTGGGCGATCGCGGACCAGTCCGTCTCGGCGTCCGAGGGAGCGGTGGCGTGGCAGGCGGCGATGGTGGCCTGGAGCTGGTAGTGGCCGACCTCGCCGAGGTCGAGGGCCGACTCCAGCAGGGCGACGCCCTCGTCGATCTCCTCGCGCCGCCAGCGCGAGCGGTCCTGGTCGGCGAGCGGGACGAGTTCGCCGTCGGCGTTCACCCGGGCGTCCCGGCGGGCGTGGTGGAGCAGCATGAGGGCGCCCAGGCCGAGCACCTCGGGCTGGTCGGGCATCAGGCGGGCGAGCAGGCGGGCGAGCCGGATCGCCTCGCCGCACAGGTCGGGGCGCAGCAGGTCGGCGCCGGTGGAGGCGGTGTAGCCCTCGTTGAAGAGGAGGTAGAGCACGGCGAGGACGCCGGGCAGGCGCTGCGGCAGCAGTTCCTTGCCGGGCACCTGGTACGGGATGCCCGAGTGGCGGATCTTCTCCTTGCCGCGCACGAGGCGCTTGGCCATGGTCTGTTCGGACACCAGGCAGGCGCGGGCGATCTCGGCGGTGGTGAGGCCGGCGAGGGTGCGCAGGGTGAGGGCGACGCGGGAGACGAGCGGGAGCGCTGGGTGGCAGCAGGTGAACATGAGCCGGAGGCGGTCGTCCGCGATGTCGTTCGGCTCCTCGGGGGCCCGCTCCTCCTCGTGGCGCAGGTCGACGGCGATCTGCTGGAGCTTGACGGCCTCGACCTTGCGGCGGCGCAGCCGGTCGATGGCGCGGTTGCGCGCGGTGGTGACGATCCAGGCGCCGGGCCGGGCCGGCACGCCGTCCTGCGGCCAGCGGGCGAGCGCCTGGGCGAAGGCCTCCTGGGCGCACTCCTCGGCGAGGTCCCAGTCGCCGGTGGTGCGGATCAACGTCGCGACCACCCGGGCCCATTCGGCCCGGAAGGTGGCCGCGACGGCCGACTCGACTCCCACGCTCAGCCGCGGAAGGGGCGGATCTCGATCACGCCGTGCTCGGCCACGGGGTGGCGGGAGGCGATGTCGATCGCCTCCTTGAGGTCGGCGCAGTCGATGATGTCGTAGCCCGCGATGACCTCCTTGGTCTCCGCGAACGGGCCGTCGCCGAGCACGACCTCGCCGCCGCGCAGGCGGACGGTGGTGGCGGCGTGGTACGGGCTCAGCTCGTCGCCGTGCAGGCGGATGCCGGCCGCGTCGAGCTCGTCGGCCCAGGGCATCGGCTCGTCGGGCTCGACCGGCTGCTGCGGCTCGCGCTCGTAGGCGGCCTTGTCGACGCAGACGAAGAGCATGAACTTCATGGCTTCAACTCTCAGTTGACGGATGCGCGGCGACCCGATTCTAGGACGGAACGGGCACCGGCCGCCCGGTGATCACACCGGGCGGCCGGAACGGACCGTCCGTCACCGCATCCCCACGACGAACAGGGGGCGCGGTTCTGGACGGCGGGGAACGCCGATGACCGGAAACGCCGTCAGGCCGTGCCGGGCAGGCCGTGCTCGGCGAGCTCGCGCACGACCGTCCACGCGGCGGAGCCGAACTCGCCGACCGCCGTGCGGTTGACGTTGGCGATCGTGTCGCAGGCCTGGTGGAAGCACGGGTCGTTCTCCCGGCCCGCCGTGCCGCCGTACTTCTTGGCCTGGTCCGGGGTCTTGACCTCGGCCGCGCCGCCGAACAGGCCGCTGGTCGGGACGCCCGCGTTCATCAGGGGACCGTAGTCGAGGTCGCCGTCGAACGTGGTGGGCGGGTGCGGATCGGTGGCCATCCCGCGCGCGGCGAACGCGTCGGTGAACAGCTTCGTGATCTTGTCCGACCCGGCCGGTCCGCTGCCGTCGAAGACGTAGCGGGTGTAGTTCGGCGAGCCGACCGAGTCGAGGTGGACGGCGGCGAAGATCTTTGCCACCCCGGCCTGGCCGACCGTGTTGACGTAGTGGTACGAGCCCTGGAGCCCGACCGCGCCGGTGGCGTCGCGGAACGCACGGGTCTCCTCGGCGCCGAAGAACGCGAACCGGACCTTGTAGTGCGGCGGCACGTGCAGGCGCGCGAGCTGCCGCGCGATCTCCAGGGCCGTCGCCACGCCGGTGCCGTTCTCGTTGATCCCGGGGCCGCTGGGCAGGGCGTCGAGCTCGGCGTGCACGAGCAGGACGTGGTTCGGGTCGCCGCCGCGCGTCTCCGCGATGATGTTGCGGGTCTGCGCGTCGGGGTTCTGCTCGGTGCTGGTCACGAGGTGGACGGTCGCGCCGGTGCCCGACGTGGCCGCCTGGTAGAGGGCGAGGCCGTCGGCGTAGCTGAGGCCCACCACCGGGATGCTCGTGGGTCCGCCGATCGTGCCGGTCAGCGCTCCGTCACGGCCCGGCTGGCCCTCGTTGAACATCATCACGGCCTTGTAGCCGGCCGCCTGCGCGTTGGCCGTCTTCGGCGCGAAGCCGCAGCCGCCGCGCTGGATCAGCGCGATCCGGACGGCCCCGGCCGGTACCGGGGGGAAGTCCCCGGGGGCACAGCCGGAAGCCGAACTCGGCTGGGGCGTCGGCGGGACGACCACGTTGGTCGTCGGCACCACGGTGCCCGTCACGTCCGCGCTGCCCGAGTAGACGAACGTGTCGGCCTTGATGGTGACGGCGGCGGGGGAGACCTCGGTGAGCGCGGCGGGGCTCAGTTCCCGGTAGTACGGGATGGTGAACTGCTGCTCCTGGACGTCGTAGCCGGAGTGGCGCAGGGTGCGCTCCACGTAGTCGGCGGCGGCGTCGTACCCGTCGGTGCCCGAGGCGCGCAGGCCGTCGTTGTGGTCGGCGATCCGCTGGAGGGCGCGCACGTGGGTCATGATGCCGTGCGTCGTGACGCCCTTGGTGAGGGCGAGGTCGGGAGAGTCGTCGTCGGCGGCGCTCGCGGGCGTGGCCGCGCCCGCGAGGGCCATCGCCGTCAACAGGGTGGTGAGCAGGGCGGTCCATCTTCGCAAGGTTCCTCCTGGGAACGGGTGTGTGGGAGAGGTGCGCCAGGCGCGCCGGCTCGTTCGCGATCGGCTACTTGTAGGCGAGCGCCTGGAGTTCGAAGAGTTCCGCGTACAGGCCGTCGGCCTTCATGAGGGTCGCGTGGTCGCCGGTCTCGACGATCCGGCCGTCGCGGACGACGACGATCAGGTCCGCCATGCGCACGGTGGAGAAGCGGTGCGAGACGAGGAGGGTGATCGCGCCGGTGGACGCACCGAGGGTGCGGGCCTGGGTCGCGTAGCGCTCGAAGAGGTGGTGTTCGGCCTCGGGGTCGAGCGCGGAGGTGGGTTCGTCCAGGACGAGGAGCAGCGGGGTGTCGCGCATGAGGGCCCGACCGAGGGCGAGCTTCTGCCACTGGCCGCCGGAGAGTTCGGCGCCCTCGGTCCAGCTGGTGCCGAGCTGGGTGTCGAGGCCGTCGGACAACTGGCCGACGACGTCGGTGGCGTGGGCCTTCTCCAGGGCGCCGCGGACGGCCGCGTCGTCGTCGATCCGGGGCAGGTCGCCGACGCCGACGGTGTGGCGGGCGGGGAGCTCGAAGCGGACGAAGTCCTGGAAGCCGGCGGCGATCCGCTCGCGCCACTCCTCGGTCGGCAGTTCGCGCAGGTCGGTGCCGTCGAGCAGGATGCGGCCCCGGGTGGGGCGGTAGAGCCCGCAGAGGAGCTTGACGAGGGTGCTCTTGCCGGCGCCGTTCTCGCCGATGACGGCGACGGTGGAGCCGGCGGGCAGGGCGAGCGAGATGCCGCTCAGCACCGGGGCTTCGGTGCCGGGGTAGGCGAAGTCGACGTCGTCCAGCTGGATGCCGCGGGCGAACCGCTCGGGGGGCGCCTGCTGCGCCTGCGCCGCGGTGGGCTCGTCGTCCCGGGTGACGACGTCGCGCATGGTGTCCATGCGGCGCAGGGTGCCGGCCATCCGCTGGAGGTCGCCGAGGAGGTTGACGGCGGAGGCGACCTGCCGGTTGACCTGGGTGGCGAGCGAGATCACCAGGACGACGTCGCCGACGCCGTGCCGCCCGGCGACGGCCTCGCGGATCACCAGGATCATCGCGCCCATGTAGGCGAGGCCGAAGACGGTCTGGCCGGCGGCGCGGACGGCGGCGGCGCGGGTGTTGGCGCGCCACAGGCCGCGGCTGGTGGTGTCCCACAGCTCGGCGTGGCGGCGGCGCAGCTCGTCGCTCATCCGGAAGACCCGCAGCTCGCCGGCGAAGCGGGCGTTGGCGGAGAGCCGGAAGAGGTTGAGCGCGATGCGGGTGGGTTCGGCGGTGGCGGTCCTGGCGCGGTCGGTGACGGCCTCGGCCCTGCGGCCGGCGATCAGCGGCGGGACGGCGGCGAGCGGCAGCAGCAGGAGCAGCGGGTTGAGCCGGGCGAGCAGGACGGCGGTGAAGACGACGGCGAGGATCAGCCCGAAGAGGCTGAACAGGGCCTGGAAGGCGTTGGGGAAGCGCCGGCTCTCGGGCTGGAGGACGGTCACGAGGTCGGCGTAGTCGGAGCGTTCGTGGTGCTCGATGCCCTCGGAGCCGTTGGAGAGGGTGATCAGGTCCTCGACGAAGTGCTGTTCGGCGAGTTCGGCGAGTTCGAAGTAGGCGACGTGGGCGAAGTTGCCGAAGGACAGCGTGACGACGGCCAGGACCGCGACGACGACCCCGTACCCGCCCGCGGCGCCGCCGCGGCCGTCGACGACGGCGTCGGTCATCAGGCCGAGGAAGGCGGCGAGCAGCGGCGCGGCGACGGCGCCGGCCGTCATCAGCACGGTGGCGGTGACGGTCTTGCGCCAGTCCACCTTCCAGGCGATCGAGAGCAGCCGCCACGTGCCGGACAGGGTCTCCTTCAACGTGCGCTCCCGGCTGCCTCGGTGGTCTCGGTGCCTTCGGTGTCGGTGCCTTCGGTGTCGGTGTCCGAGTCGGTGAAACGGTCCGCCTGGAGGCGGAAGAGGCGGGCGTAGCGGCCCTCGGCGGCGAGGAGCTCGTCGTGGCCGCCCTGCTCGGCGACCCGCCCGCCCTCCAGTACGACGATGTGGTCGGCCTGGCGGACGGTGGAGAAACGGTGCGAGATGAGCAGGGTGGTGGCCCCGCGCGAGAGTTCGGTGAACTCCTGGAAGAAGCCGGCCTCGGCGCGGACGTCGAGGCTGGCGGTGGGCTCGTCGAGGACGAGGACCGGCGAGCCGTGCCGCAGCGCGAACAGGGCACGGGCGAGGGCGACGCGTTGCCACTGCCCGCCGGAGAGGTCGCCGCCGCCGTCGAGGTGGCGGGCGAGCGGGGTGTCGAGGCCGCGCGGCAGCCCGTCGAGGGCCTCGCGCAGGCCGACGGCGTCGATCACGGCCTCCACGCCTTCGCGGTCGTCGCGGTGCGCGACGGACCCGAAGGCGACGTTGTCGGCGGCGGAGACCTCGTAGCGGGCGAAGTCCTGGAAGATGACGCCGAGTTTGGCCCGCCAGGCCTCGACGGGGTAGGTCCGGATGTCGACGCCGTCCAGCTTGACGGTGCCGGAGGTGGGCTCGTAGAGCCGGGCGAGCAGCTTGACGAGGGTGGTCTTGCCGGCGCCGTTCAGGCCGACGAGCGCGGTGCACCGGCCGACGGTGAGGGTGAGGTCCAGGCCGTCGAGGATCATGCGGTCCTCGCCGGGGTAGTGGAAGGAGACGTTCTCGAAGGTGATGGTGTGCGCGGGCTCGGGCACCTTCGACGCCGCGGCCCTGACGGGCTCCTCGGCCGCGAGCCGGCCGAGGAAGCTCTCGGTGGCGCCGTAGGCGTGCATGCCGACGGCCGTCGGCAGGTCGGACTCGCGGTAGAACTCGCCCAGGCCGAGCGCGCTGAGCGCCGCGGTGACGACGAGGGCGAAGTCGGTGAGGGTGAGGCCGGCGTTCGGACCGGCCGCGCCGCGTCCGACGAGGGCCATCACCGTGGCGGTCACGGCCATGCCCCACGCGGTGAACCAGACGAAGGGCCACAGGTAGATCCGGCGCCGGGCCGCCCACAGCGGCACCAGCCACTCCCGGTAGGACGAGCCCCAGAAGCCGCGCAGCCAGCCGTTCAGGCCGAAGACCCGGATCTCCTTGGCGGCGGCCGGGGCGATCGCGAGCTCGCGCAGGTAGTCGTTCTTCAGCTCGGCGCCGTCGAGTTCGAAGCGCACGTCGGCGTATTTGCGCAGGCCGCCGCGCAGCCCGTAGCGGAACAGCATCACCGCGACGACCAGCCCGGCCGCGGCGAGCCAGGAGAAGACGGCGCCCACCACCCCGGCGTAGCCGGCGAGCTGGGTGTAGCGGCCGATCAGCGCGAGCTGGCCGGCGCAGGCCTGGCCCGGGCTCTGCACCCAGGTCTCCAGCTCGCGCGCGGCGGTGCGCAGGTCCTCGACGACCTGCGGGTCCTCCAGCGGCCCCACGCTCGTCGTGCCGGTGGCGGCGGCGATCACGTCGTCGATCACCTCCCCGTCGATCCGCCGGGCCACCAGCTCGCCAACCGACTCCCGGACGGGCGCGACGACCTGCTGTCCGATGAACGCCGCCGCCGCCACGAGGAACGCGCCGAGCAGCGAGTCCCAGGCGGGGGAGTCCAGGCCGCCGGCCATTGCCGCGGGCACCTTGCCGAGCAGCACCGCCGTCGCGACGACGAACACCACCGGCAGCGCGCCCAGCAGCACGTTGACGAGCACGTCGGCGGCGATCAGCCCGGCGCCCGCGCGGCGGGTCAGCGCCGAGATCGCCAGGCGCTCGCGCACCAGGCGGGCCGCCGTGCTCTCCGTCTGCGGGGCGCTCACCGCGCACGCTCCCCGGCGCCGCGTTCCAGAACCTTCGCCATCGCTCCTCCGTGTCTCCGGTGGTGTGTCTCGGCCGCCGCCCGGCCGGCCGGTGCTGCCACTGCGACGAACCGGGCCCCGCCGGATGGACACCCGCTGCTCCGGGTGTGCCGCGCCGGCGGGGCCCTCGCGGGCGCCGCTCAGAGGCGGAGCACGACCTTCCCGACGTACGCGCCGTGCATCAGGTTGACGGCGGCGCTCACGCCGTTCTCCAGGCCGTCCACGATCGTCTCGGCGACGACGATCTCCCCGGAGCGCACCCACCGCGGGAAGCGCTCGTCGAAGACCGGGAACAGCTCGGGGTGGTCGAAGGTGTAGTAGCCGAGGAGTTCGAGCCGCTTGCCGATCACGGCCATCATGTTGCGCGGGCCCTCGGCGGATCCGGTGCGGATCTCCTCGTTGCGCCCGCCCATGACGATCCGCCCGCGCGGGCGCATCGCGTCGATCGCCGCCTCCAGGTGGGCGCCGCCGACGTTGTCGTAGTACACGTCCAGCTCCGGCAGCCGGGGCCGGACTCCCTCGTGGTAGTCGAAGGCGTCGTCGAAGCCGAGGCGCTCCCTGAGGTAGCGCACCTTCTCCGGCGTGCCCGCCGAGCCGATCACCTGGCTCGCCCCGCGCAGCCGGGCCAGCTGGCCCGCCATGCTGCCCACCGCGCCGGCCGCGCTGGACACGAAGAACGTGTCGCCCGGCCGGATCTGCGCCACCTCGGTGCCGACGTAGGCCGTCAGCCCGAAGCACAGGTGGTGGGTGAGCGAGGGGTACGCGTCCGGGTCGACCCGGCGGAACTCCCCGGCCTCCGCGACCGCGTAGTCGCGGAAGCCGAAGCGGTGCCAGACGATGTCCCCGGGGCTCAGCCGTTCGTCGGCGGTGTCGACGACCTCACCGATCGCGTCGCTCCACATCGGCGCCCCGACCGCGAAGTCGGGGATGTCGAGCTTGCTCAGGTCGTTCATCCGCAGGACCAGCCCGGGATCGATCGACATGAACAGGTTGCGGACGACGACCTGGCCGGGGCCCGGTCCGGGGACCGGGACCTCGACCACCCTGGTGTCCCCGGCCCGCGGGAAGCGGCCCGAGGGCCGGGACACCAGGTGCACCTCACGACCGAGCCTCACGAGAACCTCCCCCTGTACGGCGGGCGACCCGCCCGCGGTCTCACGCTCTGCCCGGCTCGGCGGCGGACTCGCCGGCGCCGGTCAGGCCGGCCGTCCGCGCGTCGATCCCCTCCTTGATCCCGGCGACGATCGCCCGGGCCTCGGCGGCCGTCGGCGCCGCCGCGATGACCGCGACGATCGGGTCCGGCCAGGGCAGCGCCCGCACGCTCGTCGGGTACGCCTTCACCCCGTCCGCCCACAGCTTCTCGAAGACCGGCCGGATGTGCTCCTCGTACGTGGTGCCCTCGGCGACCGGCAGCATGAAGTGGGCGGAGAGCGTCAACTCCTTCTCCGCGCCCCACATCCGCAGCAGTCCGCCCGCGTGCAGCGAACCGCTGCGGCGCGCGTTGATCTCCGTGATGTACAGCCGGTCGTCGTCCCCGGCCACGCAGTCGATGCACATCCAGCCGCGGTAGCCGAGCCGGTGCGCCGCCGCGCCGACCTCGTGCGCGGCCCGCGTGAGCCGCTCGCCCCACTCCGGCGGCAGCGCGCCGACGCCGACGTCCACGCTGCGGAAGGAGTAGCCGTGCTCGACGGTCAGCGCGCACCGGACGACGTCCTCGACGCCGTCCTCGCCGATCAGGATGTCCGCGGCCGGGCAGCCGACGCCCTCCGCGTGCTCCTGGAAGCGCTGGATCAGGATCGGGAACGCGAAGAACGAGTCCCGGCCCGCGTTGTCCAGGAACTCCTCGACGGCGCCCGGCGCGTCGCGGACCACGCCCGAGCCGTCGCCGGCCACGCCGAAGAGCGTCCGGGCGATCACCTTGCCGTAGCGGGCCGTCATCGCCTTGAGGCCGCCGCGCAGCTCCACCCAGTTGCCCGCCACCATGCCCGGGGCCACGTTGATGCCGGGCAGCTCGCGGGCCAGGTCCAGCGGACTGATCTTGGAGTCCAGGTAGAGGCTCGCCCAGTAGGCGTCCTCCCCGACGTGGTCCAGCTCCACCGACCTGCCCCAGCCGCGCACCAGCGCCGCCAGCAGGTACGTCTCGTCGGTCGGGCCGACGATCTGCAGCTTCACCACGTCGTACGGCTCCAGCAGTTCGCGCAGCCGCGCCTGCGCCTCGCCGTCCCTGAGGAAGTCCTCCACCAGCAGACCGGTGCGCCTGGCCGGCGACACCACCGGCGCCGGGTCCAGGCCCAGCGTCCGGTGGATGTCGTCGAACCACTGTCGGTTCCAGCCGAGGGGGAGCACCAGGACCCGCGGGTTCGGGCTCCAGAAGACCGAGTGCTCGCACTCGTAGGTGCCGCTGAACCGCACCACCCGCTCGCGCTCCTCACCGGTGAGGTTCAGGGCGGGGTTGCGCAGGTGGTACTCGGCACTGTTGGGGACGATGAGCTCGACAACGTGCGACATCTACGGGGTCCTCTCTGCGAAGTCGGCTGCTGGAGTCCGGCGTCGGGGGTCCGGCGTTGCGGGAGCGTCGGGCCTTACGCCTCGGACAGCTCCTGGGCGATCTCCCAGACGTTCCCGGCCGGGTCGGCGAACGTGGCCGTGCGCCGGCCCCACGGCTGGTCCACCGGCCCGTTGAGGAGGTCCACGCCGTGCTCCGCCAGCTCGGCGCAGACGGCGTCGGCGTCGGCGACGTTGACGGTGAGCAGCGCGCGGGCGCCCGCCTGCGGCCCGGCGACCGGGGCCGGCGCGACCAGGCTGTGCGCCTCGCCGACCTCCAGCAGGTTGATCATCAGGTTCCGCATCTTCAGGGCGGCCGACTCGCCGTCCTCGTAGACCACCTCCAGGCCGAAGACGTCGAGGTAGAACTTCTTCGTGGCGGCGAGGTCCTCCACGAAGAGGGTGATGACCTCGATCTCGTTCAGGGCCTTGATCATGTGGTGCTCCTCCGGTTTCTCGTGCGTGGTGCAGCTGCCGCCGCTGGGGGCGGGCCACCCCCACGACGAACGGGGACGGCCCGGATGGACACCCCGCCCGTCACAGGTCGCGGGCGAGCCCGTCGACCGCGAGGACGCGGAACTCCGAGGTGTACCGCGCCCCCTGCGCGTCCCGGAGCCAGAGCTCGTCCCCGTCCGGCAGCATCTCGGTGAGTGTCACGGAGCCGTTCTCCTCCTCCACGGACCGGCGCACGGCCTTGGCCAGGATGTTGACCAGCACCAGGCTGGTGAAGTCGACGAACGCGGGCTTGTCCTCCACCGGGACCTTGTAGAACGCACGCTCGGGCAGGCCGTGTTCGAGCCGCCAGCGCCGGGCGGCGCGGAAGCGGTCGGGCTCGGAGCGCACGGCGGCCCAGGCGAGTTCGGCGGCCGGGAAGGTCCACGACTCGCGGGCCACCACCAGGCGGTCCACGGTGATGCGCGGGTTGTGGCGGGCCCGCGCGACCGGCTTGAACGCGTTGATCGCCGCGGCCGCGAGCGGCTCGCCGACGACGTGCGCCAGCGGGGCCTCGAACGCCCCGGCGCGCGAGCGGACCACGAGCCGCTCGCCCTCCCGGCGCACGAACAGCGCGGCCGCCGGCATGATCGGGCCCGGCGGCGTCACCGCCTCGGGGTGCATCGTCCAGTACGTGTAGTCGGGCGAGAGCAGCGCCGACGGCGGCGACACGCGCGAGCTCACGCCCGGCACGTCCCGGTTCATGATCCCGTAGATCCGGCTCCCGCGCATGTCCGCCTCGGCGGCCGCGAGCATCGACGGCGGGTCGTCGTGCTGTTCGACGAAGACCCGGCTCTCCATCGTGTTGAACGACAGGTGCAGTTCGCCGAGGACGAGCAGGAAGTCCCCGCGCCCGACCGCCTCCTCGTCCGCGGCGGCGAGCATGAAGTCCGGCGAGTGGTGCACCGCGGTCGGCCACGGCAGCGGGCGCGCGGGGAACAACTCGGCCACCCGCCCGGCGATGTCCTCGCTGCGCAGGTCGACGCGCTTCGCGTCCGGGGGCAGCCGCAGCACGTCCGCCCACCGGCGCTGGAACTCGTCGACGGCGCGGCGGGCCGGCTTCGACAGGCCCCGGATGTTGAAGTACAGCTGCGGCGTCGCGAGGCTCAGGATCGCGGCCAGCGGCACCTGCGGGTCGCCGTGCTGCGCGACCCGGCGCTCGTAGATGTCGGTCAGGTAGCGGTCGAACTCCTGGCCCACCTCCGCGACCAGCCACCGCCCGCTGTCCAGGAGCAGCGCCAGCGGCCCCGCGAGCGCGTCGCGCAGCGCCGGGCCGAGGTCGACCCGCACGTCGCGGACGGTGTCCTCGTAGACGAGCGTCCGCCCGGCGTACGTCTGGCCCGCGCGGCGCTCGCCGGCGACGCCCGTGATCTCCTCGAAGCACGCGCCGAGCCTGGCCATCGCCGCCTCCAGCGCCGCGTCGTCGCCCGCGGCGGCCGCGACCTCGTCCCGGGCGCCCGTGAACCTGGCCACGACGCCGAGCGCGTACGCCCGTGCCTGCGGGTCGGCGATCCGCTCCAGGCGGGCGACGAGCGCGCGCTCGGGGTGGGCCTCGATCGTGCCGACGAGGTCGTGCCGGATCAGCCGGCGTGCGACCAGGCCTTCGACGGCGGCCAGGAGGCCCGCGGGATCGCCGAGTTCGGGGAACTCGGACCAGGCCAGCTCGTCCGCGAGCTCGGGGAGCGTGCGGACCCCGTCGACGAGCGCGAGCAACTCGGCCTCGGCGGGCGTGAGCTGGACCGGCGGACGGCCGGGGACGAGCAGGGTGGAGCCCGCGAGGTGGTGCGCGGCGAACCGGCGCGGCGCCAGCCAGGGGCGGATGCGCGGGTCGGCCGAGAGGGCCTGGGCGACGGCGTCGACCGCCCATATCTCGAAGTAGACCGTGCGGCGGGCCAGGAAGTCCGGGCCGACGCGGGAGGCGAGCGGCGCGCCGTCGTCCGTCCACCGGGCCCAGCCGACCGGGCCGACGAAGCCGATGGTGTCGTTCTTCAGCGCGTACCGCTGGAGGTAACCCGCCACCGCCAGCTCGTGGTTGCGCCCCCGGACGTTGCGCGGCTCGCCGGCCGCGAGCTTGTCCAGGCACAGCTTCAGGAGCTTCGGGTTCTGCCAGGCGACGGCCTCCCGGAAGCGCGGCGTCCCCGACGCCTCGCGCACGGCGGCGGACAGGCGCTCGGAGGCCTGCGCGTACTCGGCGCGGTAGGCGTCCGGGTCGTCGGCGTCCGCGGCCGCCGCGAGCGCCGGGTCGGTGAGCGGCAGCACGGTGTCGGCGGGGAAACCGGTGCTGCGCAGGACGACGTCGCGCCACACGGACCAGCCGGTGGCTCTCAGCGGGACGAGGTGGTGCCCGTCGGGTCTGGTCATCCGGCCTTCTTCCGGTCGATCTGGGCCGCGAGGGCGTCCAGGGTGGGGTAGTCGAAGAGGGCGGCGATGCCGAGGTCCACGCCGAACTGGTCGTGGATGTGGGAGACCAGCTCGACCGCGGTGAGGGAGTTGCCGCCGATGTCGAAGAAGTCCGCGTCGTCGGCGATCTCGGGCCAGCCCAGGAGGCCCGTCCACAGCTCGCGCAGGCGGGAGGTGGTGGCGGCGCGGTCGGTCGGGGCGGGCCCGGCGGCCTGGGCGACCGGTTCGGCACTGCGGGCGCCGATCTGACCGATCTGACGGATCGTCACGCGACTCGGGGTCTGGGCGTTCAGCAGCTCCAGAAGGAGGGCCGTGTCGGCGGGTTGGGGGGTGGAGACGACGAGCGTGCGGGTCGCGGGAGGGGCTCCGGTGGCCGTGAGGGCGGCGAGGACGGCGTCGGCGGCGTCCGGTCCGTTCCGGGTGACGGTCACGAACAGGTCGAGCGGCGGGCGGCCGGCGAAGGCGCGGGCGAGGGTCAGGAGGCCGAACGCCCGGGGGCCGAAGGCGTCCGCGGCGGTGGCGTCCGGTGCGGGGCCGGCCAGGTGGAGGACGCCGTGGACGGGGCCGTGGCGGCGGGCGACGTCGTCGAGGAGGGCGGTGAGCGCCTGGTGGTCCGTGACGTCACCGGCGGCCGGCTCGACGGTGGCGCCCAGGGACTCCAGCTCGGCGACCAGGTCCGGCCGTTCCGCCGCCTCGCGGCCGAGGAGGACGAGGGTGGGACGCAGTCCGGTGGCGGCCAGCAGCCTGGCCACCTGGGCGCCGAGGCGGCCGGTGCCTCCGGTGATCAGGTAGGTGCCGGCGGGGCGGAGGGCGGGGCTCTCGACGGGCGCGACGGCGAGGGGGTGTTCGGTCGGGATCCAGCGGCGGGTGCCGCGCAGGGCGACCAACGGGTCGGCACCGGTGCGGAGTTCGGCGGCGAGCTCGCGGTCGGGGACGGAACCGCCGAGGTCGATCAGGCGGGCCCTGGACGGCTGCGCCAGGGCGGTGAGCGCGGCATGGCCCGGCCGCAGCGGGTCGTGGCCGCCGACGTCCACGGCGTGCTCGGTGAGGATGACGAGTTCGGTCGCGGGGCCGTCGGCGGCCTGGCGCAGCAGTTCGGCGGCGGGGGTGTGGCCGGCCGCCAACTGCTCGGCCAGGTCCGCGTCCTCGGGCCGTCCGAGGCTGCCGGCGTGGACGAGCAGGCCGGGCGTCACACCGCGCTCGCGCAGGGTGCGGAAGGCACGGGCGAGGTCCTGCGGTTCGCCCTCCCGGACGACGAAGCCGACCTCGCGGTCCTCGTACGCCTCGCCCGGCGTGAGCGGGACGACCCGCAGTCCGGCTTCGCGCAGCGCCGCGGTGACCCGGCGGGCCGCCGCCTCGTCGGCCGGGAGCGCGGCGACGGCCGTGCGGGCGGGCGCCTTCGACGTGCCCGCGGAACGGGGCTGTTCGCGCCAGCTGGGGAGGGTGAAGGGCGAGTCCGTGACGGCGTCCTCGGGTGCGTCCTGCGCAGCGACGTCGGCCCAGTACCGCCGGCGCTCGTACGGGTACCCGGGCACGGGCACGCGGCCCGCGTCCGAGAGGTCCTCGACGGCCGCCCAGTCGATCGCGTGCCCCTCGGTCCACACGCCGGCGATCGCGGTGAGTGCCGCGTGCACGTCGGCCAGCGGCTCGGTCCTGCGCTGCGCCAGGGTCGGCAGGACCCGGTGGCGCTCGGCGTCCACGGCCGGGTGCTGGCGCAGGGCCGAGGTGAGCGCCCGGCCCGGTCCGCACTCGATCAGCAGCTGCCGTCCGTCCCGGCCGGCGAGCGCCGCCACCGCGTCCGCGAACCGCACGGGCCGCGCCAACTGCCGCGCCCAGAAGGCCGGATCGGTGGCATCGGCATCGCTCACGAGCCCGCCGCTCGCCGAGGAGTACAGATCGAGGACGGGCGCGGAGAGCCGCAGCCCGCGCAGGGCCTCCTCGAACGGCTCCACCGCCGGGGCGGCGAGCGGCACGTGCGAGGCGCGGCTGAACGGGACCGGGCGGACGTTCATCCCCGCCCGCCGCAGCTCGGCGCCCGCCCGCGCGACGGCGTCCGCCGGTCCGGCGACCACCACCATGCGCGGGCCGTTGACGACCGACACGTGCACGCCGTCCGGCAGCAGCGGCGCGACCTCGGCCTCCGCCGCCGCGACGGCGAGCATGGCACCGGCCGGCGTGGCGGTCAGCGCCCGCGACCGCGCGACCACGGCCCGTACGGCGTCCTCGGCCGTCAGCACGCCCGCGGCCGCAGCCGCCGCGAGCTCGCCGAGGCTGTGCCCGAGGACGGCGCCGGGGCGCACACCCCACGCGTGCCAGGCCTGCGCCAGTGCGTGCTCCACGGCGAACAGCAGCGGCGGGGCGACGTCGGGATCGTCGATCCGCCCGGTGTCGGCGTCCCGCCACAGCCGGCGCAGCGGCACGCCCTCGGCCTCGAAGAGGTCCAGGCACTCGTCGAAGGCGCGGGCGTAGGCGGGGGAGCGGTCGTAGAGGTCGAGCGCCATGCCGGTGTGCTGCGTCCCCATGCCGGGGAAGAGCAGCGCGATGCGGCTCCCCGACGGCCCGGTGGCGGGGCCGCCCGCCGCCGCCAGCAGATCGGCCGCCTCGCGCGCGCCCGCCGCGACCACCGCGCCGCGGTACGGGTGGGGCGTGCGGCCCTGCTGGAGGGTGGCGGCGCTCGCGGCGAAGTCCGGTGCGCCGGAGGCGAAGTGGCCGGTGAGCCGGGCCCGGTAGCGCTCCGCCGCCTCGGGCGTGCGGGCCGACCAGACGACGATCCGCGGACGGTCTGTCGCCGGGGAGGCCGTCGACGGCTCGCGCACTGGCGCCTCCTCGACGACGACGTGGGCGTTGGTGCCGCCCACCCCGTACGTGTTGACGGCCGCCACCCGGGGGCGCCGCGCCCGGCGTTCCCACGGCACCGCCCCGGGTGGGAGCTCGAACGGCGAGTCGTCGATGCCGAGTTCGGGGTTGGCCGTCCGGAACCCGACGGTGCGCGGGACGGTCCCGTGCTGCAGCGTCAGCACGACCTTGATGAGCGAGGCGATCCCCGACGCGTGGCCGAGGTGCCCGATGTTGCCCTTGACGGACGTGAGCAGGGTGGCGCCGCTCCCGGTCGCGCCGAGGTAGCGGTAGGCCGAGGTGAGGGCGGCGACCTCGATCGGGTCGCCGAGGACGGTGCCCGAGGCGTGCGCCTCCACGAGGCCGACGTCGCCCGGCTCGACCTCCGCCGCCACCATCGCCTCGGCGATCGCCGCCGACTGGCCGGAGACGCTCGGCGCGGCGAACCCGGCCTTGGCGGAGCCGTCGTTGTTGACGGCCGTCCCGCGGACGACCGCGCGGATGTGGTCCCGGTCGGCGAGCGCGTCGGAGAGCCGCTTGAGCGCGACCACCCCGGCGCCCGAGCCGAACACCGTGCCCGTCGCGGCCGCGTCGAACGGGCGGCAGTGCCCGTCGCGGCTGATCTTCCCGCCGGGCTCCCACCAGTAGCCGTGCTCCAGCGGAAGTTCGACCTCCGCCCCGCCGACCAGCGCCACCTCGCACTCGCCCGCGCGCAGCGACGCGGCGGCCAGGTGCAGGCCCACCAGCGGGCTCGCGCAGGCGGTCGCGATGCCGAGGCTCGGGCCGTTCAGGCCGAGCTTGTAGGAGACCAGCGGGGCCAGCGAGTCCGTCGAGTTCCAGGTGCTCAGCGACAAGCCGACGCCGTCGCCCCCGCTGCCGCCGTTCCCGGCGCGGCCCTCGCTGCGACGCACCAGGTCGAGGTAGCGGCCGCGCCCGGCGGAGCCGAACACGCCGACGTCCGCGAGCCGTTCGGGGTCGTAGCCGGCGTCCTCCAGGGCGGCGTGGGCGCACTCCAGGAAGAGCCGGATCTGCGGGTCGCAGATGCGCGCCTCGCGCGGGGTGAGCCCGAAGAACCCGGCGTCGAAGCCGTCGATCTCGGGCACGGTCGCGACGGCCTTGACGTACCGCGGGTCGGCGAGCGCGCGGGCCGGGACCCCGGCTGCCGCGAGCTCCTCGTCGGAGGCGAGGCGGATGGAGCCGACGCCGTCGCGGAGGTTGGCCCAGAACGCGCCGAGGTCGACGGCCCCGGGGAACCGGCCGGCCATTCCGACGACGGCGATGGGTTCGTACCTGCTCTGGTCGTTCACGTGTTCCCCTGGAGGTCGTGTCGGATGCGTCGGCGCAACTGCCGCCGCTGCTCGGCCGGTTGGGCGGACCGGGGCGCGGGGGGACCGTCCCGGAGCGGTGGGGCCGGAGCACGGCCGGAGAGGAAGCGGGCCAGCGCGAGGAGGTTCGGGTGCTCGAACATCGCGGTCACCGGGAAGGCGGTGGCGAGCCGTTCGCACAGCAGGGCGTGGAGACGGACGACGGCCATCGAGTTGAGCCCGGCGTCGAAGAAGTTGTCGGCCGGCGGGAGGTCGACGCCCACGACCTCCCTGACGAGTTCGGCGAGTCGGGCGGCTCGGCCCTCGTGCGCGGTGCTCCCGGTCGTGGGCGCTCCGGCGGCCTTGGCACGGCCGCCGGGGGCGGCGCCGGTGGCGAAGCGGAGCTCGGTGGGCACGGCGTAACGCGGCAGCCGGCGGCGCAGGTGGGAGCGGAGGTCGGCCGGGTCCGGGGCGGCGGCGCCGGGCGCGGTGCGGACGGTGAGCGACAGCACGGGCCCGGCGGCGGTCGTGGTGAGGCCGGCGACGGCGTGCCGGACGGCGGGGTGGTCGAGGGCCGCGCGCTCGACCTGTTCGGGGTCGAGGCGGTAGCCGTTGACGGAGAGCTGGCGGTCGAGCCGGCCGTGCAGGACGACGGCGCCGGACGGGTGGCGGCGGCCGCGGTCGCCTGTGCGGTAGGTGCCCGCCGCGGTGTCGAAGCGGTCGCCGCGGCCGGTGGCGTCGAGGTAGCCCGCGGCGAGGTGCGGGGAGCGGACGACGACCTCCCCGGCGTGGCCGATCGGGGCGGGCGTTCCGTCGGGGCGCAGGACGAGCAGCTCGGCCGCTCCCGCGCCGGTGCCGACGGGAAGTTCGGCCGTGTCCGGCAGCCCGGCGGGCGGAGCCTGCCCCGCGGCGAGCCGCCAGGCGGAGGCGAGTTGGGGCGTCTCGGTGGCGCCGTACGCGTTCACGACGGCCGCCGCCGTGACGGCGCGCAGCGCGCGGACCATGCCCGCGGTGAGCGGCGCGCCGCCGCTGACGACCAGGCGCAGGTGCGGCAGGCGGGCCTCGTCGGGGCGGCCGGAGAGGAGCAGTTCGAGGAGCGCGGGGGTGGCGTGCAGGACGGTGACGCGCTCGTCGTCCAGCAGCGCGAACAGCCGGTCGGGGGCCGTGAACACGGACTCGGGCGGGACGACGACGGTGCCGCCGACGAGCAGCGGGACGAGGAGGTCGCGCAGCAGCGGGTCGTGGCCGAGGCCGCCGAGCAGGGCGACGCGGTCGTCGGGGCCGAGGCCGAAGGAGCGGCGGTACCAGTGGAGCGTGCCGGCGAGTGCGTCCGGGGGCACGGCGACGGCGGCCGGGCGGCCGGAGGTGCCGGAGGTGAACAGGACGTGGCTGATGCCGGGGAGGTGGCGCGGCTCCCGGGCGCCGGGCCGGAGGGTGTCGTCGGCGGTCAGCACGGCCCTGGGGCGCAGCAGGTCCTGCCGTTCGGCGAGTGCGGCGGCGGGCAGGTGCGCGTCGGTGAGGGCGACGGCGGCGCCCGCCTGTCGGGCGCCGAGGAAGGCGGCGGCGAGGTCGGGGTTGCGGCCGGCGCGCAGCTCCAGGACGTCCCCGGGGCCGATGCCGGCAGCGGTGACGGTGGCGGCGATGTGCTCCCAGCGGCGGACCAACTCAGCGTACGTGAACGTCAGTTGGGGCGAGCGGACGGCGACGGCGGCGGGGCGCGACGAAGCCACCTGCCGTATCCGCGCGAGGACGTCGGGCGCGTCCGGCCGGGGCGCGTTCGCAGGAGGGGCAGGAGGAGCGTCGAACGGCGCCCGGTCCGCCGCGAACGCGGCCGCGACCTCGGCCACCTGTCGCAGCAGCTCGTCGACCACCGCGTCCTCGAACAGCCCGTCCCGCCCGACGAGTTCGAGCCGGAGCCCGTCCTGCGGATCGTGCCGGACGTAGAAGTTGAGGTCGAACAGCGCGTACGGCGGCGCCGCGTCCACCCACCGCGCGGGCGCGTCGGCGAAGGCGGGCGCCGGGCCGATCCGGCTGAGGTCGTTCACCCACACCTGGAACAGCGGGTTGTCCCGGGGCGAGGGCGGCAGCCCCAGCCGGTGCACGATGGCCTGGAACGTGGGCGCGAGGTGGTCGAGCGCCTCCAGCGACCGCTCGCGCACGTGGCCGAGCAGGTCGTCCCGCCCGTCCCGGTCCTCGACGTCCAGCCACAGCGGTACGGTGCTGAGGACGGGTCCGACGAGCTCCTGCTCCCCGGGGCGCAGCCGCCGGCTGACCGGCACGCCCACGGCGACGGACCGCTCGCCCGCCCACGCGGCGAGGACGGTCGCGACGCACGCGACGACGTACGTGGCCCGGGTGTGCCCGGTGCGGGCGAGGAGGGCGTCGAGGGAGGCGGTGAGGTCCGGGCCGAGCGCGGCGACGGTCCGGCGGCCGTCGAGCGTGGGGCCGACCGGGCCGGTGAGCCGGAACGGCAGCGGCGTGCGGGCGGGCGCGTCGGGCAGGAGCGCCTCCCAGTACGCGAGGTCCTCGTGCCAGCGGTCCGAGCCGACGACGGCGGCCCGCCGGTGGGCGAAGGCGGCGAAGCTCGGCGCCGGCGGCCACTGCGGCGCGAGGCCGCGTGCGCGGGCGGTGTAGGCGGCGGCGAGGTCCCGGGCGACGAGTTCGAGGGCGTGCTGGTCGGCCACCAGGTGGTGCAGGGAGAGCGCGAGCAGCGCCTCTCCCTTGCCGCGGAGCAGGCCGAGGGTGAGCAGCGGCGGCCGGTCCAGCGGGATCGCCGTCCGTGCGACGTCGGCGACGAAGCCGCGCTCGGCCGTCTCGTCGAGCGGGTCGGCGACCTCCCGGACGGTCAACCGGGGTTCGCAGGAGGGCGCGTACGTCCACCGGGGGACGCCGTCGGTGACCTCGACGGCCGCGCGCAGGAGGTCGTGCCGCCCGATCACGTCCCGCGCGGCGGCCCGGAGGACGGAGTCGTCGACGCCGGCGGGGATCCGCAGCGCGCCGACGACGTTGTTGCCCGAGTCGTCGGCCAGGGCGCGGTTGAGCAGCCAGAGCGGTTCCTGCACGGGGGTGAGCGGGCTGCGGTCGGACGGGCCCGGGGCGGCCTGGGGGCGCGCGCCGCGAGGTGCGGTGGCGAGGACGTTCCGCAGGCCCGCGAGCGTGAGGTTGTCCCGCAGGAACAGCGACAGCGGCACGTCCGCGCCGTACAGCTCGGCGAGCCGTGCGATCAGGGCGAGGGCGGCGAGCGAGTGCCCGCCGAGGCTGAGGAAGCCGAGGTCCTCGCGCCGCCCGTCGGCCGGGACGGCGAGCACCTCCCACCAGGCGGCGGCCGGTTGGTCCGCCGTGTCGCCACCGGTCACCGCCGCGGCCCACCAGCGCTCCGTCTCCTCGCCGATGCGCCGCCGGTCGGCCTTGCCGGAGGAGGTGAGGGGCAGCCGGTCGACCCAGCGCAGGGCGCGCGGCACGAAGGCCCGGGGCAGCCGCCCGGCGACGTGCGCGAGGATCTCGTGGTCGGCGTCCTCGCGGCCGTCGGCCCGCATCGCCACCGCGACGAGTTCGGCGGGTCCGTCCGGAGGCCGGACGGCGACGGCGGTCGCGGCCGCGACCGCCGGGTGCGCGGTCAGCGCGGCCTCGACCTCGGCGGGCTCGATCCGCACGCCGCGGATCTTCAGCTGGGCGTCGATCCGGCCGAGGTAGCGCAGCCGGCCGTTCTCGACGCGGGCCAGGTCCCCGGTGCGGTACCAGCGCCGGCCGTCCCGCAGCACGAACGCCGCGTCCGTGAGGTCGGGCCGGCCCACGTACCCGAGCGCCACCTGGACGCCGCCGATCCACAACTCGCCCGGTTCGCCCGCACGTACGAGGGAGCCGTCCGCCCCGGCCACCCGCAGGTCGACGTTGTCGATCGGTGCTCCGATGAGGACGTCCCCGTCGGCGGCGAGGCCGCGCGGCACCGGCCAGTGCGTGACGTCGATCGCGGCCTCGGTCGGCCCGTACAGGTTGTGCAGTTCGGCGCCCGACCACTGCGCGAAGCGCACCGCGAGTGCGGGTGGCAGCGCCTCACCGCTGCAGAACACCAGTCTCAGTGAAGGGAGTTCGACGGGCGCCAGACGCAGTTGGGCCTCCAGCATGGTCGGCACGAAGTGGCAGACGGTGATGCCCCCGTCGGCCAGGGCGCGCGCGAGGAGCTGCGGGTCGTAGTGGGCGTCGGCGGGAGGGAAGACGCAGCGGGCGCCGGTGACGACGGGCAGGAAGAACTCCCACCCGGCGACGTCGAAGGTGCTCGGCGTCTTCTGGAGGACGCGGTCGCGCCCGTCGAGGCCGAACCGCCCGGCCATCCACAGGACGCGGTTGGCGAGCGCGGCGGCGCCGACCAGGACGGCCTTCGGGGCGCCCGTCGAGCCGGAGGTGAACAGGGCGTACACCGGGTCCTGCGGGCCGACCTCCCGCAGCGGCGCGTACCCGGCGGGCGGCGTGCGCGGCACGGTGACGGCCGGCGCACCGCCCGGGGCGAGGTCCTCCTGCCCGGCCGCCACCACCGTGCACAGCGGCCGGACGGCGGCGACCATGGCCGCGATCCGCCCGGCGGGCTCGTCGGTCGCGATCGGGACGTAGTGGCAGCCGGCCTTGAGCACCCCGAGCAGCGCGACCAGCAGGTCGGCCTGCCGGGGCATCCGCACGGCTACCGCGCCCCGGCGCCCGCCCGTCGCTCCCCGCACGGCCGCGGCGCACGCGTCGCTGAGCAGGTCCAGCTCGGCGTACGTGAGGGTGCGCCCCGGGTCGGAGCAGGCGACGGCGTCCGGGGTGCGCGTCCGCTGTTCGCGGACCAGCCCCGGGACGCCGTACGGCGCTTGGTGGGGCACCCGTGGCCCGCGCAGCACCGATGCTCCGCCGCTCATGCGCCCACCCCGCTACGCTCGGCGGTCGCTTCGCGAAACCCGCACCTCCTGACCATTCGCTCGCTACGCTGGCTCATGCGCCCACCTGCTCGTCCGCGTCCCGCATGGTTTCCCCCCTGCGCCGAAAGTGATCGCCGTGTGCTGTTCTGGCGGGTCGTCAGATCGGCTGGAGCGCGACCGGCTCCGGGTCGGCGAGGAAGTCCGGCCGCAGGCCGGTGACCTCGGGGCGGTTGGCGACGCTGTTGTAGACGAACATCAGCATCGACCGGCGGAACGGCGAGATGTTCGCCGCCGAGCAGTGCAGGATGTTCGGGTGGAACACCAGCACCGACCCGGCGGGCCCCTTGGGGCTCACCATCCCGTTGGCGCGGGCGAGTTCCTCGATGACGGAGTGGCGCACCCGGAACTTCTCGTCGGCGGTGAGCGTCGCCACCCAGGCCGGTGCGTCCTCGTAGCCGAGCGGCATGCCGTCCGCGTCGATGCTGGCCAGCAGCCCGGCGGTGTGCGAGCCGGGCACGAAGGTGAGCGGCCCGTTGAACTCCGTCACCTCGTCGAGGAACACGGCGACGTTGACCAGGTCCGGCCGCCGGATGCCGTCGCCGGTGAGCCAGTAGACGTAGTCCTGGTGCCACTCCCACTGGTCGCCGGCGAACGGCGCCTTGATGTTCACCTTCGACTGGTGCACGTACACGTCGCCGCCGAGCAGGCCGCGGACGGCGCCGAGCAGTGCCGGCCGCCGGGTGAGCGCGGCGATCGCGGGGTGCGTGCGGTGCAGGCCGTACACCGAGCGGACGGTGTGGCCGTCCCGCTCCAGGACCCGGCCGGGGTTGTCCTCGGCGAGGACCGACGGGAGCTCGTCGAGCGCCACGTCGAGCAGGTCCCCGGCCAGCGAGCCGGGCGGCAGGAGTACGTAGCCGTCCCGGTGGTACTGCGCGAGGAGCTCGGGGGCGAGCGGTGCGGCGGCCGTGGCGGCCGTGTCGTGCGTCATCGCGGGGGCCTTTCTCGGTGGGTCTCGGATGCGATCGGTTCGGATGCGTGCCACGCCCGGGCCGCTGAGGGGGCCCGGCTACCAGACCGGGCGGACGTCGATGGTGCCGAAGCGGGCGACCGGGTGCTTGCCGGCCACCTCGATCGCCTCGTCGAGGTCGGCGCACTCGATGACGTCGTAGCCGGCGATCCGGCCCTCGGCGTCCGCGAACGGGCCGTCGCTGACGACGACCTCGCCGGCGCGGACCCGCACCGAGGTGGCGTCCCCGGCCGGGCGCAGCCGGTTGCCGTCCAGCCGCACGCCGCGCCCGTCCATCTCGGTGACCCAGTCGGCGGTGCCGACCGCCATGCCCGCGTCGTCCTCGGGGGTGACCTCGGCGTCCTGGTCGGCGCAGATCAGCAGCAGGTACTTCATGGTCCGTCTCCTCGCTCGGGGTCGTCCGCCGCCGGTGTCCGGCGGCGGTCCGGCTTCCGGGATCCGGTTTCGGATCCTTCTGCGAATCCGACGAACGGGCCGGCGGCGGATGGACAGGCCGCGAGGCTCAGTCGGCGGGCCGGTCGAGGACGGCGTACGCGCGGATCGGGAAGCTGCCCATGCCGACCACGGGCGGCGGGGCGGCGTGGAAGCGGAAGCCGTTCGCCGGGAGGCGGTCCAGGCCGCCGAGGTGCTCGACGATCGGGATCCGGGCGCCGAGCAGACCGGTGTGGGCGGGGCGGTCGAGGTCCGCCATGTCGTCGATGTTGACCGAGTCGATGCCCACGAGGGCGGCTCCCTCGGCGATCAGCCAGTGCACCGCGTCGACGGTGAGGTGGGGGTGTTCGGGGTCGCCGTACTTCTCCGTCCCCCAGTGCCGGTCCCAGCCGGTGCGCACCAGCACTGCCCGCCCGGCGACCTCGTGCCGCTCCAGCAGGTCGGGGCCGACGGCCCGCCCGGTGCCGGTGGCGTCGACCAGGACGCCCGGGACGTCGGCGAGCAGCGCGAGGTCCAGGCCGGACAGGTCGGCGCCGTCCGGGTAGCGGTGGAACGGGGTGTCCAGGTAGGTGCCGGTGTTGGCGACCATCTCGATCCGCCCGATCTGGAACTCGGTGCCCGGGGTGTACCGGGTGCGGGAGTCGGCGCGGGACATGTGGTCGGCGATCACCGGCCCGGGCAGGCCGGGGTAGGTGGTCATGCCGGCCTCGATCGGGTGGGACAGGTCGATGACGGTGCGTCGGCTCATGGGGTGGCAGCTCCTGGATCCATGGGTTCGCGGGCCGGCAGCAGCCCGTCGTACTCGGGCTTCAGCTTCCAGTCGGGGTCGGGCGGCCGGTGGCCGGGGCGCGGGCAGTGCGTGGAGTGCTCACCGGTCACCGGGTCGTGGAGGTAGCGCGGGCAGTTCTCGAACACCGCGGTCACGCCGACCCGCAGCACGGCCTCGGCGCCGTGGTGCGGGCGCAGCGCGTCCCCGTCGGTGAGGACGTCGCAGGTGCCGTTCACCCGCAACTTGGCGCGCAGGGCCGGGAAGAGGAACAGCAGCCCCACGCGCCGCGCGGCGGCGGCGTTGCCGAGCGTGCGGTACATGCCGTTGCCGTCGTAGCTGGGGATCTCCAGCGTCCGCAGGTCCGGGACGCGGACGAAGCCCGGGAGCCCGCCCTTGTACGAGCACTCGGGGAAGCCGTCGGGGTCGAGCGTCGCGACGTACACGGCGTCGGCCCCGCGGATCCACTCGGCGTGCGCCTCCTCCAGCTCGTCGAGCACGTACCTGCGTGCCAGGTGGTCCGCCAACTCCTCGGTGCCGAAGCGGCGTTGGAGGGACCGGCTGCCGTCGTGGTAGAACTCCTCGGGCTTCACGGCGCTGCCTTCACCGAAGGGCCCGCATCTGCTGCCAGACCTTCGTGTAGTAGGCGTTGGCCACCCGCTCCCGGGTCAGCGCGCCCATGCCGATCTCGCGCAGCACCTCGGGGGAGTGGTGGGCCAGCGGGGCCAGCACGTTCTCCAGCCACTCGGCGCCGTGGTCGGCGTCCACGTGGACGTGGATGCGCTGGTAGAGGATGACGTCGTCCGGCACACCGAGGCGCGCGCACCCGTCGACCATCGCCTGGAAGCGCACCGGTGCGGTGTACTCCATGAGCCCCATCGCGGCGAGCAGGCGGGGCGTCAGATGGCGGTGGATCCCGTACATGAGCACGAGGTTGGCGTTCTCGTACACCTCCATGCCGCCGAGGCCGGAGACGTCGACGCCGCCGAGTTCGAGCCGGCCGCGCATGTACCGGGCCGAGTGCTCGAACAGCCGGGTGTGCATCTGCTCCAGTTTGCCCTCGCCCATCTCGTCCCAGTAGTTCTCGGCCATGGTGAGCTTGCTGGTGCCGGCCGCGCCGATCTGGGCGAGCGCGACGAGGTCGTCGAAGCGGCTGTCGACCAGCTCCTCGGCGAGGAAGAACAGCGCGATCTCCTCGATCGTGGCCTCGTCGGCGAGGTAGCGGCAGAACGCCGGCTGGACGTGCCGGGAGCGCAGGTCGGTGAACCAGTCGGCGAGGCCCTCGGCGGTGCGCGGCAGCAGTGCCGGGTCCACCTGGTGGTCCTCCCAGCGCAGCCAGGCGTCCTCGGTGGCGGTGACGACCGGGTCGGCGTTGAGCCGCGGCACCGACAGGAACGTTTCGGCGCCGCCGAGGTAGGTCGTGTAGTGGCGGTGCAGCCGCTCCATCAGCGCGAGGCGGACGGCGGTGTCCGGCTCGGCGCCGGCCGCCGGAAAAGCGGCGGCGATTTCCGCGCCGGCCTCGGTGCGCGGCGGCGCGATGCTCTCAGAAATGGCCCCGGACATGCATTCCTCCTGGGTTCTCCCTCCCCGGGAATTCTCCCAGGGCGGGTCGGCCTGACCGCATCTTCCAGAATGCGGTCAAGGTTCGTTTGCGAAGTGTTTTATTCGCGCCGATCGTGCGGAACGGACGAGCGGCTTTTCGACGGCGGACGGGCCGTCACATCACCGTGGTGCGGTAGAGCAGCCGGTGGTGGTAACGGCTGTCGCACGGGGTGCGGGTGTGCATGGTCGCGTCGTTGTCCCAGATCACGAGGTCGCCGACGTTCCAGTGGTGACGGTAGAGGTAGCGCTCCGCGGTGGCGTGCGCGTGCAGGTCGTCCAGCAGCTCGGCGCTCTCCTTCTCGCCGAGCCCCACGATGCCGCTGATGATCATGCTCCCGAGCAGGAGCGAGCTGCGGCCGGTCACCGGGTGGCGGCGCACGATCGGCTGCGCCACGTCCGGCGTGCGCTCGCGCTCCTCGGCGGAGAGCGGCTTCTTGTGCGGGTTGGTGAGGAGCTCCTGCTCGACCAGGTGCGCCATGGAGTGGACGGCCTTCAGGCCGGCGATCCGCTCCCGGACCTCCTCGGGCAGCTCGTCGTAGGCCGTCGTGCTGTCCGCGAAGATCGTGTCGCCGCCCTCCTCCGGGGCGATCGCCGAGTAGAGCAGCGAGGCCCGGCTCATGATCTCGCGCCACGAGTAGTCGGTGTGCCACTCCTCCTGGTCGTCCCCGTCGTAGAGGCCGATCGGCTCGCCGTCCTCGAAGATGTTGCTGATCTTCAGGACCTCGGGGTGCTCCGGCACGACGTACCGGGCGACGGGGTAGACGTCCAGCGGGCCGAAAAGGCGGCTGAAGCGGACGTGGTCGGCGTGGCTCAGCTCCTGGCCCGGCAGGACCAGGACGCGGTGGCGGACGAGGTCGTCGAGGATCCGGTCGGCGGTCTCCCGGCCGACCTCCTCGCGCAGGTCGATGCCGGTGATGCGGGCGCCGAAGACGGGGCCCAGCGGTTCGAGTGTGTAGGACGTCAAGGGAAACACCTCTCGTGTGGGGTGCCGCAGTCGGGGTTCCTCAACCCGGTCAGAGCGTGCGCCAGTCGCGCTCCGGGTCGGCGAGGACGGCGAGCAGGATCCGCCGGTACGCGGCCACCCAGCCGGCCACCGTCGCCCCGTCGAACTCCTCGGGGTTGTACTGGACGGCGCCGCTGACCTCGCCGGACGGCGCCACGCCCATGTTCCAGGCGGCGCCGCCCGGGATCTGCTCGCTCACGTTCTCGGCCTTGGCGACCGGCACGGCCCCCTCGGCGATCAGGAACGGGTCCGCGCCGTTCGCCGAGGCGGCGAGGGTCTCGGAGAAGCCGAAGATGAAGTCGCAGTTGCGCGGATCGGCCATCGGCGCCATGAGCGAGGGCACGGCCTGCTCGACCCGGTGGATCGGCACCTCGTGCCGGTACGCCTCCAGGCAGGTCGTGCGCACGGCGAGCAGGAGCTCGCGGAAGGCGCCCGCGTCGGCGAAGTCGGTGCGCAGGGCCAGGAAGTTGAGGAACGGGCCCACGGTGTCCTGGTACTCGGGCCGGCCCCGGCCGTGCACGATCGTGTTGACGACCGGGTCGGCCACGCCGGAGATCCGGCTCGCCAGCACCGCGAACGCCCCCAGCATCACCATGAACCGCGAGCAGCGGGAGGCCTTGGCGAGCGCCGCCACCGCGTCCGCCGTCGCCGCGTCGAAGCGGAAGGGGTGCGCGACGTACAGCTCGGTGTGCACCGGCGGGATCGGACGGTCGGTCGGCAGGGTGAAGAACGGCGCGCCGTCCAGCCGCTTTCGCCAGTACGCCAGGTTCTCGGCCGCCGCCTCGCCCGCCCGGTTCTCCGCCTGCCACAGCGTGTACTCCCCGTACTGGCGCAGCGGCGGCAGGTCCGGCTCGCGCCCCTCCGTCCGAGCCGCGTAGCACGCGGCCAGGTCGCGGTGGATCAGCTGGAGAGCCCAGCCGTCGCACGCCGTGTGGTGGCTGACCAGGCCGAGCACCGCGTCCCGGTCGTCGAAACGGGTCAGGAAGGCCCGCAGCAGCGGCAGCCGCTCGACGGGCAGCGCCGTCGACTCGGCCTCGGCGAGCAGCCGTTGCGCCGTCGGGCCGCGGCGCTCCTCGGCCACCGGCAGGTCCCGGACGTGCAGCGGCACCCGCGAGGGCGGGCGCACCTCCTGGTGCGGCGGCTCGGCGTCGCGCACGATGACCGTGCGCAGCACCTCGTGCCGCGCCACCACGTCGTCCAGCGCGCCCTGGAGCGCCGCCACGTCGACGCGCCCGGTGATCCGCAGGGCCTTGGACACGGTGAACCGGGGCCCGAACGAGCCGGAGCCCGCGTTGGCGCACCAGTGCTCCTGCTGGCTGGAGAGGGGGAACCGGCCGGTCCCGTCCCCGGAGGGCGGGACCGGCGCTGCGTCCTCGGTGTGCGGCACGTCGTCTCCTCGGCTCGGCTGTCGGAGTGCGGTTCGACACTTCGACGAACGGGAGGACCGCGGATTGGACTCCGGCCGCGAAAAAAGTTCAGGGCATTTCGTCGGCCGCCTGCTTCGGCTGCTCGTCGGCCGCCTCGTGGGCCCGCACGGCGCGGGCGAAGGAGCGCAGGTCGCCGGTGAGGAGTTCGGGCACCTCCAGCGCCGGGAAGTGCCCGCCCTCGGCGAACTCGCTCCACTGGACGATGTTCGGGAACCGCCGTTCGGCGATCCGCCGCACCGGCAGGCTCCCGTCGTGCGCGAAGGCGGCGACGGCGAGCGGCACCGGCTGCGGCGGCCCGGCGACGGGTCGGCGGGCGGCGTCGGGGAGCATGTCGGCCATCTCGTAGTACAGCTGCGCGGACGAACCGGCCGTCGCCGTCAGCCAGTACAGCGAGACGTTGGTCAGCAGCTGGTCCCGGCTGACCGAGTCGCCGCTCGTCCAGTCCTGGAACTTCTCGGCGATCCAGGCCAGTTGGCCCACCGGCGAGTCGGTGAGCCCGTAGGCGAGGGTCTGCGGGCGGGTGCTCTGGATCTTCATGTAGCCGGCCCGGCCCGTGGTCTCGAACGCCGCCAGGTACGCCAGCCGCTCCTGGTCCGCCTCGTCGAGGCCCTCCAGGTCCTCCGGGCCGGTGGGCGGGGTCAGCAGGAACGTCACGTGCACACCGGCGAGGTGCTCGGGGTCGAGCGCGGCGGCGGTCAGCGAGATCCACACACCGAGGTCGCCGCCGTGGGCGAGATAGCGGCCGTAGCCGAGCCGGCGCATCAGCTCCGTCCAGGCCCGGGCGATCCGGGGGACGTCCCAGCCGGCCTCGGGTGCGGGGCCGGAGAAGCCGAAGCCGGGCGGGGCCGGTATCACGACGTGGAACGCGTCCGCCGGGTCGCCGCCGTGGCCGCGCGGGTCCGTCAGCAGCTCGATGACGTCCAGGTACTCGGCGACCGAGCCCGGCCAGCCGTGGGTGAGGACCAGCGGCGTGGCGTCCGGCTCGGGGGAGCGCACGTGCAGGAAGTGCACGGTGGCGCCGTCGATCTCGGTGCGGAACTGCGGGAAGCGGTTCAGCCGCTCCTCCGCGGCCCGCCAGTCGAACTCCGTCCGCCAGTACTCGGTGAGCTCCTTCAGGTACTCCAGCGGCACCCCGCGGGCCCAGCCCGCCCCGGGCACCTCGGCCGGCCAGCGCACCGCCGCCAGGCGGCGATGGAGGTCGTCCAGGTCCTCCTGCGGAACGGCGATTCGGAACGGCTGCATTTCCGGGCCTCCTCAATTCGTCGGGCGGCATGCCACCCGTCGGGCGGGCGCGACGCCATCTGCTGGGCGCAGCACCGCCCTTCGTCCCTGCCGCCCGGGGACGCTACCAGCGCGCCCCGGCGGTAAACAGGGATCACCGGGGCACCGCCGGGCGACAGAGCAATCTGGAAGTAGAGGCGAATTCCCGGGCCGTCAATGATGGTCCCGTCGGCCGAGCGCGCTGCTTCGACGCGCCGCCAATTCCCATGCTTTCGGATGCGCGCTTTCGTTCGCTTTCACCCGCCGTCGGACGTTCCAAGAGGGGAGCACGGTGGCTACTCGAATCGGTGACCGGGCCGTGGTACTGGGTGCGAGCGTGGCCGGTCTGCTCGCGGCCCGCCTGCTGGCCGACGCCTACCGCGGTGTCACGGTGGTGGACCGGGACGCGCTGACGCCCTCCGTGGGCCCCCGCCGCAGCGCGCCGCAGGGCCGGCACGTCCACGGCCTGCTCGCCCGCGGCCAGCAGGTGCTGGAGGAGCTGTTCCCCGGCCTCACCAAGGAGCTCGCCGAACTCGGCGTCCCCGTCTGCGACTTCGGCACCGGGCTGACGTGGTACTTCAACGGCCGGGCGATCCGCAAGGCCGAGACCGGGCTGATCTGCGTCTCCGCCGAACGCCCGCTGCTGGAGGCCCGGGTGCGCGAGCGCGTCCTCGCCCTCTCCAACGTCCGCCTCCTCGACCGCTGCGACATCAACGGCCTCGACTCCTCGCCGGACCGCCGCCGCGTCACCGGCGTGCGCGTCCAGCCCTTCGACGGCCCCGAGGAGGTCCTCGCCGCCGACCTCGTCGTCGACGCCACCGGCCGCGGCTCGCGCACCCCGCGCTGGCTCCACGAACTCGGCTACCCGCAGGTGCCGCAGGAGCGCGTCAAGATCGACCTCACCTACACCACCGCCGAGTTCGCCGCCCCGCTGCCCGTCGACCCGATCGGCGACGGCGCCGGCCTGGTCTGCGTGGCCGGCCCCGGCCAGCCGCGCGGAGCCACGCTGGTGCGCCTGCACGACCGCTACGCCCTCGCCCTCTACGGCCTGCTCGGCGAGCGCCCGCCCACCGACCCGGAGGGCTTCCTCGCCTTCGCGAAGAAGATGCCCGTCCCCGAGATCCACGCGGCCGTCGAACACGCCCGGATGCTCACCGAGCCCGTCTCCATGCACTTCCCCGCCAACGTCCGCCACCGCTACGAGCGCGTCGAGCGCCTGCCCGACGGCCTGCTCACCATCGGCGACGCCGCCTGTGTGTTCAACCCCATCTACGCCCAGGGCATGACCGTCGCCGCGATCGGCGCCACCGTGCTCCGCAGTCACCTGGAGCGCGGCGTCCCACCCCGCCCGCGCGACTACTTCCGCGACCTCGCGGCCGTCGTCGACGCGCCCTGGGACATGGCCGTCGGCGGCGACCTCGGCTTCCCGGAGGTCCAGGGCCGGCGCACGCTCGCCGTGCGGATGGCCAACCTCTACATGCCGCGCCTGCAGGCCGCCGCCGCCCACGACGGCACCCTCTCCACCGCCTTCCTGCGCGCGGCCGGCCTGGTCGACCCGCCCCAGGCGCTCATGCGGCCCTCGGTCGTCACCCGGGTGATGCTCGGGGCCCGCCACCGCTCCCGCACGTGATCCGACGGACAACCAGCACACGGAACTACCGGAGGTTCCCCCGTGACACCCCACCCCGAGCCCATCGTGCTCGACCCCACCGGCCGGGACGTCCACGCCGAGGCCGCCCGCCTGCGCGCCCAGGGCCCGGTGGCGCAGGTGACCCTGCCCGGCGACGTCCGCGCCTGGTCGGTCGTCGGCTACGACACCGTCCGCCAGGTGCTGAACGACGAGCGCTTCGCCAAGAACGCCCACGAGCACTGGCCGGCCTTCGTGAACGGCGAGATCAGCGAGGACTTCCCGCTGATCGGCTGGGTGCTGATGGACAACATGACCACCAGCGACGGCGCCGCCCACGCCCGCCTGCGCAACCTCACCGCCAAGGCGTTCACCCTGCGCCGCACCGAAGCCATGCGTCCACGCGTCGAACGCATCGTCCGCGAGCTCCTCGACGACCTGGCCACCGCCGCGCCCGGCGAGGTCGTCGACCTCAAGGACCGCTACGCCTACCCGCTGCCCACCAAGGTGATCTGCGAACTCTTCGGCGTGCCCGAGCACATGCGCCGCGAGGTGATGCGCGGTGGCGAGGTCAACACCGAGACCACCATCAACCACGAAGAGGCCGTCGCCAACGTCGAGTCCTGGCACAACGCCATGTACGAGCTCATCGAGATGAAGCGCAAGGAGCCGGACGACGACCTCCTGAGCATGCTCATCGAGGCCCAGGACAACGGCTCCCGGCTCAACCGGTCCGAACTCGCCGGCACGCTCCACCTCATGCTCGGCGCGGGCTCCGAGACGACGACCAACCTGCTCAGCAAGGCCGTCGTCGCGCTGCTCACCCACCCCGAGCAGTTCGCGATGGTCCGCGACGGGCGGGTGCCGTGGCGGGACGTCATCGAGGAGACCCTGCGCGTCGAGTCGCCGATCGCCCAACTGCCGTTCCGCTTCACCACGGAGGAGGTCGAGATCGCCGGCGTGCGGATCCCCAAGGGCGACCCGGTGCTGATCGGCTTCGCCGCCTCCGGCCGCGACCGCGGCCGGCACGGCGAGGACGCCGACCGCTTCGACATCACCCGCCCCGACAAGGACCACCTGTCCTTCGGCTACGGCGTCCACCACTGCCTCGGCGCGCCGCTGGCCCGGATGGAGGCCGCGATCGGGCTGCCCGCGCTGTTCGACCGTTTCCCGGACCTCGCCCTCGCCGTGCCGGCCGAGGAGGTCCAGCCGCAGGGCACCTTCCTGCTCAACGGCACCGCCACGCTGCCCATCCGCCTCACCCCGGCCGTCTGACCGCCTCCAAGGAGCTTCATGAACGCGAACGCCCCGGCCCGCGCGGAACTGATCCGCCGTGCGGCCGAACTGGCCCCCGTCCTGCGCACCCACGCCCCGTGGGGCGACGAGCACCGGCGGCTGCACGAGGAGTCCCTGGCGGCGCTCACCGACGCCGGCGTGTTCCGGATGCGGGTGCCCGCCCGCTACGGCGGCTACGAGACCGACGCCGCGACCTTCGTCGAGGTCATGACCGAGCTCGCCCAGGGCGACGGTTCGGCCGCGTGGAACGTCTCCGCGTGGTCCATCTCCGCCTGGATGGCCTGCCAGTTCCCCGACCACGTCCAGGACGAGGTGTTCGGCCCGGAGTCGGGCGACGCCCGGGTGTGCGGCGTGCTCAGCCCGACCGCCGCCGCCGTCCCGGCCGCCGACGGCGCCGTGGTGAACGGCCGCTGGCAGTTCATCAGCGGCGCCCACCACAGCCGGTGGCAGGTGGCCCTCGCGATGGGCCCGACGCCGGACGGGCAGTCGCAGTGGCCGCTGATGGCGCTGATCCCGCTCTGCGACCTGACGATCGTCGACGACTGGGACACCACCGGCCTGCGCGGCACCGGCAGCGTCACGACCGTCGCCGAGGACGTGTTCGTGCCGCAGGACCGGCTGTTGCCGCTCGCCCTCGTCCTCCGGGAGCAGTCCGCCTCCAAGCTCAACCCGGAGTCGCCGCTCTACCGCGCCCCGCTGATCGCGACCGGCTGCACGACCTTCACCGGCACCGCGATCGGCCTGGCCAAGTCCGCGCTCGCGGCCTCCATGGAGCAGCTCGACAAGAAGATCACGTACACCGAGTACGCGTCCCGGCGCGAGGCCCCCGTCACCCACCTCCAGGTCGCCGAGGCGGCGCTGCAGATCGAGGAGGCCGAGGGCCACGCCGCGCGGCTGGCCGCCCTGGTGGACGCCAAGGGCGCGGCCGGTGAGCCGTGGACGGTCGAGGAGCGGGTGCACGCCCGCGCCTACCTCGGTCGCGTCTTCGACCGTGCCACCCGGACGGCCCGCACCCTCGGCGACGCGAGCGGCGGGGGCTCGCTGTACCTCACCGGCTCGCTCCAGCGCACCGTGCGGGACCTGCACGCACTGAGCATGCACGCCCTGATGCACTCCGCGACCAACACCGAGCTCTACGGCCGGGTCCTGTGCGGCCTGCCGCCCAACACGATGTACCTGTAGGCCGGTTCCGCCGCCCTGCCGCCGCCTCCGGGAGCTTCCCGGGGGCGGCGGGCTGTCCGGAACTCAGCCCTCGTCGCCCTGCGGCCAGAGCCCCACCCGGGCGAGGTCGAGGATCAGTGCCGCGATGTTCCACGCGTCGTCCTCGCCCCGGTGGTGACGCCCCTGCAGGGGCAGGCCGGCCAGTTCCAGGGCCTGCGCCATGCCGGGGCGCCTGCGCAGCCCGTACGCGTACGCGAAGGCCGCCTTGGCATTGGTGTGCCGCTCGCCGAAGGGGTACGCCACGCCGGTTTCGCGGCACTGGCGGGTGAACTGCTTGCGGTCGTAGTCGCCCCAGCTGGCCCAGGCCCGCTCCCCGGCGCCGTACTCGGCGGCCAGCAGCGCGCAGGCGTCGGCGAACGGCAGACCGGTGTCCACCTCGTGCTGCGTCAGCCCGGTCAGCTCGGTGCAGAAGGCGCTGACGGTCGAGCGCTTCGGTCGCACCAGGATCCGGTGCCGCCCGACGCGCTCGCGGGCTTCGAGGTCGACCACGGTCAGTCCGATCTCGATGATCTCGTTGACCTCACGGGGCGGCACCGGTCCGTCCCAGCAGGTGGCCTCGACGTCCACCACGTTCAGCAATCGTGCGTCCATGCGGGGATGATGGGCAGCGGCCGTCGGCGCGGTCAATCGGTTATCGCCCGCGCCGGGCGGGCTCGACGGTACGCCCGGTGGGCATGGTGGGGTTCAAGACCGGGCGGATCGAAGGCGGCTCCGCCTTCCGGTCCCCGATCCGGCAGGGCTCCGTCGAAGGGCAGGAACGCCAGAGAACGGCTGGGACGAAGGGCCGGGACGCAGCATGGCCGGCCGGGTCGTGGCCGGGGTGAACGGAGCCCACGCCGGCTGCGTCGACGGGTGCCGGGCACTTGCGGCGGCGGGTGCACCGCTGGCAGCCTGACCGCGTGATCAACACGCCTGCGGCGCCGGACGCGCTGGACGACTTCACCGCGGGAGGCCGCCTCCTGCGCTTCCGGGTCAGCGCCGACGAGCTGACCGGGCTGACCCGGGAGGCGTCATGACGACCGACACCACGCTCAACCTCTGGCGACGCCCCGCCGCAGAGGTGCCGGCCGACGTGTGGGACCGCACGGACGTGACCGTCCTGATCCTCGCCGAGACCGGCCTGGTCGACGTGCCGCCTTCGGTGGCCGCGTTGCGACGCCTGCGCACCCTCGACCTCGGCCACAACCGACTCACCACCCTGCCTGCCGAGCTGGGCGACCTGACGGGCCTGCGCGACTTCCTCTACCTGCACGACAACGCACTCAGCGCGCTCCCCGACACCCTCGGCCGCCTCACAGCGCTGCGCTACCTCAACGTCGGCGAGAACCGGCTCGGCGAACTCCCCGCCACGATCGGCGACATGGCGTCCCTGGTGGAGCTGCGCGCCCAGCACAACCGGCTCGCCGTCCTCCCCGACTCGATCGGCCGGCTCGGCTCTCTACGTGAACTCTGGCTGCGCGGCAACCGGTTGAGCACCCTGCCGTCGTCCGCCGGCGACCTGACGAACCTGCGCGAGCTCGACCTCCGCGACAACCGCCTCACGGAGATCCCGCCACTCCTCGGAGGTCTCCCCCTGCTGCGCCGCCTCGACCTGCGCAGCAACCGGATCACCACCCTCCCGACCTGGCTCACCGAGCTCCCCGCCCTGGAGAAGCTCGACCTCCGCTGGAACCCCGTCCACCTCGCACCCGATTCGCTCGATGCACTCGCGGCCCGGGGGTGCGAGGTCCTGTATTGAGCTCGGGTCACTGCGAGCACAGGCCAACCCTCCGTGTTGGTCGACCCCCGTCGAACCAGTGGGTGAAGGGGCGGCCCGGGCAGGACCCGCACTCGAAGACGTACGCGGGGCTGCCTCCTCCAGCCGGTGGAAATCTTCCCGCCACGCTTCGGCCAGGTCGTCCGGCGGAAGAAGAGATCACCACCGGGATCGCCCACCTGCTACGGTGGATCGCATGAAGCGCGCTGCACTCGCCACGACGACGCCGGAAAGAGTCCCGGTGCGCTGACTGCTGACCTAGTCCGAAGCCCCGGGGCGAGTGCCCCGGGGCTTCGTCGTTCCCTGATCCACTCGCCCCGCCCTCCGAGTGGAGACCACCCGATGAACGTTCACGCCCCCGCCGACGTCCACGCCGACCACGCCACCGCTGCCCACGAGCACGCCGCCGCCCACGACCACCGCAAGCTCGGCCGCGAGCTGGACCTCTTCGACACCGACCCGCTGATGGGCTCCGGCCTGCCCTACTGGCTGCCCGACGGCGCCGCCGTCCGGCACACCCTGGAGGAGTTCATCCGCGGCCGCGAGCGCCGTGCCGGCTACCGCCACGTGTACTCGCCCGTCCTCGGCAAGCGCGAGCTGTACGAGATCTCCGGCCACTGGGCGCACTACCGCGACGACATGTACCCGCCCATGCAACTCGGCTCGGAGGAGATGGTGCTGCGCCCCAGCCTCTGCCCCCACCACGCGCTGATCTACCGCTCCCGCCCCCACAGCTATCGCGAACTTCCGCTGCGCATGGCCGAGTTGGGCGGCATGTACCGCTCCGAGCTGTCCGGCGTGCTGGGCGGCCTCACCCGCGTCCGGGCGATCCAGCTGAACGACGCCCACGTCTTCTGCACCCCCGAGCAGGCCGCCGACGAGGCCGTCGCCGCACTGGAGCTGATCCGCGAGGCACACCGCGCGCTCGGCATCGTGCCCGTCCGCTACCGCCTCTCGCTGCCCGGCGCGGGCGGCAAGTACGTGGCCGACCCGGCCCTTTGGGAGCGGGCCGTCGCGCTGCTCACCGAGGTGCTGGAGCGCTCCGGCGTGCCGTTCGAGGCGGCGGAGGGGGAGGCCGCGTTCTACGGGCCCAAGATCGACGTCCAGATCGCCGACGGCGCCGGGCGCGAGTTCACCCTCTCGACCGTCCAGATCGACTTCCACCAGCCCGAGCGGTTCAACCTGCACTACATCGGCCCGGACGGCGCCAAGCACCGGCCGGTGATGGTCCACCGCAGCGTGATCGGCAGCGTCGAGCGGGTGGTCGCCCACCTGATCGAGCTGTACGGCGGCGCGTTCCCCGCCTGGCTCGCGCCGGCCCAGATCGTGCTGGTGCCCATCTCGGACGCCGAACTCCCGCAGGCCGAGCGGCTGCGCGAGCGCTGCCTCGACCTCGGGCTGCGCGCCGAGATCGCCGGTCCCGAGCACGGGAGCCTCGGCGCCCGCATCCGGGAGGCACGCCTGGTCCCGTACCAGGCGGTGATCGGCGCCCGGGAGGCGGCGGACGGGCGCGTCGCGCTGCGCCTGCGGGACGGGCGCCGACTCGACCCGATGCCGGCCGAGGAGGCGCTGGCGCGGATCGGCGCGCTGGTGGCCGCGTGCAGCGGGGAGCTGTGGGAGGAGGAGCCCGTGCGCTGAGCTCCAGGCCTTCCACGGCTGAGTGTCGCGTCCTCCGGCGGCCCCGTCCTCGGTGCGGGGCCGCCGGGGGCGGGTCAGTAGGACTGCAGCTCGATCAGGTGGCCGTCCGGGTCCCGCAGGTGGGCGCTGCGCAGGTTGGGGCCCCACTCCGGGCGGTCGGTGGCGGGCACGGCGAGGGTGCCGCCGTGGGCGAGGCAGAGGGCGAGCGCCTTGTCGACGTCGTCGACGCGGAGGACCAGCATCGCGGAGTCCTGGGCGGCGGCCCGGAGGGGAAGGTCCGTGGTGCCGAGGGTGGCCGCCATGGCGGCGCGGTCGTAGAGCACGAGGACGGCCTGGTCGTCGACGTCCCAGTTGGCGTACGGGCCCTCGGGGGCGCCCTTGATCAGGGCGGCGCCGGTGAGGGCCGGCAGGACGGCGCGGTAGAAGCCGAAGCACTCGGCGAAGCGCGTGACGAGCAGGCGGGGATACAGAGCGTCCATGAACAGGGCTCCTGGGGCGTGACTCGAATATTAGTAGGTGCAGACCCACTATAGGAATAAACCCTAGAATCCAGCCATGACCACTCCCGCCGCCTCGCCCTCGGACGGCATGCCGCCGACCCTGCTGGACCTCAGCACCTACCTCCTCTCCCGGATCGGCCGCACCGCTCGGGCCCGCCTCGGCGAGCGGCTGGCCGGGCGCGGACTGCGGCTGTGGGACATGGCCGTCCTGGCCGCCCTCGCCGACTTCGGGCCGCACGCCCAGCGGGACCTCTGCGAGCGGCTCGCCCTGGACCCGAGCGACCTGGCCAAGATCGCCGACCAGCTGGCCGCCGGTGGGTACGTCGAACGGGCCCGGGACGGCGCCGACCGGCGGCGCGTGTCGGTGTCCGTGACGGACGCCGGGCGGACGCTGCTGGCCGAACTCGACGCCGAGGCGCGGTCGGTGCAGGACGAGGTGCTCGCGCCGCTGGACGCGCAGGAGCGGGAGGTGCTGCAGGGGCTGCTGCTGCGCGTCCACGGCGGGCTGGTGACGGGGCGGCTGAGCCTGTGAGTCGCTAGGAAGCGGAGTGCGGGCGGCGTGCTCCCGCGAACTCGTCGGCCCAGCGCGGGATGTCGAGCACGTTCTCGACGCGGGCGACGAGCGTGCCCGTCCGCTCGGCGTGGATCATCGCGCCGTCGCCCACATGGATCCCCACGTGGTGCAGGATCGCGTCCGGGCGGGAGAAGAAGATCAGGTCGCCCGGGAGCATGGCGTCGCGCTCCACCGCGGCGCTCCGGTTGAACTGCGCGACGGTGTAGTGGGCGAGTTCGATCTTCCCGTGGCTGGCGAGGTGCCAGCAGTAGAGGGACAGGCCGCTGCAGTCGTAGCCGACGGTCTTCTCGCCGAGGCAGACTCCGTCGAGGTAGCCGTTCTCGCCGTCGCAGAAGCCGTAGCCCGCCCCGAGCCGGTCGCCGCCGCCCCACGCGTACGGCACGCCGATCTGCGCGGCGGCCACCTCGGCGACGCGCCGCCCGAGCTCGGCAGCCGACATGTCGGGCTCGTCCGGTGCCGGCTTCGCGTTCGCGGCGGCTGACGCCCCCAGTGCGGGCACCAGCCCGGCCCCGAGCGCGATCCCCAGCATCCGGCGCCGGCCGACGCCCGAACCGTCCTCGTGGTGCGGCAGTTGGGTCTCCATCGCTCGCCCTCCCGGTGTTGTCGGCGTCTCGTCATGTCTCGGGCCACCAGGATCCCGGCCGTGCGCGTCGGCCCGCCATCACCCGGAACGGTGAATCGCGAACCGCATCGGCCTTTGAGTGGCGGGAAATTCGCGGCGCAAAGGTTCGATCGCGACCTCTCGGAGGCCCTCATGGCCGGCACCGTCAAGCTCATCCGCAGTGGTGAGGGGGTGACGGAGGTGGCGCTCATGGTGGCGCTTCTCCTGGGGGAACGGGGGCGGGGGAGTCAGTGGTGGACGGGGACGGCGGTAGCGGCGACGGCGGCCTCACGTGCCGGGGTGCGGCGCTCCAGGGCGGCGGACCAGACGGCGAGGACGAGGGCCGCGGCGGCGAGCAGCGCGCCGACCCAGTTCGGGGCCGTGTAGCCGAGGCCGGCGGAGATCACCAGGCCGCCGAGCCAGGCGGAGAGGGCGTTGCCGAGGTTGAACGCCCCGATGTTGACGGCGGAGGCGAGGGTGGGTGCGCCGTGAGCCTGGTCGAGGACGCGCTTCTGCAGCGGCGGGACGGTCGCGAAGCCGAGCGCGCCGACCAGCAGGATCGTGACCGCGGCGAGGATCCTGTTGTGCGCGGTGAGGGTGAACAGCCCCAGGACGACGGCGAGTCCGCCGAGCGAGGCGTACAGCATCGGCATCAGCCGGCGGTCGGCGAACCTGCCGCCGAGCAGGTTCCCGAGGAACATGCCGACGCCGAACAGCACCAGCAGCCAGGTGACGGCGCCGTCGGAGTAGCCGGCGACGCGGGTCATCATCGGGGCGATGTAGGTGATCGCGGCGAACACGCCGCCGAAGCCGAGCACGGTCATCGCCATCGCGAGCAGCACCTGCGGGTTGCGGAACGCGGTGAGCTCGCGGCGCAGGTGGGCGTTTCCGGGTCGGGGCAGGTCGGGCACCAGCCTGGCGATGCCGAGCAGGCCGACCACGCCGAGCGCGGCGACGGCGGCGAAGGTGGTGCGCCAGCCGACGGCCTGGCCGATGAAGGTGCCGAGCGGTACGCCGACGATGTTGGCGACGGTGAGCCCGGTGAACATGGTGGCGATGGCGCCGGCCTTCCGGTCCGGGGCGACCAGGTCGGCGGCGACCACCGAGCCGATGCCGAAGAAGGCGCCGTGGGCGAGCGAGGCCACGATGCGGCCGGCGAGCATCACGCCGAGGTTCGGCGCGGCCGCGGAGAGCAGGTTGCCCGCCACGAACAGGCCCATCAGGAGCATCAGCATCGTCCGGCGGCTGATCCGGGTGCCGAGCACCGTCATCAGCGGCGCGCCGACGACGACGCCGATCGCGTAGCCGGTGACCAGCAGTCCGGCGGTGGGGATGGACACACCGTAGTCGCCTGCGATCTCGGGTAGCAGACCCATGATCACGAACTCGGTGGTCCCGATCCCGAAGGCCCCGATGGCCAGGGCGAGCAGTGCGAGAGGCATGGTGCGACCCTCCAGGTGAGATTGCTAGTGCGCCTTACAGGCCTCAACAATAATTGCAGGCGCGCCATAAGTCCAAGTGTGGGTATTTTGCTCAGGCTGGTATTCGGGGGTGGGGCTTATCCTGGACCCCGTCGCCCCCGGAAGGAGACCGCGCCCATGACCGCCACGGACCCCGCGCTCACCGCCCTCGCCAATGGATGGGCCGCCCTCCACCTCCTGGCCGGCCGGATCGAGGCGCACATCGAGCGCGCCCTGCAGTCCGGGCACGACCTGAGCGTGCGCGAGTACTCGCTGCTCGACGTGCTCAGCCGCCAGCACGACGGCGAGGGCGGCCATCTCCAGATGAAGCAGGTCGCCGACGCGGTCGTCCTCAGTCAGAGCGCCACCACCCGCCTGGTCACCCGCCTGGAGGACCGCGGTCTGCTCTCCCGCTACCTGTGCCCCACCGACCGCCGCGGCATCTACACCAACGTCACCGAGGACGGCCTGAAGCTGCTGGAGGCGGCCCGGCCGACCAACGACGCCGCCCTCCGGGAGGCGCTCGACGAGGCCGCCGGGAATCCCGAACTCGCCCCTCTGGTCAAGGCCGTGGAGGCCATGAACCCGGCGCCGGCGCCCGGGCGGCCCTGAGCGCGGCGCCACGCGACGAAGCGCGCACCGCCGTGGAGGCGCCACGCGCTTCGGCTTTCACGCTTCGTGACGCGGGGGGTGTCCGGCCGGGCCTCGTGGAGCGAGCCGTGGAAGGCGGCGGCTTCCTGGTCGTCCCGGTGCATGGAGTAGCGGTAGCTGCCGCCGGTGCGGCCCGTCCCGGGCGTCGATCTTCATCGTTTCCGAAGCCCGGCATACCGCTGCAGATACCGAGCGTTCGGTTTTGTGTTCGACTCGGCGCGAGGGGCGGCCCCGAGGTGTCGGCGGATCGCCGGTGGCCTCGAATTCGCTGGAGGGAGGGGGCGGGTGGGGGAGATGCAGCCCATGGGGCGATTCCCGGACATCGTCCTGTCCCCTTTGGGTCGGTCGTCGCTAAGATACGGCGTGTTTGGTTTTGTTTTTCGGGAGAACGTCAGGGCGGGGTGGTTCCGGTGGTACGGCAGGAGCGGGCGCTCCGGACGCGTCGGCTGATCCTGGAGGCCGCGGCTTCTGTCTTCGACGAGTTCGGCTACGAGGGCGCGACCATCGGCGAGGTGGTCTCCCGGGCCGGTGTGACGCGCGGGGCGGTCTATTTCCATTTCGCGTCCAAGCGCGATCTTGCGCAGGGTGTGGTCGAGGAGCAGTTCACCCAGGACGAGGTGCCCGAACGCGTCTGCAAACTCCAGGAGTTCGTGGACACCGGGATGGTGGTCGCCCATCTGCTGCCGCGCGACCCGCTGTTGAGCGCCGGCGCCCGGCTCTCGCTCGGCCAGGACGTGTTCGACGAGTTCGGCAGCGGCGCGATCCTCGGGTGGATCGCCCGCTTCGAGGCGATCCTGGTCGCGGCCGGCGAGCGCGGCGAGCTGCTGCCGCACGTCGTTCCGGCGGACGCCGCGTGGCTGCTGACGGCGGCGTGGACGGGCGTGCAGATCCAGTCCCAGAAGCTGAGCGGCCGAGCCGACCTGGAACGTCGGGTGGCCGGACTGTTCCAGCACATGATGCCGAGCATCGCGGTGCCCGGCGTGCTCGGTTCGCTGCGGATGGGTCCGGACCGCGGCGCCCAGGTGGTGGCCGAGGTGGCGGTGGCCCGTGCGGCGGCCGAGGGCGGCTCCGGCGGCGCGGGCAGGAGCCGAGACGGCGGCGGGAGCGCGGAGGTCGAGGCGCACGCGCTCGGCGACGGGGTCGCGGTGTCCTGAGGTAGCGCGGGGCTCGCGAGGGAGCGGGCGAACTGGTGGCGGCGCTGGGCCTGTTGGGCTCCGGCGCCGCCTTCCGTATGTCCACCGGCCGACAGGTCGCGTGCCGGTAGGCGGCCTGTCGGCAAGCCGCCTACCGGTCGGCCCGGGCGCATGGCCCTGCCCGCGCGCGGTCGCACGGCATCGCGCGTGGGGAGTGCAGGATGCCTGCCCGCGCCCCGTAATTGAGCACGTGTACCCCGATTCGCATAAACAAACAGCGCGTTCGGTTTTGTATTGACAAACCGCCCGTCCTGTTTTTGACTGGTGAAGTGGCCCGGGTGTCGATCCGGGGGAGTCGGGTGCCGGCCGCGGCGGATCCGCCGGGGGCGTTCCGTGGATTGGGGTGGTCGTCATGGAGATCCGCGTGCTCGGGGCGTTGGACGTCCGGATGTGCGGTGTGTCGGTGGTGCCGTCGGCGCCGAAGCCGCGTCAGGTCCTGGCGTTACTGGCGCTGCGGGCGGACCAGGTGGTCCCGGCCGGCGTGCTGGCCGACGAACTCTGGTCCGGCCGCCCGCCGCGCAGCGCCCGCACCACGGTGCAGACGTACGTCCTCCAACTGCGCGACCTCATCGACCGCGCGATCGCCGCGACCGGCGCCGCCGCCGGGGTCGCCTGCGCGAAGGACGTCCTCGTGACGTCCCCCGGCGGCTACATGCTCAACAGCGGCGGCGGCCTGGTGGACGCCCGCGAGTTCGACCGCCTGGCCGGCACGGGCTACCGCGCGATGGACGGCGACGATCACCGGCTCGCCGCCAGAATGCTCGACGAGGCGCTGCGGTTGTGGCGCGGACCGGCCTTCTCGGACGTCCCGGCCGGCGGCCAACTGGGCGTCGAGGCCAAGCGGTTGGAGGAGACCAGACTCTGTGCCCTGGACCAGCGCATCGAGGCCGACCTGCGGCTGGGCCGCCACCGCGTCCTGCTCGCCGAACTGACCGTGCTGGTCGACCGCTACCGCACCCACGAGAGCCTGCACGGCCAGTACATGCTCGCGCTGCACCGCTCCGGCCGGAGGGGGGAGGCACTGGAGGTGTACCAGCGCCTCCGTGCCACCCTGGTGAGGGAGTTGGGCATGGAACCGTCGGCGGCGCTGCGGCGGCTCCAACGCTCGATCCTGGTGGCCGCCCCCGAGCGGGCGGAGGCCGGCGGCGCACCGGCCGCGGCGGTCCGGAAGGACGAACAGCCGGGCGCCGGGGCCCGGTTCACCCGGGTCGGATGAGGGCGCCGGCGTGGCGGACGCGGCCCGGCGAGGCTGTTCGGTGCGGTGGGTGTGATCGGAACCGGCTCGCAGCAGTGAGGGGTTGAGGCAGGTGGCGCAGGAGAGGTCGGAGCGGACGCGCGGGCGGCTGGTGGAGGCGGGGGCGGTGCTGTTCGGCCGCAGTGGTTATGCGGGGGCCACGCTGGGCGAGATCGCGAGCGTGGCGGGGGTGACGAAGGGGGCGCTGTACTTCCACTTCGCGTCGAAGGAGGACCTGGCGCGGGCGGTGCTGGACCAGGCCGAGCAGTCGCTGCGCGGCGCGTGCGCGACGCTGCGCACGGCCTCGTCGCCGCTCCAGGCGCTGATCGACTCGGGGTACTGGCTGGTCGACGCGCTCGGCTCGGACGCGGTGATCCGGGCCGCGTTCCGGCTCGGCCGGGAGGGCGGCGTGTGGCTGAGGGAGGCCGCGCAACCCGGCCCGGCGCAACCCGGCCCGGCGCAACCCGGCGCGGCCGGGACGCGGGGCTTCCACGGGGTCTGGGCGGGTGTGGTACGGGAGCTGCTGTCCGGCGCGCGCCGGGCGGGCGAACTGCGCGACCGCCCGGGCGGCATCGGGCCGGAGTCGCTCGTGGTGACGGCTGCGTGCGGCCTGGAGGTCACCTTCGGCGAGGACTGCTCGCCCGAGGAGCGCGCCCGCCGGGTCACCGCGCTGTGGGAGTGGCTGCTGCCCTGCCTCGTCCCGCCGGGCGCGTCGGCCCTGTACCGCGCGAGGCCGCTGACGGGCGTCCCGGCGTAGCTGCTCGGCCTGGTCCGGCACCTCACAGGGGTGGAAGGGGACTGGCGCGACTGGACCACCGACGGTGAGACCCCTCAGCCCCGCCGCGTCAGCGCATCGCGCTCGTGGTCCAGCAGACCCGGACGAGCTGCCAAGCCCAGCGGCACGCGATCGACGGACACGTGCAACTTGACGGCGGCGCCGAGTCGTGCTCGTGCGCCCCCTACAACGCGGTCCGGGGCGTCCCCCGCCGGATCGCGGACGGCGCCTTGGGCGGCCGCCACCAGCAGGCTCGCCCCCGGCTGCCTCGTCGACTCCTCCCGCCCCGTCCCGTGCCGGCCCGAACTCGGTGGTCGCGAGCGATGTTGACGGTCCGCCGCGCGGTCCGCAGGTTCTTCGCGGAGCACCTCCGCCCGCCCGGGAAAGCCCGGGCGGGCGGAGGGAGAGCGTGAGCGCGCGTCCCTACATGGACGACTTGAACAGTGCGAACGGGGCGCCCTGCGGGTCGGCGACCACCGACATGCGGCCGGCCATCATGTCGAAGGGCGGGGCGAGGACGGTGCCGCCGCTCTTGACCAGCGCGTCGACGGTGGAGTCCACGTCGTCGACCGCGAAGTACGTCAGCCAGTGCGCCGGAGTGCCGGGCGGGTCGTTGGCGAGCAGCGTGGCCCCGCCGACCGGCCGACCGCCCACGTGCAGCGCCCAGTACGAGCCCTCCGCACCCTCCATCGGCTGGATCTCGATGCCGAAGGCCTCGCCGTAGAAGGCGGTCGCGGCCTCGATGTCACTGGTGTGCAGCTCGTTCCAGATCAGCGCGCCGGGCTCGTTGACCACCCTCGCGCCGAAGAAGTCGCCGGGCTGCCAGACCCCGAACACCGCGCCTTGGGGGTCGGAGGCGATGAGCATCCGCCCCAGGCTTCCGACGTCCATCACCGGCACCAGCAGCGTGCCGCCCGCAGCGGTGATCGCGTCCTGGGTGGCCTGGGCGTCCGTGGTGGACAGGTAGCTGGTCCACACGGTCGGGGGCTCCGGCATCCCCTCCGGGGCCATCGCCGGCCCGATTCCGGCCGCAGCCTTCCCGTTGAGCTCGCAGACCGCGTACCCGCCGAACTCGGCCGGGCCGGGCTCGCCCTGCCAGCCGAGCAGGTCACGGTAGAAGTCGAGCGCGGCCCGCTGGTCCTTCGCCATGAGGTCGACCCAACACGGCGTGCCGGTCTTGTACGCAGTGGTGACTTCAGGCATGGCTGCCCTTTCTCCCGGGGGATTTCCGCCAGCCACCCTTCCGCCGCCACTCTTCCCCCGCCACCCGACACGCCGCCCCGCCCGGCGACCGGGTGACGGGCGGCCGGTGTGACGGGCCGCGACGGTTGTCACCGCAGGCCTTCGACGACCTGCGGTTCATCACCCGGCCGGGCGCGATGGCTGTCACCGGCTGGGCGCGGATCCTGTCACCTGCCCCAAGGTCGCGGGCTTTCCGTCAGTTGCGGCCCAGCGGGCCGGACCGGCCGACCCTTCACCGTCGTCGATCCGGAGACGTGCCGCCCCGACCGGCCGGTACCGCCGATGGCGGGTACCGCCGCGATCGGGGCGGTTGTGCATCTGCCGGCCACCGCAGTCCCCGGGACCCGTCCTCGACGAGCGGCATCCTGGCCGGCACCGCCTACCGTCCGCTGCCGGCCTGCCGGCCCGGCCTCACTTCAGGTGCCGGCCGAAGAACCGGTTACCGTCGTCCACCTCGAACCACGGGGTGCCGGCGTGCCCGCCCAGATTGGCGTGCAGCGTCTTCTCCTTGGAGCCGAAGGCGTCGAACAGGTCCAGGGCCCGCTGCCGGGGGTTCCCTTCGTCGTCCCACTGCAGCAGGAACCGCAGCGGAATGGTGACCTGCCGGGCCTCCTCGCGCTGGGCGCGGGGCACGTAACCCCCGGCGAAGAAACCGGCGGCCGCGATGCGCGGCTCGACCACCGCCAGCCGAATGCCGACGGCGGTCCACCCCGAGTACCCGACCGGGCCGCCGATCTCGGGCAGCGAAAGGAGGGCGTCCAGGGTGGTCCGCCACTCCGGGACCGCCTTTTCGACCAGCGGACCGATGAACGACTCGAAGATCTCGTCGACCGGTTCGCCGGCCTGCATCGCCCGGCGGAGGTCGGCGCGGGCCTGTTCGTCGGCGGCGGAACGGGGCCGGTCGCCGTGCCCGGGGGCGTCGATGGCGGCCACCGCGTAGCCGTACGCCGCGGCGTGCCGGGCCCGGGCCACCAGCCGCGGTTCCCGCTTGTGCAGGCCGCCGTTGTGGCCGATCAGGATCAGCGGGGTCGGTGCGGCGGATTCAGGCGTCCACAGGGTGCCGGGGATCTCGCCGAGGGTGAATTCGCGTTCGAGGACGCCGTTGTCGAGGCGCTGCTCGGAAGTGAATTGCATGGTCGTGCCTTTCGGGAGTGCTCTTGAACGGCGCTCCCGGACGACCTATCGCCCGACCGTGACCCCGGAGGGGAGCACCCATGTCGATACTGCGTTCACGGGTACCACCTCCTCGTTCTCTCGCACGGTCTCCGGCAGGCTAGCAGTGGCTGCCGTGGTCCGCCAAAGCGTTTTTTGCGCAGGCTCCGGGGCCCGCCGGCGAAGGCGGTCGAATGTCAGTCCTACTCGCCATGATGGCGGCATGAAGGACATCGCCACCATGGCCTCCCCTGTCGCCCTGACCTCCGCGGACGCCTACGCCGACGCCGTCGCCGCCGCCGTCCGGGCTGCCGCCGCGTACTACGCCGACGGGGAGACCCCGCTGGGCGACGACGAGTACGACGCGCTCGTGCGGGCGATCGAGGCCTACGAGCGTGAGCACCCCGACGAGGTGCTGCCCGAGACGCCGACCGGGAAGGTCGCCGGCGGGGCGGCGGGCGGGGACGTCCCGCACACTGTGCCGATGCTCTCGCTCGACAACGTGTTCTCCGCCGAGGAGCTGGAGTCCTGGGCGGCCGGTCTGGAGCGCCGCCTGGGCCGTCCGGTCGCCGCCTGGTGCGTCGAGCCGAAGCTGGACGGTCTCGCCGTCGCAGCCCGCTACCGGGCCGGGCGGCTCGCCCAGGTGCTCACCCGCGGTGACGGCCTGGCCGGTGAGGACATCACCCACGCCGCCGACGCCGTCCTCGGCCTGCCCGCGCGGCTCGCCGAGCCGCTGGACATCGAGTTGCGCGGCGAAGTCCTGCTCACCCACGAGCAGTTCGAGCAGGCCAACGCCGTCCGCACCGCCCACGGTGCCACCCCCTTCGCCCACCCGCGCAGCGGCGCCGCCGGCACCCTGCGCGCCAAGGACCGCCCCTACCGCGTCGAGCTGACGTTCTTCGCCTACGACGCCCTCGGCCTGCCCGGCCTCGACCACGCCGCCCTGCTGGCCCGCCTCGCCGAGCTCGGCGCCAACACCGCCGCCACCACCGACGCCGCGCCCCGCCGCTGCGCCACCCTCGCCGAGGCGCAGCAGCGCATCGACGAGATCGCCGCCCTGCGCGCCGCGCTGCCGTTCGGCATCGACGGCGTCGTCGTCAAGGCGGACGCGGCGGCGGACCAGGAGGAGGCCGGTTCGGGATCGCGCGCGCCGCGGTGGGCCGTCGCCCGCAAGCTCCAGGCGCAGCACAAGGTCACCCGGCTGCTCGCCGTGGAGTGGAACGTCGGCCGCACCGGGATCATCGCGCCGCGCGCCGTCCTCGAACCGGTCGTGATCGACGGCGTCACCGTCACGTACGCGACGCTGCACAACCCGGCCGACATCGAGCGCCGCGGTCTGATGATCGGCGACCAGGTGTTCGTCTACCGGGCGGGGGACGTCATCCCGCGCGTCGAGGCGCCGCTGGTCGACGAGCGCGCCGGCGCCGAGCGGCCGATCGTGTTCCCCGAGGTGTGCCCGCGCTGCGGCGACGCGATCGACACGTCCGAGCAGCGCTGGCGCTGTGTGCGGGGGAGGGCCTGCCAGGCCGTCGCCTCGGTGATCTACGCGGCCGGGCGCGACCAGCTCGACATCGAGGGCCTGGGCGGCACCCGGGCCGTCCAGCTGGTCGAGAGTGGTCTCGTCAACGACATCGCCGACCTCTTCACCCTCACGAAGGAGCAGTTGCTCACCCTCGACCGCATGGGCGAGACCAGCGCCGACAACCTGCTCGCCGCCCTGGAGACGGCCCGCACGCGTCCGCTGCACCGGGTGTTCTGCGCGCTCGGCGTCCGCGGCACCGGCCGCACGATGTCCCGCCGCCTCGCCGCCCACTTCGGCAGCATGGCCGCGATCCGGGCCGCCGACGTGGCGGCGCTCGCGGGCGTGGACGGCATCGGGGTCGAGAAGGCTGCCGTCATCATGGCCGAACTCGACGACGTGGCAGCGCTGTTGGACCGACTCGCGGCCCAGGGTGTCGGTACGGAGGTCACCGAACCGGCAGCGCCTGCCGCCACCACCTCTGGGGACGACTCGGCGGCAGGCCCGCTCGCCGGCGAGACCGTCGTCGTCACCGGCGCCATGACGGGCGCCCTCGCCGACCTCTCCCGCAACGCGGTGAACGAGCTCGTCGAACGCGCCGGAGGCAAGGCCTCGGGATCGGTCTCGAAGCGCACCACCCTCGTCGTCGCGGGCGAGAAGGCCGGCTCCAAGCGCGCCAAGGCCGAGGAGCTCGGCATCCGGATCCTCACCCCGGAGGAGTTCGCGGCCGTGGTCGCGGACATCATGGGCTGAGAGCCAGAGATCGACCGACCCCGGAGGTTGGTCACGCAGAGGTGCGGTAGGGTGACCGACGCCGAGTAGGACCGCTACCCAGGGAGGTGAGACCCATTACCGGTACGTCCGAGCGGGTGCTCCCCGGGTCCGGTCGCAGGGACGGCGCGTCGCGCGCGTAGGCGCGATGGCGTCCCGTTCCACGGCGACGTCCCTCGCGGGGCCCTGACGGAGTCGTTCAGTTCTTCTCGATTCCCTCAAGAGGTTCTCCTTGTCGGTCTTCCCTTCCGCGCCCCTTCGTTCCTCCGTGGTCTCGCGCCTGCGCTCCGCCGGCTGCGTCTTCGCGGAGGACGAAGCGCGGATCCTGCTCACCGCGGCCGCCACACCGGCCGAGCTCGCCGCGATGGTCCGCGCCCGCGCCGCGGGCCGCCCGCTGGAACACGTCGTCGGCTGGGCCGAGTTCGCGGGCCTGCGGATCGCCGTCGACCCCGGCGTCTTCGTCCCGCGCCGCCGCAGCGAGCACCTCGTCACCACGGCCACCGCGCTGACCGGCCCGGACGCCGTCATCGTCGACCTGTGCTGCGGCAGCGGAGCCCTCGGCGCCGCCCTCGCCGCCGCCGTCCCGCACCCCGTCGAGCTGCACGCCGCCGACGTCGACCCGGCCGCCGTCCGCTGCGCCCGCCGCAACCTCGCCCCGTGCGGCGGTCAGGTCCACCACGGCGACCTCTTCGCCGCCCTGCCCGCCGCCCTGCGCAACCGCATCGCCGTCCTGCTCGCCAACGTCCCGTACGTCCCCACCGCCGACATCGACCTCCTGCCCCCCGAGGCCCGCCTGCACGAGGCCCTCCCCGCCCTCGACGGCGGCACCGACGGGCTCGACGTGCTGCGCCGCGTCGCCGCCGACGCCCCGCGCTGGCTCGCCCCCGGCGGCTCCCTCCTCTTCGAGACCAGCGAACGCCAGACCCCGGACGCCCTCGCCATCGCCCTCGCCGCCGACCTGCACGCCACCGCCTCCTACCACGAGGACCTCGACGCGACCGCCATCACCGCGGTCCGGCACCGCTGACGGCCCGCCGGGCGGGCTTCGCCCGGAGCGGGGTCGGGGCCGGGGGTGGGCCGGGGCATACGTCGACCGGCTGGTCGGCATCCGGATCGCCGAGCCAAAAGCCGCCGCCCCGGCCCTTCGACCGGGCCGGGGCGGGCGGCGGTGGCTCAGCGGTGGAGGAGCCAGTGGGGGCCGGTGCTCCAGCCGAGGAAGCGGCGGGCGGTGCCGCCATCCGCGGTGCCGTCGGGGTCGAACCGGCCGCCGCCGGCGATCAGGTGCAGGCCCGTCACGGCCGGGGCGAGGCGGGCGGGGTGGTCCTGGGCGAGTTCGCGCAGGACGGCGTCCCGGGCCCGCGGCGGGCACAGGGAGAGGTGGAAGAGCCCCTGGCGCCAGGCGAAGGCGGCGTTCTTCACGACCGGCAGCGGGCGGGGCACCCGCTCGGCCAGTCCGGCCAGTCGGCAGGCGGTGGCGAAGGAGCGCCGGGCGAGGGTGTCCCAGCCGGCGGGCGGGGTGATGCCGACCGGCCCGGCGAGGGTGGCCAGGTTGTGGGTGGTGAGGATCTGGGCCTGCTCGATCACCGTGCCGTTGCCGGCCACCGACCGCGGCTCGCCGGTGCGGGCCGCCCGCCGTGTGCACAGGGCGGCGAAGGGCGCGCCGTCCGCCAGGGTGTACACGTCGAGGTAGTCGATGCCGAAGTATCGTTCGTAGAGCGTGCCTTCGAGGAGCTCGGCGGCGATGCGGGCGGCCGCGGGGAACTTCGAGGAGAAGCCGCCCATGAAGATGTCGGCGGCCAGTTCCTCGACGAACGGCAGCTGCGTGCCGCAGCGGCGGGCCAGCGCGGCCAGTTCGCTCACCAGCGGGTTGGGCAGGATCGTGCCGGGGAACGCGCCGACGGCCACCTCGCCCAGGCGGCGCAGGGTGGCGAACTGGGTGTCGGCGACGGCGGGGTCGGTGCTGCGGTGCGGGCGGACGGCCTGCACCCAGGGCAGTTCCTCGGCGCGGACCTGGTGGGCGTAGTCGAGCAGGAGCAGCGAGCGGCGCTCGGCGAAGGCACGGTGGCCTGCCGCCGCCAGGGTGCGCAGGGCCGGGTCGGGGTGGGCGGCGGCGTCGGCCACCGAGGCGAGCTGGGGCACGAGTTCGGCGAGGACCTCGGCGGAGGGGACGAGGCCGCGCTCGATGAGCGTTTCGACGGGCGCGCTGGTGGCGGCCAGGACGGGCCTGTGCAGGGTGGCCGGGATGACGGCGCCGACGGGCAGGCCTCTGGCGTCGGCCTCGGCCACGGTGACGGGGGCGAGGACGGCGGCAGGGTCGGCCACTCCCTCGTGCTCGGGCAGGTCGGCGAGGCGGGCGAGCAGGAGAACGGCGAGGGCGTGGTGGGAGGGCAGGGCGGCCTGGCGGCCCTGCTCCCGGCGCAGCGCGGTGTGCCGGGCGGAGCCGGGCAGGCCGCGGCGGCGGACCATCGACTCGGCGGCGTGGCGCAGCAGACCGATCGTACGGGCGTCCAACTGCTTGCCGGTGACGGTCAGTTCGAGGGCGGTGCGCAGGATGCCGAGGTTCTCGCGGGGGTTGCGGTGCTTGCCGCACCGGGTGTGGGCGGCGGCGAGGGTGCGGTAGCGCAGGAGGAGTTCGGCGCTGCGCCGGTGCCAGTCGGGGCCGGGGGTGCGGTCGAGGACGCGGCCGGGACGCTCGTCGCTGGGGGAGGTTTCCAACCAGTGGGCGAGCAACTCGTCCGAGAAGGGGAGCCAGACGGTGTGGGCCTCGCGCTGGGTCTCCACGGCGTGGCTGGGGCCGCGGAGGGCGAGGGCGGCGCTCGCGTCGGCGGCGGTGGTGCGGTGTACGGCGTCGGGGGCGGCGGTGGAGGAGCCGCCGGGCCGCGGGGTGAAGCGCAGCCGGTCGGCGAAGGGCCGGAGGGTGGCGACCAGGTCGAGCGCGGCGTCGTGCTCGCCCGCGCGGACCAGCCAGGCGACCGTGAGCAGGGCGGCCTCCTCGGGCACGGTGACGCGGTAGCGGCCGCTGTCGAGGAGGCGCCACAGCGCGGTGAGGCCGGGTTCGGTGAGCGAGTGGGCGAACAGCTCGGCGCGGCCCTCGGGGATGCCGGCGGCGCGGCAGGCCGCCGACTCGTCGGGCTGGAGGGGGCCTTCGGCGCGGGCGCGGCCGGTCGCGAAGCCGCCGCGCAGCACCTCGGGGGTCACCCAGGCGGGCAGGCCCGTCACCGGGGTGCGGGAGCCGACCCGCAGGCGGCCGTCGCGCATGCCGGCCAGCACCGCGCGCCAGCCGCTCATCCGCTGCTCGGCGCGTTCGCGGGTGGCCGGGTCCGGGTGGGACAGGGCGGTGGCGAAGGCGCGGGCGAGCCGGCCGTGCGCGTAGTCGGTGGAGACGGTGACGGCGGTGGCGGCCGTCGGGCGCGGGTGCTGCTGCTCAGCGTTGGTGTCCATTGCCGACGTGGCGGGTTCTGCCCCCGCGCCCTCCAGGTCCCGAGCCTGGTGCTCTGTCTCGCTGAGCTACACGTCGCTGTCGGGACGAGACCCTACGAAGCGGGCGGGGGCGGGGCAACGCAATATCCACAGGGCTCGGCTCAGTCGTACTGGCCTGCGTGCGGCCCTTTCACGGTGTTGCCAGGGACGGTGCGCCCTTGGATCTCCTCGCCGCCCCCGGGCGGGGCACCGCCGGGCCTCCCTGCTTGAGGCGCCCCACTGCCCGCCGCAAGGGTGAAACAGCGATACTCCGCCGTGGAATTCGTTTTGCAGCATGGGATGTGCCGTTCGCTCACATAGCGTGGCCCACCGGGTTGCACCCCTTTCCAGCATCGCCCGGCCGGCGTTCCGCGGTCGTCCCATCTGCTCGTGGAGACCGATCGCGGATTGGTCCTGCATCACACCCGCCCGGGCGACTGGGGACGCGTAGAAGGAACGATGGTCATGAATGCGAATTCCTCTCCGCCAGTCCGGCGGCCGCGTACGGCCTGCCTGGTCGCGGTCGCCGTTGCCGGAGTGCTGGGCCTGCTCAGCGCGTGCGGCGGATCGTCACCCAAACCCTCCGGTGCGCTGAGCCCCGGACCCGGTCAGACCCTGGCGGGATTTCCCGGTGCCTCCGGAACGAGCGGCACGGTCGCTGTCAGCGCACCACCAAGCGCGTCCTCGACCTCACCTGCCACTGCCGGCGGCCAGCCGTCCGCTCCAGCGGCCGCCAACGCGGTGACGATCCAGAACTTCGCGTTCTCCCCGCCCGCTCTGACGGTCAAGGTGGGTACGAAGGTGACCTGGACCAACACCGACCCCGACACTCACACCGTCACCAGCAAGCAAGGATCGGGCGGGCCACTGCAGTCGGCAGCCCTGGCCACCAACGACACCTACAGCTACACGTTCACCCAACCCGGCACCTACCCCTACTTCTGCAGCATCCACCCGTTCATGACCGCCACCGTGGAGGTGACCCCATGACCGAGCACACGGACGACTCCAACGGTGGCGGCGAGCACGGCATGACCCGCCGGCAGCTCATGCGGCACTCCGCCTGGTTCGGTGGTGCCGTCGTCCTGACGGTCACCGCAGGCGAGGTGATCAGTCACATCCCCGGTTCGGCGAGCGCGGCCCCGGCGAGCAGCGCGGACCTGCGGTTCGTGCAGATCTCCGACAGCCACATCGGCTTCCAGGGACCGGCCAACATGGACGTCACCGGGACGTTCGGCACAGCGATCAACCAGATCAACTCCCTCGGCTTCCGGCCCGACTTCGTCATGCACAGTGGCGACCTGACGCACCTTTCCACTCCGGACCAGTTCGATCAGGTCAAGCAGATGCTGTCGCAACTGGACACGGACCGGGTCTTCACCGTGCCGGGCGAGCACGACTCGATCGGAGACAACGGACCACGCGCCTACCGACAGGCTTTCGGCCAGAACACCCTGGGCGACGGCTGGTACAGCTTCGACACTCACGGTGTGCACTTCATCGCGCTCGTCAACACGCTGCACCTGGAGCAACTCGGCCACCTGGGCAACGATCAGATCGACTTCGTGCGCAAGGACATCGCGGGCCTGTCGTCGGACACCCCCATCGTCATCTTCAGCCACATCCCGTTGTTCGCGATGTATCCGACGTGGGGCTGGGGCACCGACGACTCGGTGCAGCTGCTGTCGATGTTTCGCCGCTTCTCCTCAGTGACGTGCCTCAACGGGCACGTCCACCAGCTGTTCAGCAAGACCGAGGGCAACATCACCTTCCACTCGGCCCGCCCCACCTGCTACCCGTTCCCCAAACCCGGAGAGGGCCCCGCCCCACTCCCGCAGGTACTGCCCGCCGGACGCCTCAAGGACGCACTCGGCATCCGCACCGTCAACTACTGGCAGGGCAGCCACGCACTGGCCGTCAAGGACGAGAAGCTCGCATGAACACCCGGAGCCTGCCCGCCCTCGCGCTGCGCCTGGTGCTTGCCGCCACGCTCGCGGCGAGTGGATACATCCACGCCCAGCTCTACATCGACGGATACCGCTTCGTCCACATCATCGGCCCGTTGTTCCTGTTGCAGGCCAGCACGGCTTTCGCGGTGGCCGCACTCCTTCTGTTGGGGGCGCCCCTGTTCCTGCGAATCGCCGGCGCGGTGATTGCCGTCTGCACGCTCGTCGGGTTCGTCGCATCTCGCACCACCGGATTGTTCGGGTTCTCCGAAGACGGCCTGCAACCCGCCCCGCAGGCCGTGCTCAGCCTCATCGCCGAGGTGCTCACCCTGCTGATCGTCGTGGCCTGGCAGCCAGCGCTAGCGGCGGCGGCAAGATCGAGAGCGGCGGCGGCCGAGCGCGTGGAGGGCCTCGCTCCCCCCGTCGGCCACCGACGGCTCCATGACGTCCTGTGGCTTCTCCTGCCCGTGGCGGTGGCGGCCGGCCTCTTCTGGTACGGCCGGGTACACACCCCCGACTACGAGGCCAGCCTCTTCGGGAACCGCGGCAATGACGCGATGCAGCTGAAAGCCCAACTGGGCTCCGCACTCCTGGGCCTGGCGCTGATTCAGCTCTTTCTCGCCCTGTGGATCTACGGCCGTGTTCCCGCACTGCAAGCCGCACCGCACCGGGTCCACACCACGCACCGCCTCATCGGCCTGGCCGCCTTCCTCCTCTCCCTGCCCATCGCTCAGCACTGCATCACCGCCTACGGCGTCCAATTCACCGACACCCGCGTGGCGCTGCACTCGCTCACCGGCTGCTTCCTCTACGGGGCCTTCGTCGCCAAGGTCATCGTGGTCCGGCACCGCCGCTGGCCCGGCTGGGCACTCCCCGTGGCCGGCGGTACCCTCGTCACCGCGATCGCCCTGATCTGGTACGTCGCCCCCCTCTGGTATCTGAACGGTTTCCAGGCACCCGGCCTGTGAGCAGGACGTGAGGCGCTTCTCCCGACGGCCAACAGCGGATTCCGTGCGGCTGGGCCCGGTTCGTCCTGCACCGGCGCCTCGGGTCGTCAGCCGGACGTCGGGGTGAACCGGCCCGCCCGGCCGTCACCCGTCGCCGTCGCCGCGGCGGCCTCCTGAACGCCGCAGGTGATCACCGCGCACGTGAACGCGATCAGCGGGGCGCTCCAGCCCCACGAGGCGAGTGCGATCACCGGCAGGACGGGCACCAGGTGAGCAGCGGAGACGGCGAACGCCGCGCGCGCCCAACCCCTCCCCGGACGGTGCGCGGTCACCCGGTGGCGCCACCAGAGCAAGGCTGCCACCGCCGCGACGGCGGCCATCACGGCAGCACCCGTCCGGGCCATTGCGGCATCGGTCGCACCGTCGGGGTCGAGTGCGGCCGGATCGGGTGCATGCACGCTCAGCGCGACCACGGTCCAGCCGACGGCCGCGGCACCCATCAGGAAAGCCAGGACCTGCGCCCGCGATCCGGCCCAAGTCGCCGCAGAACGTGTGATGTTCGATTCCATAGCTCATCCTAGCCACCACGCGCACGCAGCCCGGACCCGGCATGGGACCGGCGACCTTTGAGGGCGAGGCAGCCGGGACCGCTACCCTGCGGGGGTGACCGAGAAGATGATCAACCGCTATCGCCTGGCGGTGGAGCCGCTGTTGGGGCCGGGCGAGGAGTTGCTGGACGTGGCGAAGGTGGTCCCGGTGGCCGGGGTCGGGGCGATGGGCGCAGACCTGGTGCCGTTCGGGTCGGCGCTCGCGCGGATCGGTGCGGTATCCGGGGGAGGAGCGAGCATGGCGGCCGCATTTCCCGCCGAGGCTGCCTTGGGGAAGGCCGGGCTGCTGACGGTCACCGACCACCGGGTCCCCCGCCGCCCCGGCATCTGACCAGACGCCATGTACGACACCGGCTCCGGAGTCAACCTTCGGAGGACTCCGGAGCCGACCGCCTAGCGGGCCGCGAGCCCGTAGCCGCCGACGGCGGCGTAGACGGTGTCGGCGACGTGGCGCGGGGCCGAGTCCGTGGTCGTGGTGAGCGGCGGTTCGTTGCCGTTGGCGTCGCGCATGTTGAGGGTGGTGGAGCCGCCGCCGTCCATGTTGATCGCGTCGACGAGGTCGAGCGACTTCAGCAGCCGGGCGAACTCGCTGCGGGTGGCGCCTTCGGCGAGCCCGGTGCCACCGCCCTTCCGGCCCTCGACCGTGACGAGGTAGAGGTGGCCGTAACCGTCCGCCCCGGCGGCCGTGCGCCAGGTGCGCCTGTCGATGTCGGTCGCCGGCTGGTAGACGAGCGCGGTGTCGCGGATCAGGACGTCGCCGCCGTCGGTGGCGTACAGCGCCGGGTCGATCGGCTGCTCGACGGCGCCGGCGGGGGCGCGGCCGAACCAGGTGTCGGCGAGGGTGTCGCCGAACCGCGTGTCGGTGATCACCGTGTGCTCGGCGACGGACCTGCCGGCGCAGGCGTTGTCCCAGAGCCAGGTGGCGCCGTCGCCGGTGCCCTGGAGGGCGCGTCCGCCGGGCGGCACGTCGTGGCCGCCGCGCGGGGCGTCGCTGACGATCCCGCCGGGGGCGGCGCCGGGGCGGAAGCAGGCCGTGGCCGTGCCCGCCGGGTCGAACAGCACCTCGACGCCCGGGTCGTCGTCGGTGGTGGTGTCCTTCAGGAAGTCCGGCGACGGGGTCTTCGCCCCCCACTCGGGGGTGAACTCGACGATCTCCGACGGGTTGAAGCAGACGCCCTCGACGACCTTCACGGTCTTGTCGGCGGGGTCGGGGTTGCGCAGGCAGTGGGCTTGGCGGCCGGGGAGGCGGTTGATGCCGTCGATCCTGCGGCTCACGGTGGGGTCGTCGGAGAGCTGCACGGTGAGCTTGGTGGCGAGCTCGGTGATGTACGGGCGGCCGTTCTGCAGCATCAGCACGGAGCCCGCCGGGCGCAGGACGGCCTTCGCGCCGGTGGGGGCGTCGGCCGGGAGCGGGACGAGGCGGCCGCCGGCGGCCTCGCTGAGCAGGCGGCCCTTCTTGATCGAGACGCCGCCGAGGTCGCCGAGGAAGATCTGGCCGGCCGGGTCCGGCTTCAGGGTCACGCCGGTGTCGAAGTAGCCGCCGTTGATGCCGACGAACGGGCGGCGACTGGCCACACCGGTGGTCTGTTCGAGCATCTCCTGGACGGTCTGCGTGGTGTACATGCCGTCGCCGATGGAGCCGTTGAAGGTGATCGGGGCGCGGGCCGGGTCGATGTCCACCACGTTGACGGTCCAGGACCGGTCGGCGTCCTGGTAGACCGTGCGGGTGATGCCCGGGAAGGGGGTGGTGCGGGCGCCCTGGGCGAGGGTGATGGAGCCCAGCGCGATGTCGGTGTCGGCGGCGCCGGCCAGGCCGCCGCCGGGGGCGGCGAGCACGGAGGCCGCGAGGCCGAGGATCGTGGCGGTGCGGACGGCTGCGGTGCGCTTCATGACAGTCCTCCTCGGTCAGCAGAAGTCGGTGGCGGGGCGGCCGCCGGAGGCGGTGACCAGGCGGTCGGAGCTGAGCGTGCCGGCGTACGGCGCGGGCACGAAGGTGCTGTCGCCGCTGAGGACGACGAACGCCCGGTAGGTGGAGCCGCCGGCGCTCCAGCTGCCGCTCAGGTCCGGGTTCGGGTAGAAGCACGCGTGCTTGCCGGTGTGGTTGAAGACGGAGACCGCCCGACCGTTCCAATCGGCGCCGTAGCCGCGAACCTCGTTCTCGGTGAGGGCGGTCATCGCACCGCGTCCGCTCTCCTCGGCGAACAGGCAGAGCTGTCCGGTCGCGCAGCGCTCGTAGCCGGTGAAGCAGCCGGCCTTGGACTTGGCGCCCTTGAACGAGGTGACCTTGCCGTCCAGCCGGGTGCCGAGCTCGGCGAGGTTGGCCTGGCCGCCGGGGCGGACGGCTTGCACGGTGCCGCCGTACGACGCGTCCGCGTAGAAGCAGGCCCAGTACGACGACTGGTTGTCGACCGAGCGGGCCCGGTCGTTCCAGGAGGCGTCGAGGCCCTGGACCGGGACGGTCGGGTCGGCGGCCAGCGCGGCGCCCTGGCCGCCGACCTGGTCGTAGAGGCAGAAGCTGCCGGCGGCGCAGCTGCTGGTCCAGCTCGCGGCGGTCGCTCGGGTGCCGGGCAGAAAAGCGATGACGAGCGCCACGAGCGTCATGCCCAGGACGGCACGCGGAAGGTATTGCCGCACGGCGGTTATTCCCATAGATGAAAATCCTTGATCGGGCTGGTTTCGGATCCGCGATGAAATCGGGATCGGGAGTCCTCGGGAAAGCGCGACGGACGCCGCCGCGTCCCGCTTCTCAAAGCTATCAGCGACCTCGCCGAAGATCGGCCGGCTGCTGCCCGTACCGGCTCGCGTTGAGCTGTCTCACCGCTCTGACCTGCCGTTTGGGACAGTGCATGGCGGTGGATTTGAGACACCATCAGTCATGCCTGATGGCCTGCCATGCCAGCGGCCGCGTCCTCGACCTTCGCCGTAGGCGGTGCACGGAGCGATCCGGCGCGCGACAAAGTCCGCACGGCGCCGGCTGATCTTTCCGTCGTACTGGTTGTGGTGCGAATATGCGAGGGGCCGCTGCCGGGTCTCTGATGCCGTTCTGTTGTGCCCTGGTTTTGACGGGAATTCGATGGCCGCGGTCCTCGGCTTCCCTGGACCCGGTTCCAACCTCGACGAGTCGGCGTGCCGCCTGCCGGCCACCGGAACGCCGGGCGCGCCGATGGTAAAGGCGAACCCCGGACCGGCCCCCTGGCTGCAGGCCTGTTCGCTCGGGCTCTTAACATCATTTCGCATTATTCGACGGACGCTGATGCCTGCCCGAATGGTCCTGTGCCGCCGTCCGACGCCCAGCCCGACACAACGGCTCCAACGCACGGCGACGGTGCCGCGCATCGAGGAGGAACGTCCATGCAAGCCCGGAAGATCGGCGCGGCCGCCGCGACAGCGGTGGCGCTTCTGGCTGCCCGCGACCTCATCCAGAAGAGGCACGCACTGCTCCGGAACTTCCCGGTGATCGGGCATGCCCGGTACCTGTTGGAGACGATCGGGCCGGAGCTGCGGCAGTACATCGTGACCTCCAACGAGGAGGAGCGCCCGTTCAGCCGTGACCAGCGCACCTGGATCTACGCGTCGGCGAAGGAGGAGAACAACTACTTCGGGTTCGGCACCGAGGTCGACGTCGAGCACGTCCAGGGGCACGCCTACCTGAAGCAGCGCACGTTCGCCGGCGCCCTGCCCGACGCGCACGACCCGCAGGCTCCCCTGCCCTCGGCCAAGGTGCTGGGCGGGCCGCGCGGGCGCGCCAAGGCGTTCCGGCCGGCGAGCGTGGTGAACATCTCGGCGATGAGCTTCGGATCGCTCTCCGGTGCGGCCATCACGGCACTCAACAAGGGCGCGGCGCTGGCCGGTGCGATGCACAACACGGGCGAGGGAGGCCTCTCGCCGTACCACCGCAACGGCGGTGACCTCGTCCTCCAGCTCGGCACGGCGTACTTCGGCTGCCGCAACGAGGACGGCAGCTTCAACCTCGACAAGCTCAAGGACGTCGTCGCCAGTGCCCCGGTCAAGGCGATAGAGATCAAGCTCTCCCAGGGTGCCAAGCCGGGGTTGGGCGGGATGCTGCCGGGCGCGAAGGTGACCCCGGAGATCGCCGGGATCCGCGGCATCCCGGTCGGCAAGGACTGCGCCTCCCCGTCGCGGCACACCGCGTTCGGCGACGTCGACTCGATGCTCGACTTCGTCGAGCTGCTCGCCACCGAGACCGGTCTGCCGGTCGGGGTCAAGAGCGCGGTCGGGGAGATGGACTTCTGGCAGGAGCTGGCCACGCTGATGGCGCGCGGTGACCGCGGCGTCGACTTCGTGACCATCGACGGCGGCGAGGGCGGCACCGGGGCGGCACCGCGGATGTTCGCCGACTCGGTGTCGCTGCCGTTCCGGATGGGCTTCTCCCGGGTCTACGGCACCTTCGCCGAGCTGGGGCTGACCGACGACCTGACCTTCATCGGCTCCGGCAAGCTCGGCCTGCCCGAGAACGCCGCGGTCGCGTTCGCCCTGGGCGTCGACATGATCAACGTGGCCCGTGAGGCGATGCTGTCGATCGGCTGCATCCAGGCGCAGAAGTGCCACACCGACAAGTGCCCCACCGGCATCGCCACCCAGAACCCGTGGCTGGCCCGCGGCCTCGACCCGGCCTCGAAGGCCACCCGGGCCGCGGTCTACCTGCGCACCCTGCGCAAGGAGCTGATGAAGGTCTCGGCGGCCGTCGGAGTCGCCCACCCGGCGCTCATCACGGCCGACGACATCGAGATCATGAACGGCGACTACGAGGCCCGCACCCTGGCCGGCGTCTACGGCTACAAGGAGGGCTGGGGGCGGCTCGGCCCGCACCTGGCCGACGAGATCACGGCACTTCTCACCGCCCAGGCGGCCTCCGTGCAGAAGCGCTCATGACGCGGTCGGTCAACTGGGACGGCTCAAAGGGCTGGACCTTCGGTGGCAACGTCAGGTTCCTCCAAGGCCGTTGATCTCCCACTGACTTCCCGGCGACTTCGCGCTGACTTCCCGTGCCCCGGTGCACCCTTCGGAGCCGGAGCCGGTCACCGACCGGGTCCGTACCCCGGGTCCGGACCCGGGGTACGGGGAGTCGAGCGTTGCCGTCCGCGGCGCAGTCCTGGGGTGTGAGACCCTACGGACGGGAGTCGCAGGAGGCGTCGTACGCCGGAAGTGATGGGGGCGGAATGGGATCTGGGGGAGCTGTGGAGGTGGGGCTGGATCCGGTGGAGGCTGCTGGTCGCCTCCTGGAGAAGATGCGGCAGGGAAACGCGTACGCCCGAAGGAGGAAGAAGCGTTTTCGGCTGGCCTCCTCGGCGTTGAAGGTGCTGACGCTCTCGCTGTCCGCCACCTCGACGATCATCCTCGGTCTGCAGAGCCTGAACTTCTGGGCCGGTCTGGCCTTCGCGCTGGTGGCAGTGGTCACACTGCTGGGGGCCGTCGAGTCGTTCTTCAACTGGAGGTCGCGCTGGGTGTTGATGGAGGAGACGCAGTACCGGTTCCATCGTCTCGCTGATGAGCTGGAGCACCTCATCGCCTCAACGTCCGCCGCCGATCTCACCCACGCTCGGCTCCAGTCTCTCTTCGACCAGTACCAGGGTGTCTGGGCGGACCTGAGTGACGGCTGGCTCCGGGAGCGGCGCGGGCCTGTCATCTCCTCCGGGAGTCAGTGAGTCATTCGCGCTCTGCGTCAGCGATCGGCGCCAGGGTCCAACCACTGTCGCGTGGTCGAGGGTTGAGGTTCGCTGTCAGGGGCGCGGCGCCCGCTGACGGCGGTGGCCGAGTCCGGGTCAGAGCGCCAGGCCGTGCTCCTGGAGCGCCAGGCGCAGCGCGCGGATGGCGTAGAAGCAGCGGGACTTGACGGTTCCTTCGGGGGTGTCGAGCAGTTCGGCGGTCTCGGCGAGCGAGCGGTGGTTGAAGTAGATCTCTCGTCGGCCGGCCGGCCGCCGATGTCGGCACCGGCCGGAGCGACCGGGCGGCGCAGGGCGCCCATCAGGGCGGCCCGGAGCAGCGAACCGGCCCGCTCCCGGTCACCGTCCGTGAGCCTGAGGGCCTGCGGATACGCCGCAGCGGCGTGCCGCGCGTACAACTCGCGCACCAGCCGCTCCTGAGCATGCTTCATCAGCCTGACAATCCTCCGGGGCAGCGGTGGGAGCACCCGGCCGCGCCGCCTCCCATTCGACGTCCCCCCGCCTTACGGACGGGCCGGGCGTCCGGTCCAGCGTGATCCGCGCCACAGTCTCGCCACCTCGCTCGCGCCACCGGCCCGGGGCCGTCCGTCCGGAATCCAGTACCCTCCTCGCGTGAGTCTGACAATCGGTTGAACGGCTCTCTTTCCAGGTCAAGGGCGAACAGACGGGGCAGGACAGCGGCCAGCATGCGGAAGACCATGACGGAATCCCCCTCCGCGTCGCTGTTCGGACGTGACGCGGAGCTGGCTCGGCTCGCGGAGTTGCTGACGCAGGCCCGCCGGGGGTACGGCGAGGCGGTGCTGATCGAGGGCGAGCCCGGGAGCGGCAAGACCACCCTCGTCCAGGCACTGGAGGCGCACGCGCTCGCGGCCGGCTTCGCCGTCGTACGCGGCTGCTGCGACGAGGCCGCCGGCGAGTTCCCGCTGCTGCCCGTGCTCGACGCGCTGGGCGTCCACCGCCATGGCGAGGACGCCGCCCGCGCGGAGATCCGCCGGCTGCTGCGGACCGGCGCGGGGGCGAACCAGGACGCCATCCCGGCCCTGATCGAGCGTCTGCTGGGCCTGGTCGAGACGGCCTGCGGAGAACACCCGGTGCTGCTCTTCATCGACGACCTCCAGTGGGTGGACGACGCCACCGCCGTCTGGTGGCAGCGGCTCGCCCGGCACGCCGACCAACTGCCGCTGCTGCTGGTCGGGGCGGTGCGCAGCCGGACGGTCGGCGCCGCCGTCGAGGCCCTGCGCCGCGGCCACACCCGGCGCCAGGGCCCGCTGCTGCGCCTCGGCCTGCTGGACGCCGCCGCGTTGACCGCGCTCGCCGAGCACCACCTCGGCGCGCCCCCCGGCCCGAGGCTGACCCAGCTGCTGACGGGCACGGGCGGCAGCCCGCTGTGCGCCGTCGAGTTCCTCGGCCACGTCGGACGCGAGGGCCTCCTGCGGCCCGCCGCGGACGGCAGCCGGGCGGTCGACCTCGCCGCCGAGCTGGTCGGTGCCACGCTGGCCGGAGCGGTCCGCAACCGCATCAGCCATCTCGGCCCCGAGGACCACGAGTTCCTGCAGACCCTCAGCGTGCTCGGACCGGAGTTCGGCACCGACGAGGCGCTGGCCGTCCTGGACGGCTCGGCCCGGGAGCTGGCTCCGAGGTTCACCGGCGCACAGGCGCTCGGACTGATCGGCCTCCACGGCGGCACGACCGCGTTCCGCAACCCGCTGCTCCAGGAGCGGCTGTACGAGGACATCCCGCTCGCGCTCAGGGCGTCCCTGCACACCAGGGCCGCCGAGCGGCTGGAAGCCGCGGACGCCCCCCTCGACCGCGTGCTGCGGCAGCTGGCCAAGGCCGCCGCCTCGTCGGACTCCTGGGCGCCGCAAGGCAGTTGGTCGCGAACCTGGCTGCACGAGCACAGTGAGGCACTGGTCAACCGGGCTCCCGCCGTCGCCGTCGAGCTGCTCTCGCCGCTGCTCGACCCGGCGGCTCCGGACGGCCGGCTGTACCTGGCGGTGGTGAACGCCCTGCACCGGGTCCACCGGCCCGAGCAGGTGTCGGTGCTCTGCCGGCAACTGCTGGCGTCCGACGCCGACCCCGCCACGGTCGGCGAGGCCAGCTTCCACCTGGCGATCCACCTGCACGTTTCGGGGCGCCTCGCGGAGTCGGTCGACGTCATCGAGCAGGCCCTCGCGCGCGGTGACATCCCGCCGCGGTGGCTCGCCACCCTGCACGCCCAGCGCGGACCGATCGAGCACCACCTGGGACGGCCCGAGGCGGCGCAGCGCCACCTCGACCGGGCGATCGAGCTCGGCCGGTCCTGCGAGGCCTGGTTCGCGGTCGGCCTGGCCAACTGGTTCAGCGCGTACTTCGCGGAGTCGGTGGACCCGCACCTCGCGCTGCAACGGATCGAGGACGCCATCGACGCGCTGCGCCGGGACCCGTCGGAGCGCTACACGCTGGTCATCGCGCTGTCGGGACGGCTCCGCGCGCTCCGCACCCTGGACCGGGCCGCGGACATCGAGGACACCGTCGACTCACTGCGCCGGACGACCGAGCACAGCGGCGGGGTCACCCCGCTCACCACCACGGTCGACCTGGCGAAGCTCCGCTTCCAGCAGGGCCGCTGGGACGAGGCGACGGCGGAGATCGACCATCTCGCCGACCAGGACACGGCCGAGCACTGGCTGCTCTTCGAGGTGCACGCGATGCTGGCCGCGATCGCGGCCCACCGGGGCGACGACGCGGCGCTGCGGCGCCACCTGGACCTCTGCGCCGACCGGCCGACCGGTGAGTTCGACTTCGACACCCGGCAGTTGCTGGCGCTGGCCACTGCGGTGGCGGCGGACCGGGCGGGCGATCGGAGCCGGGCGACCGCAGCCCTGCTGGAGTGCCTGGACCCGGAGCGGATCCGTCAGCAGGGGATGCGCTTCCACTGGCTGCCGTACCTGGTCCGCTTCGCGCTGGCCGCGGGAGACCGTACCACCGCCGCCCACGCCGCCGGGGTCTGCCGTACGGAGGCCGAGCGCGCTCCGATCGCCTACTGGCAGCAGGCCGCCGCACACTGCGAGGCCCTGCTCGCGGGCGACGCCGTCGCCCTGCTGGACGTGGCCGCGTACTACCAGCGCACCGCGCGTCCGCTGGAGCACGCCCAGACCCTGCAGGACGCGGCGCGCACCTTCACCGCGTCCGGCGAGCACCGGCAGGCCGAGGACACGGCGGCCCGCGCCGCCGCCGAGTGCCGCCGGCTCGGGGTCCCGTACGGGGCGGACGGCCCGAGCGTCCGGCGCGAGTGGGGCTGGGAGTCGCTGACCGCCACCGAGCAACGGATCGCCCGGATGGCCGCGCAGGCGATGTCCAACCCCGGCATCGCGGCGGAGCTCAACCTGCCGCGGCGCACGGTGCAGACCCACGTCTCGCGGATCCTCACCAAACTCCGGCTGCGCTCCCGGGTCGAGATCCCGCACCACATCCCGGCGGACCCGGCCGACCGCTGGTAGTGCCCGTCAGGCCGGGGATTCCTCCCGGCGCGCGAGTTCCTGGGCGATGGCGACCCGCGAGGTGGCGCCGAGTTTGCCCAGGATGCCGGAGACGTGGGTCTGCACCGTCCGCGCGGAGACGCCCAGCCGTTCCGCGATCCGCGGATTGGACAGGCCGCGGCCCGCCAGGTGGGCCACCGTCAGCTCGGCCGGAGTCAGCGCCTCCCAGCCGGCCGCCGCGCGCCTGCGGCCCGTCCGGCGCCGGGTCACCGCCTCGACGCCCGCCGCGCGCAACCGCTGCTCGGCCCGGCGGGCCTCCGCCGCAGCGCCCAGGTCCCGGTACAGCTGGAGGGCCTCGGCGAGGGTCAGCCGGGCCGACGCGGTCTGCCCGGTGGCCGCCCGGACCGCGGCCAGGTCCTCCAGCACCCAGGCCAGCTGCGTGTGCCGCCCGGCGGACCGGAAGTACTCGGCCACCGCGCACAGCCGCGCGTCGTCCGCCGCGACCAGCGCCTCGCACCAGGCCAGCACCCACACCCGGTGCGGAAGAGGCTGTGCGGCCGCCGAGTCCCGGGCGAAGCCGACGAACCGCTCGGCCAGTTCGAGGTGGCCGCAGTCCAGCGCGTAGCGCACCGCCCGGGGACACCAGACCAGCCGGTACGCCGCTCCCGAAGCGCGTCCGGCGGACAGTTCCCCCTCCAACGCCCGCAGGGCGCGGGCGGAGTCACCCGCCCGCTCGGCCGCGATCGCCTCGGCGGCCCGCAGCAGCGTCGCGGTACGCCCGACGGCCCGGGCCCCCGCCACCTGCTGAGCCAGCCGCAGCTGCGCCGCCGCGGCCTCCGGCTGCGCGCAGACCGCCTGCTGGACGGCGTATGCGCAGTGCGCGCTCAGCATGGGCTGCGGCTCGTCGGGGCGGCACAGTTCGGCGAGTTCGCCCCCGGCGAGGTCCCAGGCGCCATTGCGCAGGTGCAGCGCGAATCCGGCGACCGCCGTCCACCGGGAGTCGTGGGTGCGCGACTGCGCGGCCGACGCCCTGGCCCGGGCCTGCGCGGCGTCCGACTGCACCAGACTGTCCAACTCGCCCAGCAGATCGGCGAGTTCGGAGAGCACCACCGCGCGCAGCTCCGGCCGGCCGTCCCCGGGACCGGACAGCACGTCGTCGGCCTGCGACAGCAGCGCGAGCGCCCGCTCGCCGTCGCCCACCGCCCGCGCCGCGACGGCCCGGCACAGCATCAGCCCGCCCGAGGCCCACGGGTCGCCGGACGCGCGCACCAGGGCGTCGGCGGTGGCCTCGGCGTCGGCGAGCCGGTCCTGGACGGGCTCGCCGAGCACCACGAGCGAGTAGACCAGGCAGGCGGCCAGCCGCGCCCGCAACACAGCCGGCACACCGTCCCTGGCGAGCTGCTCCTCGCACAGTCGGCCGGCCTCGACGTGGCCGCCGACCAGGTGCAGGCTGCGGGCGAGGTCCCACGCCACCTCGGCCGTCAGCACCGGGTCGGCCGTCGAGGCGACGATGTTCCGGGCCAGTTCCAGCGCCTGGTCGTACCGGCGGGTGCGGAGCATCGCCCGGGCGAGCGCGGCCTGCAGCACCTTGGCCCGGTCGTCCAGGTGCCCGTCGCCCGCCGCCGCGCGCAGCACCGGCACGGCGAGCTCGGGGGCCTGCTCGACCAGGACGGAGGCATGCCGGCGAACCCAGCCGACCGCCCAGCCGTCCAGCACCGGCCCGGCCTGATCCAGCTGTTCGGCGACCCGCACCGGTTCGGCACCGGACTCGGCGAGCCGGCGCGCCGTCTCCACGTGCATCGACCAGCGCAGCACGTCCGGAACACTCTCCCGGATGCCGCGCCACAGCATCGGGTGCCGGAAGGCCAGACCGTCCTCGGACCCGGCCAGCAGCCCCGCCGACACGGCCTCCCGCACCGCGCCCACCAGCTCGGTCGTGGACTGCCCGGTGACCGCCGCGAGATCCGCCATCCGGGCCCGCCGCCCGAGCAGCGCCGCCTCCCGCACGGCCATGGCCGCCCCCGGCGACAGCTCGGCCAGCCGGAGCTCGGCCAGCTCGGTGAACGCAGGCACCGCCCCGGCCTCGGCGAGCTCCACCGTCGCTCCGCCACGGCGCAGCCCGCCCTGGCGGTCCAGCACGTCGAGGAGTTCCAGCAGGTAGCCGGGGTTGCCGCCGGCCTGCGCCAGCAGCCTGGTCAGGCTCTCGCCGGCCGCCGCGCCCAGCCGGTGGCCGGCCAGCGCCGTGACGGCCTGCGGCGGCAACGGTCCCAGCTCGATCGCGTCGCCGGCCAGTCGGGCGGCCGAGACCAGCGACTCGACCGGCCGGGACCACAGCCCGTGCCGTACCCCGGCCACCAGCAGCAGCGGCAGGTCCTCGGCGACGCGCGCCAGTCGGCGCCAGAGCGCGACGGAAGCGTCGTCCAGCCACTGGGCGTCGTCGATCACCAGTGCCAGCGGGCCCCGGGCACACTGCTCCTCGACCGCCTCCAGCAGCAGGCCGCTGGTGGCGGCGAGCGACACCGCGCCACCGGCGGCGCGAGTCAGCTCGGCCAGGTCGGGGCTGGAGCGGTAGAGTGCCCGGCCGGTCCCGGTACGACACTCCAGGAAGGGCAGCAGCGGCAACCGTCGCCCGAGCTCGTCCGCCGCGCCGCGCCAGACCGGCACGCCCGTCCGGGCCGGCTCGGCCAGACAGGACGACACCAGGCTGGTCACGCCGGCCCCGACCTCACCGGTGACGAGCACGGCGCCACCGGCACCGGCCAGCGCCCGGGCCACCCGCCTGCGCAGGTCGGCCGTTTCGCGCTCCCGGCCGAACAACGCCGGGGCCGTGCGCGCCACGCCCTCGCGGCGTGCCGACTCGATCGTGGGCAGGGTGAGAACGGCGTCCAAACAGAACTCCTCGGCGGTACGGCGGAGCCTCGGCGAGGCCGGCCGAACCCGTCCACGCTGCTCCCGGCCCTCATCCTCGGATGAGCGGCACCCGGCCGGCATCCGGGGAAACACGTAATCGGGCCGAACCCGACGGACTACGTGTGCGCCGCCGGAGCAGACCCCGGTCGCCGCCCGGGTCCCGGGCCCGACCGGCGGGAGGATGAACCGGGGGCCGCGGCGGTACGTCAAGACTGGGGCGTACGCCGAGCCGGCCGAGGCTCGGCTGCCCTCTTCTCAGGAGCGAATCGCCGTGACGACCTACTCACCGGACCCCGCGGACTCCGCCACCGGCCGGTACCGCTCAGCGCGGGACGTGCTGGTACGGATGACCGGGGACCACCGGACCGCGCTGGAGGAGTTCCACTGGCCGGTGTTCGACGGACGGTTCAACTGGGCGGTCGACTGGTTCGACGTCCTTGCCCGGGGCAACCACCGGACCGCGCTGTGGATCGTGGAGGAGGACGGCAGCGAGGCGAAGTACACCTTCGACGAGCTGGCCCGACGCTCCGACCAGGTCGCCCACTGGCTGGCCGGGCAGGGCGTGCGGCAGGGGGACCGGGTGCTGCTCATGCTGGGCAACCAGGTCGAGCTGTGGGAGAGCATGCTCGCGGTGATGAAGCTCGGTGCGGTGATCATGCCCACCACCACCGCACTGGGCGGTGCCGACCTTGCCGACCGCATCGAGCGCGGCGGCGCCCGCCACGTGCTGGCCAACACCGCCGACACCGCCAAGTTCGCTCCGGTGCCAGGCGATTGGACCCGTATGGCGATCGGCGAGGCGGCACCCGGCTGGGCGTCGTACGCCGACGCGTACCGGATCGAGGACCCGGCGCCGTTCCGGGCGGTGACCGCGCCGGACGACCCGCTGCTGGTCTACTTCACCTCCGGCACCACCAGCCGCCCCAAGCTGGTCGAGCACACCCAGACCTCCTACCCGGTCGGCCACCTGACCACCATGTACTGGATCGGCCTGCGACCTGGCGACGTGCACCTCAACATCAGCTCCCCGGGCTGGGCCAAGCACGCCTGGAGCTGCTTCTTCGCGCCGTGGATCGCCGAGGCGACGATCTTCGTCCACAACTACTCGCGCTTCGACGCGGCCCGGCTGCTGGAGCACCTGCGCCGGGCGGAGGTCACCACCTTCTGCGCGCCGCCGACCGTCTGGCGGATGCTGATCCAGACCGACCTGTCCGCCGGACCGGGCGCGCTGCGCGAGCTGGTCGCGGCCGGCGAGCCGCTCAACCCCGAGGTGATCGCCCGGATCGAGCGCGCCTGGGGTCTGACCATCCGCGACGGCTTCGGGCAGACCGAGACCACCCTGCTGGTCGGCAACACGCCCGGCTCCCCGCTCAAGCCCGGCTCGATGGGCCGCCCGCTGCCCGGCGTCCCCGTCCTGCTCGTCGACCCCGTCACCGGCGAGCCGGGCGACGAGGGCGAGCTCTGCCTCGACCTTGCCCGGCAGCCCGTCAACCTGATGACCGGCTACCTCGGCGACCCCGACCGCAACGCCGAGGTCACCGCCGGCGGGTACTACCGCACCGGCGACCTCGCGGTCCGCGACGACGAGGGGTACATCACGTACATCGGCCGCAGCGACGACGTCTTCAAGGCCTCCGACTACAAGGTCTCGCCGTTCGAGCTGGAGAGCGTGCTCATCGAACACCCGGCGGTGGCAGAGGCCGCCGTCGTCCCCGCGCCCGACCCGATCCGGCTCGCCGTCCCGAAGGCGTACATCGCCCTCGCCCCGGGCTGGGCGCCCGGCCGTGACACCGCCCTGGCCATCCTGCGCCACGCCCGCGAACACCTCCCGCCGTACCTCCGCGTCCGCCGGGTCGAGTTCCACCCGCTGCCCAAGACCATCTCCGGCAAGATCCGCCGCGTCGAGCTGCGCGAGCGCGAGCAGGACGACACCGCGCACGAGCAGGAGTGGCGCGACGACCAGTTCCCCGAGCTGCGGGCCTGAACCTGTCGGCCTTACGGCACGTGAGGCGCTGCGCCGGGAGAAACCGAGCGGAGGAGAGAACCGTGCGCAGCGGTTCAGCGGCGAGGAGCCGGTCACGAGCCCACGGCCGAATGCCGTCAGCCGCCGAAACGGATCGAGGCGATCTTCTTGTCGAAGCCGACCCTGGAGAGGTCGGGGACGCTGCTGGTCACCACGGCGGAGGTGCCGGTGCAGTCGGGGCCGGTCCAGACCTTGACCGGGCCGCCGTTGAGGTCCAGGGACAGCGCCTGGCCCCCACGGCTGACGTCCTTGCAGCCCGGGCCGGTCACGGACTCCGAGGCGTCCGGTTCGGTGAAGTTGAGCCGCCACCTCACTCGACGTTCCGTCAACCGGCCGGACGGCAACCGGGCGCGGGCGCTCGGTCGGGCCGCGTAGTCGTCCGCGGCCGAAAGCCGTGAACCTCGACCGCCTCGACGCCGTAAGGGTGGGCATGCGCCGGCCGGAAGTGGCCGACCGGCCGGATCGCCCATCAGGAACGCGGAGGCTGCACAGATGTCATCGGAAGTCCGTCGGACCAGCGGGGAAGAGGTGCCGCGCAGTCTGCCCGCGGTGACGCCGGAACGGGTACTGGCCGGCCTCGCTCTGGCCGTGCCCGTGGTCGTGCTGCTGTGGGTGCCCTCCTACAGCAAGTCGACACCGGCGCTCGACGGAGTGCCTTTCTTCTACTGGTACCAGCTCGCGTGGGTGCCGCTCTCGGCCCTGTTCACCTGCGCCGCTTACGTGCTGCTGAGCCGGGACGAGAAGCACCGCGCGGCCCTCCACGGCGGTGACGCCCGATGAAGCCCCTCGCCGACGGGGTGAACACCCCGGCGCTCACGGTCTTCCTGCTGCTGCTCGCCCTGGTGACGGTCATGGGGTTCCTGGCCGCCCGGTGGCGCCGCGCGGAGAACGCGCTCGACCTGCAGGAATGGGGGCTGGGCGGGCGCTCGTTCGGCACCTGGGTGACGTGGTTCCTGCTCGGCGGTGACGTCTACACCGCCTACACCTTCATCGCCGTGCCCGCGGCCGTGTACGCCACCGGGTCGGCCGGCTTCTACGCGGTGCCCTACGCCGCCGTGGTCTACCCGCTGGTGTTCCTCCTGCTGCCGCGGCTGTGGTCGGTGGCCCGCGTGCACGGCTACGTCACCCCGGCCGACTTCGTACGCGGGCGCTACGGCTCCCGGGCGCTGACCCTGGCCGTGGCGCTGACCGGCATCCTCGCCACCCTGCCCTACATCGCACTCCAACTCGTGGGCCTGGAAGCCGTGCTGGAGGTGCTGGGAATCGGCGGCGGATCGAGCGGCAACTGGTTCACGAAGGACCTGCCGCTGCTGCTGGCCTTCGCGGTGCTCGCCGCGTACACCTACTCCTCGGGCCTGCGTGCCCCGGCGCTGATCGCCTTCGTCAAGGACACCCTGGTCTATCTCGTCATCATCGTCGCAGTGGTCTACCTGCCGATGCGGCTGGGCGGCTACGGGCACATCTTCGACGCGGCCGCTGCCAAGTTCAGCGCCGTCAACCCCGCCACCCACCAGCCGGTCGGCTCGCTCGTTCCCGCACCGAAGGCCCAATGGGCTTACGCCACACTGGCGTTGGGATCGGCGCTGGGTCTGTTCATCTACCCGCACAGCGTCACCGGCGTGCTCGCTGCCAAGTCCCGCCGGACCGTTCGGCGCAACATGGCCCTGCTGCCCGCCTACTCGCTGATGCTCGGCCTGCTCGCGCTGCTCGGCTTCCTGGCCGTGGCCGCAGGCGTCGGCAAGGGGGAGAAGGGCTACAACGCCCAGCTGGCCATCCCCCAGCTGTTCGCCGCCCTCTTCCCCGGCTGGTTCACCGGCGTGGCCTTCGCGGCCATCGGCATCGGCGCACTCGTCCCGGCGGCCGTGATGTCCATCGGTGCGGCCAACCTCTTCACCCGCAACGTGTACAAGGAACTCCTCAAGCCGGACGCCACCCCGCAGCAGGAGACCCGGGTCGCCAAACTCGTCTCGCTGCTGGTCAAGTTCGGCGCGCTGGCGTTCGTGCTGGGCACGGACAAGCAGGTCGCGATCAACTTGCAGCTGCTGGGCGGCCTGTGGATCCTGCAGACCCTGCCGGCCGTCGCGGTGGGCCTGTTCACGCGCTGGTTCCACCGCTGGGCGCTGCTGGCCGGCTGGGCCGTGGGCATGGCCTACGGCACCTGGCAGGCCTACGGCATCGCCACCCCCGCCACCAGGCACTTCGGCGGCAGCACCGCGCTGATCCCGCTGATCGGCCAGACCGGTTACCTCGGCCTGACCGCCCTGGCTCTCAACCTTCTGGCCGCCGCCGTGCTCACTGTGCTGTTCCGGATCCTGCGCACTCCGCAGGGCACCGACGAGACCAGCCCGGAGGACTACCGGGCGGAAGCAGCGGACCCCGAGCCGACGCCGGCGCCCTCACCGGCACCGGCTGCGGCCGTCGCCGACTGACACCCTGCGGTCGGCCCGAGGGGGTGGCGCCCACAAGGCGCCGCCCCCTCATCCACGCGGTCCGGGCGCGACTGAACTTCCGTGCCCGGTCACCCGTAAGGCCGGTCGGCGACATCCGAAAGCGAAAGAGAGACCATGTCGGCGACACCGGCACAGCCCACCTCGCACACCGAGGAGTGCCCCCGTCACTCCGCCACGCACGCAGGAGCGCGGCGGGGCGGGGACGGGCCGCACCTCCTGCGGGATCCGCTCGGCTTCGTGGCCGCCCTCCGCTCCGGCGAGGAGATCGTCACGGTCCGCCTCGGGCCTCGGGAGGTACACCTCGTCACCTCGCCGGATCTGGTGGAGCAGGTGCTGGTCGACGAGGCGTCGAAGTTCGACGTCGGATGGCTCCCCGGGAGTCCGGGCCCGGCCCTCGGCCACGGGCCCGGCACCGCCCCGCCATCCGTCCGGGCAGCCCGCCGCCGGGTCGTCGAGCCGGCGTTCCACTGGTCCCGGCTCGATGACCACGCGCGGATCGCCGCCGACGCGGCGGCAGAGGTGGCCGGCTCCTGGACCGCAGGGTCCGCGCTGGACATCCCCCACGAGATGACCCGCCTCGCACTGGCCACCCTGGCCCGGTCCCTCGTCACGGGGCCGGCCGGGAACGACCTGGCCGAGGCCCTGGGCGACGTACTCCCGGCCGTGCTCGACGAGATCCCCGGGCTCGCCTGCTCCGAGCCTCGGCTCCGGTCGACGCCCGCCCCCGTCCGCGCCGTCCTCGCCGACGCGCTCGCCCACCGTCGAAACTCTCCCCAGGACCACACCGACGCCCTGACCCTGCTGCTCTCCTCCCAGGACGAGCACGGCCGCCCGGCCCTGACGGACGACGAGATCGGCGACGAGCTGATCGGCCTGGTCCTGGCCGGAACCGAGGCCCAGGCCGCCCTGCTGGCCTGGACGCTGCACCAGGTGGCGCGTCGGCCCGACATCGAGCAGCGGATCCTCGCCGAGATCGCCGAGGTCCTGGACGACAGGCCGCCCACCGCCGCCGACTTCAGCACGCTGATGTACACCAGGCAGGTCGTCGGCGAGGCACTCCGCTGCTACGCACGCCCGTTCCTGCTCCGCCGCGCGTCCCAACCGGTGCTGCTCGGCGATCGGCGGCTGGCACCCGGTGATGAGGTCCTGATCAGCCCGTACGCGCTGCACCGCGACCCCGGCCTGTTCCTCGAACCGGACCGGTTCGACCCGTACCGGTACAACGACCCCGCCGCTCGGCGCGCGCTGATCCCGTTCGGTTCCGACGACCACGGGTGCGTCGCCGCCGGGTCCGCATGGCAAGGGATGACCATCGCGCTGGCCACCCTCCTCTCCGGCTGGCAGTTCCGGCCGGTCTCGGACCAGCCGGTGCGGCCGCTGGTCGGCCGCGTCGTCCGGCCGGCCCGCCTCGTGCTGGCCGTCACCCCTCGCCGACTCCCCGCCCTGCCCCTGCGGCCACGGGTGCACGACCGCTGGTGACGGCGGGCGGGCGCGGCGGCTCCGAGTGCGGCCGCAGGTCCACCGTCGCGCCCGTCGTCCGGGTGGGATCAGAGCGGGGACTCCAGGGGGAGGCGGCGGATGTCGGGGAGGGCGGCGTCGAGTTCGCCGGGTTCGAAGCGGCACATGCCGACGGCGTGCCAGAACTCGCCGGCGAGGTCGCCCTCGTACTTGTAGCCGCCGGACGGGCTGAGTGCGGCCCAGCCGGTGGGTGTGGCGAGGAGGGTGGCGTGGAGCGCGGCGGGGGAGTCGGGGGCGGGCCCGGAGCCGGGGACGCTCCAGAGGCGGACGGTGCCGTCCTCCGCGCCGCTGGCCAGCAGCGAGCCGTCCGGGCTGAAGGCGAGGGCCAGGATGCGGCCGGTGTGGCCGGTCAGCCGGGCGGTCCCGTGGCCGGTGCTCGGGTCCCAGAGCCGGATCACGCGGTCGTCGCCGGCGGTCGCGAGGCAGCCGCCCCCGGGGTGGGCGGCGGCGGTCCACAGGCGGCCGGTGTGGCCGTGCAGGTGGTGCCGGGGCCGGCCGTCGACCCAGACCACGGCGTGGCCGTCCCAGGAGGCGCTGGCGAGCCAGGAGTCGTCCGGGGCGAAGACGACGGCGTAGACGCGGTCGGTGTGCCCCTCCAGGCTGCCGCGCAGCCGGCCGGTCGAGAGGTCCCAGAGCCGGATCCGGCTGTCGTCGCAGGCGGTGGCGAGCCGGCGGCCGTCCGCGCCGAACGCGATCGAGCGCACCCGGCCCCGGTGTTCGGCGAGGGTCGCGACGTGGGCACCGGTGGAGCGGTACCAGATCCGGACGGTGTCGTCGTCGTTGGCGGTGGCCAGCAGGGAGCCGTCCGGGCTGAACGCCTCGGCCCAGACGTGCTCGGTCTCGACGTCCAGCCGCCGCTGGTACTCGCCGGACGCGGCGTTCCACAGGTACATGTCCCCGTCGTTGCTGGCGGTGGCCAGGACCGGGCCGGACGGGCCGAACGCGGCCGAGACCAGGCGGTTGCTCCGGCCGGTGATCTCACGGAGCCGGCGGCCGGTGGTCGGCTCCCACAGGCGGACCGTCCCGTCGTTGCCGGCGGCCGCGAGCAGGTTGCCGCTCCCGTTGAAGGAGAGTGCGCCGATCCGGCGGCCGTGCCCGCGCAGCAGCCGGCGGCTCTGCCCGGTGGCCGCGTCCCAGAGCCGGACCGCCCCGTCGTTGCCGCCGGTGACCAGCAGGGTCCCGGAGTCGGATCCCTCGGGGCCGCCGTGCGGACGGAACTTGCAGGCCCAGACGGACCCGTGGTGCTCCTGCGGCTGCCGGCGCAGCGGGACGGCCGGCTCGCCCTCCCCGCCGGTGCCCCCGCCGGTGCCGAGACCGCTGGTGCCACCGCCGCCGAGTTGCCAGACCCGGACCGTCCCGGCGCTGTCCCCGGCCGCGAGCAGGGCTCCGGCGCCCGATCCGTCGGGCCCGGTGTGGAACGCCACCTGGTACACCGCGCCGGTGCAGCCGGTGAGCAGTCCGGCCGCCGTGTCGGTGTCGGTGTTCCAGAGCCGGACCTGCCCGGAGGTGTCACCACTGGCCAGCAGGGGCTCCTCGGGGTGGAAGGCCAGGGTGTAGACGCGGCCGGTGTGGCCGGTGAGGGTGCGGCGCAGGTGCCAGGTCGCGGTGTCCCACAGCCGGACCGTCCCGCCGGCGGTCGGGTACCGGCCGCCCACGGCCGGGCCCGGGTCGGCCGTCGGCGCCGGGCCGGCCGGTTCGCCGCCGTCGCCGGTCGCCAGCAGCGTGCCGTCCGGGCTGAACCGGGCGCGGTACACGGGGCCGTGGTGCCGGTCGAGTTCGGTGACGAGCCGGCCGGTGTCGGCCTCCCACAGCCGTACGGCGCCGGCGGCGTCGCCGGTGACGAGCAGCGAGCCGTCGGGGCTGTACACGGCGGTGTACACGGGGGCGGTGTGGCCGGGCAGCCGGTGCAGCGGGCGGCCGGAGACGGTGTCCCAGAGGGTCACCGTGCCCTCGGCGTCGCCGGTGGCGAGCAGCCGGCCGTCCGGGCGCAGCGAGACCGGCCACACGCCGTCGGCGTGCACGTCCAGGCGGTGGCGGCAGGCACCGGACACCGGGTCCCACAGGCGGACGGTGCCGTCGGCGCTGCCGGTGGCGAGGACACCCTCGGCGAACTTCACCGCGTACACCCGGCCGACGTGCTCCCTGAGCGTGCGCAGCGCGGTGCCGGTGATGGCGTCGCAGACCAGGACGGTGCCGTCGTCGCTGCCCACCGCGAGCAACTGGCCATCGGTGCTGAAGGCCACCGGCTCGGGCAGCCGGCTGGTCCGGGGGTCGAAGCCGTAGGGCACGCCGACCTCGGAGGGGCGGAAGCCGGCCTCCACGGGCAGCCCGGGCGCGACCGCCGCCGCCCGCAGCTCGGGTGTCGCGAGCAGGCCCGGATCGGTGCCGGCGCAGATCACGGCGGCGCGCTGCCAGTGGCCGCCGGCCAGCCGGGCTCCGCGCAGGTCGGTGCGGATCAGCCGGGCCCGGCGCAGGTCGGCGCCGGACAGGTCGGCGCCCGACAGGTTCGCCCCGGACAGTCTGGCGCCGACCAGCCGGGCGTCGCGGAGGACGGCACCGGAGAGGTCGGTGCCGACCAGGCGGGCGTCGGTGAGGTCGGCGTGGCTGAGGTCGACCCCGGAGAGGTCCCGGTGGGAGAGGTCCTCGCCGACCAGCAGGGCTCCGCGCAGGTCGGTCCGTGACGGCACCCGGAGGCGGGCCAGTATCCGCAGGGCGTTGGCGCGGGCGATCTCGTCGTGCTGGACCGGCCTGCGCGCGGACCTGCGGCGCCCGGCGGCCCGGGCCGGCTCCTCGGCGGGGGCGGCCAGGACCCGCTCCGCCCATTCCTGGCACACCCGGTGGTCGGCCAGGTCGCAGAGGAACTCCACCGCCAGCCGGCTGAACCTCGCCCGGCCGAGCAGCCCGCCGCCCGGGAGGTCGCCGCCCGGGGAGCCGGTCAGGGCGCCGTCCGGGGCGGCGGCCAGCCGGACCGCCGCTTCGCGGGCGACCAGCCACTCCATCACCGAGCTGTGGATGAACTGGAACATCCCGTCGTCGGTGCGCACCAGCAGACTGCCCGAGCCGACCGCGTGCGCGGTGTGCGCGGCAGGCTGCCGGCCGTCGGCGAGCGGGGCCAGGGTCGATGCCAGATCGGTGAGTTCGTCCAGCGGCAGGGTGTCGCGGCCGCTCTCCCAGAGCCGGACGGCCAGTTCGGTGACGGCCGCCCAGAGCTGGTCCAGGCTCAGCCCGGGCGCCGCGCCCGGGCCGCCCCGGCCGCGCCGTTCCTCGAACTCCAGCCAGGCGGTGAACACCTCCTGGTAGAGCCGGGCGGCGCTCAGTGCGCGCCCGGCGCTGGCCACCGAGCGGAGCCGGTTGTGCGCCAACTCGGCGACGAAGCTGAGCAGCCGGGGATTGCGGCACAGCGTCAGCAGGTCCGGGATGTCCTGGAGCAGCCGCAGCCGGCGGTCGGCTGCCGCCTCGTCGCCGTACCGGTTGACCAGGTAGCTGCGGATCTGGGCCGGGGTGAACTCCTGGATGTCGAGCAGCTCCCGCTGCGGGTGCAGGCGGACCCGCTCGCCCAGCGCGGTGAGCACCTGCTGTTGCGAACTGAAGTGCTGGGTCCGGCTGCTGACCACGATCTTGGCGCTGTCCACCGAGGCGTCCAGCAGTACCCGGAGGTGGTCGGCGGCCCGCTCGTAGCTGACGCGGTTCACCAACTCGTCGAAGCCGTCGAAGAGCAGGACGATCCGGCCCTGCCGGAGCATGTAGCGAAAGGCCCGCAGGTCGATGGTGTCGATGCCGTGGCCGGCCAGGTGGGCGGCGACCAGCTCGTCGAAGGAGTGCGCCCGGTCCAGCGCCTGCAGCTCGATGAACAGCGGTGTCAGCTGGGGGAGTTCGAGGGGGATCCGGCGGGCGAGTTCGCGCAGCGCGAAGGTCTTGCCGTGCCCGAAGTCGCCGAGCAGCAGGACGAACCTGCCCTGGTCGCCGTCGAGTTGGCGCAGCAGGTGGTCCACCAGCCCGTCGCCCTCGCCGGTGGCGGGGTGGTCGAGGCGGCGGTAGCGCTGCGGCAGGTACAGGCCCGGCGGGTACCGGTCGTCGGAGCGCATGCGTTCGCTCTGGGCGGCCACGTAGTCGTGCAGGTCCAGCAGCCCCTGGAACTCGACGAAGCTGCGCAGCCGCACCCCGCGCCGGCGGGCGTGGTCGCGCAGCGCGCGGCCCGGTGGCGCTCCCTCGTACACGAGCTCGGCGTCGCCCCCGGCGCCGGCCGGTGCCGCGGTCTCGGCGGCGTGCACCTGGGCGATGAACCCGTCGATGTCCTGCGCCTGCGGCGTGCCGAGGCAGACGGCCACCCGCTGCTGGCGCACGAAGTCGGCCTCGCGCCAGGTGACCAGGAGCTGGGGCAGCGGGCCGCCGACCGAGCGCAGCTGGGCGCCCTGGTGCCTCGTCCGGCACACCTCCGCGACCCGTTCGGTGAGCGCCTCCAGCGGGGAGGCGAGCTCCCGGGCCTCCCGGTCGGGCGGCCCGGCGGCCGGGAGCGGCTCGGCCGGGCCGGGCGCGGGGCCGAACGCGCGGTGGGAACGGTGCCAGGGGCGGTGGAGCCGGTCCTGGGCGCCGCCGTCGGGGCCGGGCCAGCGGGTGAGGCCGGAGCGGGTGAGCTGGAGCAGCTGGTGCGAGCCGGGCCCGGCGACCCGGGCGACGGTCAACTCGTCGGCCTGGAGGGGCAGCCCGGAGACGGCGGAGCGTCCGTCGGCCGGGCCGTGCAGCAGCAGGTGCAGCCGGGGTGCGGTCAGCCGGGTGAAGCGGTCCAGGTCGCGCAGCGCCCCGGGGTGTCGCCCTGATCCGGCGCCCGCGCCGATACCCGGGCTGATGCCCGCGCCGATGCCTGCGCCGGTGCCCGTCGGCCGGGGCGGAGCGGAGAGCGGGTGGCACAGCGCGCCGATCCGCAGCCAGCCCTCGGCCTCGTACGGCCGCAGCGCCTGGGCGAACCAGGCGGCCTGCTCCGGGCCGAGCCAGCCGTACTGGTCGTCGGGCCGGTGGCTGTACGCCAGGGAGGAGTTGAGGCCGGCGACCACCGTGCCGAGCTCCGGCACGGGGAACAGCGACCACGGCTGGTCGCTGTCGAACACGGTGTCCAGTCCCTGGTAGAACTCCTGGAACAACCGGGTGTAGTGCCGCCACTTGGGCCAGTACGGCGGGCGCGGCGGCTGCTCGTCCGCCTCGCAGGTGCTGAAGTAGGCGCGGGAGGCGGCGAGGTTGACGTCCTGGCCCCCCGGCACGATGGCGACCCGGTGCGGCTCCAGGCCGAGCAGGGTGCGCAGGCCCGTGAGGAAGGTCAGGGCCTGGTCGCACTCGCGGGGGCTGCCGGACGCGGTCAGGTCGCCGGTGACGACGAGCAGTTCGGGGGCCGGCGCGCCGCCGTCGGCGAGTGCGACCAGATCGCCCCAGATCGCCGCCTGGAGGTCGACCGGGTCCTGGCCGCGGCCGAACGCCGGGCCGGCCAGGTGCAGGACGGTGATGGACTCCCGGCCGGTCCGGTCCCGGGCGGCCGGCGGGTACTCGGGCCGGGCGGACGGGCGTCGCCGCCCGCTCCAGCCGGTCCGGCCGATCGGCCGGGCGAGCGGCGAGGGCGCCGGGGCGCCGTCCACGAGGTGCGTGCCGCCTGCCGCTGACGGGCGGCCGGCCGCCGGGGCTGCCGTCGCTGTCGTCGCCGATGGCTCGCCGGGGAAGCCGGGCCGCAGCCGCGGCCGGGCGTGGCCGTCCAGTGCCTGCTCGATCCGGGCGAGCAGCAGCCGGCGGGCCCGGTCCGGATCGGCGACCCCGACCAGGTCGACGTAGGTGATCATGGCGAGGAGGCCGTCGACCGACACGTCCTCGACCCGGACGGTGACCAGCCGCCGCTCCGGCGCGTCCGGATCGGCGCGGAGCGCGGCCTGCCACTCCAGCCGTCCGTAGCGCGAGCGTTCGTAGTGGCGGGACAACAAGGCGATCACCGCGGCGGACTCGGTGACACCGCGGTCCATGAACTCGACGAAGTTGGTGCCCGGCACGAAGTCCCAGGCCTGGAGGAAGGTCCGGTAGCCGGCCTCCTCCAGGGTCCAGGCGATCCATGCCGCCCACCGCTCGTCGGCCGGCGAGTAACTGATGAAGAAGTCCAGCGGCCCGGACGATTCCCCGCTGTCGGCGTCAAGCGCTCCCATGCGCCAACTTTATGACAGTTCATCAGCAGTTGGGGAGTGTGCGGAAGGGTTCACCGGCCGCCGCGGCCGGCCCGGCCGTCTCTCGCGGCCGTCTGTCCCGGCTCACTTCCGCGTGCGATGCTTCTGCCCGTGTTGTTCCTGAGGCGTCTGGAAGTGCTGGACCGGGTGGCGGTGGGGCTGCTCGCGGCCGGGCTGCTGTGCGTGGCGAGCGGGTTGCTGCCGACCGCGTCCGCCGGGGCCGCGATGACCCGCATCGGGCCACTGCTGGCCTTCCTCGCCAGCGTCATCGTCCTGGCCGAACTCACCAGCGCCGCCGAGGTGTTCGACGCGGTCGCGACCGCCGTGGCCCGGGCCGGACGGGGCAGCTACGCCGCGCTGTTCGTGCTGTGCGTGGCCTTCGCCTCGCTCACCACGGTGACACTCAACCTCGACACGACGGCCGTCCTGCTGACGCCCGTGATGCTGGCGCTGGCCGGACGGGTGGGGATCGCCCCCGTCCCGCTGGCGATGACCACGGTCTGGCTGGCGAACACCTCCAGCCTGCTGCTTCCGGTCTCCAACCTGACCAACCTGCTGGCGGCGGACCGGGTCGCCCTCACCCCGGCCGGCATGGCCCGCGCGATGTGGGCGCCCCAACTGGCCGCCGTAGTGCTGACCATGGCCTGCCTGTGGCTGTTCTACTGGCGGCGCGGCCGGCGCGGGGCGCTCGACTACCAGCCCCCGCAGCGGCACCGGCCGGCGGACCCGGTGCTGTTCCGGATCTGCGCCGCGTGCTGCGCCGTCTTCCTGCTCGCCGTTATGCTGGCCGACCTGCCGCTGTGGCTGGCCTCCGCCACCACCGCGGCCGTCGCGGTGGTGGCGTTCGCCCTGCGCCGGCCGACGGAGCTGCGCCTCTCCCTGGTGCCGTGGCGGCTGCTCGTCCTGGTGCCGGGCATGTTCCTGGTGGTCCAGACGGTGGACGCGCACGGGCTGCACCACCTGCTGGCCACGGCGGTCGGCACGGACGGCGGCGCGTCCGGGCTTTTCCGGGCCTCGCTGGCCGGCGCGGGCCTGTCCAACGTGCTGAACAACCTGCCGGTCTACCTGGCCGGCGAGGCCGTGGTGCCGGTCGGCAACCACGCGCAGCTGCTGGCCCTGCTCGTGGGCACCAACGCCGGGCCGGTGATACTGCCCTGGGCCTCGCTCGCCACGCTGATCTGGTACGAGCGGTGCCGCGCCTTCGGCGTCCGGGTGCCGGTCCGGCGGGTGACGGCGACGGGCGCGGTGCTGGCCGTCGCCGCGGTGCTGGCCGCCACGACGGCGTTGGCCGTCACCGCGTGAGCCGCGCGCGTGCCACCAGGTCGAGCAGGTGCCCGATGGCCTCGGGCGGGCCGGCGACGAAGCTGCGATCGGTGTCCGGCTGTCCGATCCGGTGGCTGAACTCGCCGCCGTCCAGGCGCCGGACCTCCAGTCCCGCCTCGGCGGCGAGCAGGCTCCCGGCCGGGAGGTCGATCTCCTCCGGCCGGTAGCCGACGAAACCGTCGATGTCCCCGCGCACCAGCATCGACCAGGTGAGCAGGGGGGCCCACAGCTGGAGCAGCCGGCGCGATCCGGCCTCCAGCGCCGTCCTGAGCCCGCACGCGGTCGGGTCGTCCCGGGCGACACCGTGCCCCTGGGTCCAGGCCAGCACCGGCCCGGCCGGCGGCAGCCTGCGGGCCGGGCCGGCGATCCGCCCGTGCGGACCGTACGCGCCGCAGCCGCGTAGCGCCCGCCAGGTCCGCCCGGTCACCGGATCGTGCACCACCCCGACCACCGGCTGCTCCTCGACGCACAGCGCGACGCCCACCACGTAGGCGGCCAGACCGATCACCACGTTGTTGCTGCCGTCGAGCGGATCGACCAGCCAGGTCCGGTCCGGCCGGTCGCCGTCCAGCAGGCCCGCCTCCTCGGTGAGGATGCGGTCCCGCGGAAAGCTCTCCCGGATCCGGGCCACCACCAGCCCCTCGGCCAGGAGGTCGAGGTCGGTGACCACGTCGCCCCGGTCGCCCTTGGGACGGACCGCGTGCTCCTGCTGGAAGCGCGAGCGCAGCAGCGCACCGGCCCGCTCCGCCGCGTCCACCGCGATCCGGCACTCGGCGGCGAACCCTGCCGCCGACTCCGGGCCTCCCGCCGGCGTCCCGGCCTCACCCCCGCTCACGGATCCTCCTGGCGCAGGACCGGGCGAGCCCGGCGGTCCGGACAGGGTCGCACGCCCGGCGCAACGTCCGCCGCGCCGGGGCGTGCACCGGACCGAGCATCAGGTCCCGGCCGTCCGGCACCGTCCGGGCGAGGACCAAGGTGGCCGCCGGACCGCCGTCCGGTACGACCGTCGTGTGGAACGTCCCGGCGGCCAGCGTGTACGTGTCGCCCCGGGCGCCCGTGTGCCGGGCCTCGACCCCGCAGCGCACCAGCCGTGCCGTCGGCCGGAGCTGGTCCACTCCCGAGGCGTCGCTCTCCACGACGAACAGCCGGTGCGTCGGCCGGTCCGGTGCGTCGGAGACCCGCATCCGGGTGTTGCCGATCCGCCCGTACAGCACGCTGCTGGTCAACTGCCAGCTGTGGCAGTGCACCAGCGACTCGCGCAGCCCGCCGGGCTCGAAGACGTGCACGCACACTCCGAGCTCGCCCTGGCGCAGCACCGGCAGACAGAAGAAGCCGAGCGGGTGCGAGACCGCGTTCAACGGCCGCTCGCCGGAGGCGATTTCCTCCAGCTCCCGGATCACCAGCGCGGGCAGCCCTGGCTCGGCCGAGGTGCGGCCGACCAGCTGCTCCAGCACGGCGAAGTCCATCCGTGTCACCTCCGGTACGGGTTCTCCGTTCGTAGCGCCTTGTCGACGATCTCGCCGACGTCCCGGTCCGTCAGGTCGGCGGGCAGGGGCAGTCCCAGCCCGTCGAACAGCCGGCGCACCTCCTCGACGGTGGGTTCGTCGCCGAGCGGCTCCGCGTCGCGGAGGTCGAGCTTGACGGCCTGCTCGCGGTAGTGGTGGAGATCGGTGACGTAGTAGTCGTACAGCGGCCGGCCCTTCTCGACGTACAGGCTCACCCGGCTGGGGTCGTCCTGGGTGACGATCGCGCAGGACGCCGAGAGGTCGTAGCGCAGGGTCGGGACCACCGAGGAGAGGTGGACGTCGATCTCCAGGGTGTCCAGCCGCTGGCGGTACCAGCAGGCGGCGAGCACGGTGGCGAAGGACTCCTTGCGGGTGCGGCCGGTGGTCCACGGGTCGCCGTCCGACGGGCGCCCGAAGGCCTGCCGGAACCGCGCGTACGCCCGGCAGGCCCGTTCGTCGCCCGGGTGCACGATGTCGATCTTGACCGTCAGCGAACGGCGCAGGCGCTGCGCCTCGCGGACGCACTCCGGCAGGGTGACCGCCCGCAGGTACGTCCCGGTGCCGCCCTTGAACACCCACCGGTCGGTGTCCTGCCGGGCCTGGGCCAGGGCCTGCTCGACCTCGGAGCCGGCGAGCTCCCGGATCGCGGTCATGCCCTCGAGTGCCCGCCTGGTCCCGGCCATCGCCTCCCGGATGTCCGCCGCCCGCCGCTTGCGGTCCGCCAGCGTCCCGTACACCAACGCGGCCAGCACCAGCAGGGTCGCGCCCGATCCGACCCGCTCCGCAACCGTGTCGCCGAGCATGTCGAGCAGACCGACCACCGTGGCGCCGGTGAACGCCACGACCCCGTCCGAGTTCCTGATCGCCCAGGCCAGCGCACGCTCAAGCCGCCGCCCCGGCTCCGCCGACATCCCGGCCATGGCCCCCTCCTGCCCGCTCTCATGGTAGGGGCCGGGACACGTCAACCACCATAGTGCAAAAGCGATTTGACGCCGCTGCTGCGCCCCCGACCTCACCCACCTCGTCCGTCCGGCCTTCGCCGAGGACGGAAAGACGGCGCCCGGCGCCGAGGTCGGCCTCCCCGGCGGAGGCGGTGCGCCGCACCTGGTCCTCGACATCAGCCGCCTGAAGGAAGACACCGGCTACCAGCCCGAGTACGACACCGAACGAGCCGCCTCCGACTACATCGCCTGGCTGCGCGCGGGCAACGACACGTCAACTTGACCCGGCCCTGATGGGGCCGGGTTTGTGGGTAGGGCGCGGCTGGGTGCCGCGTGGCCTCCCACGTCTGAGCCACCTAGGTTGCGGTGGCTGGGACGCGTGACTCACGCCCCGCTGTCCACACGGTCTCGCCCTTGCGGACGATGTTGTGGGAAGCGTTGTCGTCCGCGTGCATGACGGTCCCGCAGGACCGGCAGGCGAACGTCGCCTGGTCGACGCGGTTCTTCCGGTCGATGTGGTGGCACTGGGAGCATTCCTGGCTGGTGTACGCCGGGTTCACGTACACCAGTGGCACTCCGGCGCGCTTGGTAGGTGTGCCTGCGCAGCTCGTACTCACGCGGTACCCCGCGCTCGAATGCCACCACCGACACCCAGTTCGCCGACTCGTTGACCATGCGCAGGGTCATCCGGAGCGCGGCGGCCTGATCGGCCTCCGGCACCAGCTTCACCTGCACCACGACCTTCACGAGCTCAACCCTAGGTCTGTGTCCGGACGTTGGGAGCCAAATCCCGATATCCACAATTGTCGAACTATTATTCGCGTGCTGCATGCGCATGTGGTCTTCACGCCCGAGTACCGGCGCGGACCGTTCACCGACGAGATCCTTCGGCGCTGCGAAGAGATCGTGCGCGCCGTCTGCGCCGACTTCGAAACCGGGCTGGTCGAGTTCAACGGCGATAAGCACCGCATCCATCTGCTCGTGCACTACCCGCCGAAGGTCGCCCTGTCCCGGCTGGTCGGCTCACAAAGGCGCCTCAAGGGCCGCGGTGCTGCTGGGAGTCGGATTCGCCCTCGCCGCCGTCGCCTTGTGCCTCGTCATGCGCTGGAAGGTCCGCTCCGGGGCGGGCCCAGTCCCGGCGGTGCTTCGCGGCGGGCACGCGAGGTTCGTGCCGCGCCGGTCTGCCGCGGTCGCGCCGGGCGTGGCCCGTCAGCTGTCGGCGGCGCGGGCCAGCCATTCGCCGAGGAGAGCGCGCTCGGCGTCCGTGAGCTTCGGCAGCGTGGGTGCGACGGTGCGGAAGGCGATGGCGGCGGCGGTCGCGGGGTTGCCGGTCATCGTCGGCGCGTCGACGAGGATCGACCGCATCACGGACTCGTACATGGCGTCCGCCAGATCGAGGTCGCTGACCTGCGTCTGCAGCCGCCTGCTGATTGCTTCAGGCCTGCTCCGGCGGGGAGTCGGGCTCCGCGGGGGCGATCGGGAGGCGGACCTGGAAGCGGGTGTCGCCAGGCGCGGACACCAGGCGCAGGTCGCCGCCGTGCCGGTTGACGACGATGCGCCACGAGACATCCAGGCCCAGGCCGGTGCCCTCGCCGACGGGCTTGGTGGTGAAGAACGGGTCGAAGACCCGGCTCTGCACGTCGGCGGGCACGCCGGGGCCGGTGTCGCGGAACTCGACCAGCACCCGGTCCCCGTCCCGCGCGGTCCGGACGGTGAGGGTGCCCTCGCCGGGGCCGGTGCTGCGCATGGACCAGACGGCGTTGTCGATCAGGTTCGTCCAGACCTGGTTCAGCTCGGCGGGGTAGCCGGGGACGCGCGGCAGCGTGCGGTCGTAGTCGCACACGACCGTGATGTCCGGGCCGATCTTCGCTGCGAGCAGCAGCAGAGTGCTGTCCAGCAGTTCGTGGACGTCGACGTTCTGGTACGGGGCCCGGTCCAGCTGCGTGTACTGCTTCGCGGCCCCGACGAGCGCGGAGACCCGGTGGGTCGCGTCCTCGATCTCGCCCAGCAGCAGTTCGGACTCGACTGTGCAGGTCAGCCAGTTCAGCGCGCTGCTGAGCATCTCCGCGGGCAGCGCACCCACGATCCGGTCCAGCCAGGCGGTGCCCAGACCCGCCTGGACGAGGACCGACGCGAGCTCCCAGCCGTCGGCGACGTCGTGCTCCTCCAGCCAGTCACCGACCGCATCCTCCTGGTCGGCGGCCTGCAACGGGCTGAGCTTCGGGGTCTGCCCCATCCGGTCGACGGTCAGGTCCTGGAGGTCGCTCAGGTGCGCCAGGTCCTCGCCCCGGTGCGGCCCGGCCGCGAGTGCGGCGAACTCGCGGCGTGCCCGGGCGATGCGCTCCCGCAGCGCCGAGGCGGCGCGCACAGCGGCGGCCGCGGGGTTGTTGAGCTCGTGGGTGAGCCCGGCCGTCACCGTCCCGAGGGCCAGCAGCCGCTCCCGCTGCCCGACCGCCTCCTGGGTGTTCTTGAATCCGAAGAACAGCCCCTCCAACAGGTGGACGGCCATCGGGAACCAGTCGCGCATGATCTGCGCGAAGGCTTCCGCGGGCAGGACGAAGAAGCGGGACCGCTCGGTGACCCGCAGCGAGTTGTTGTACACCTGCGGCACCTGGTCGCCCAGGTACGCCTGGAAGGCCCCGGCGTACACCCCGGGCGCGGAGGTGCGGCTGATGTCCACCTCCTGGCCGCCGACGCGGCGCGAGAGCACCACGGTGCCGTGGAACAGCACGTAGAGGTTCACGGCCGGATCGCCCTCCCGGTACACGGGGCCGGGGTCGAACCACTCCACATGTCCGTCCCGGCAGAGCTGGGCGAGCTGCTCGGCCGTCAGCCTCTCGAACAGGAACAGCCTCCGCAGCTCCTGCTCGTCGCAGCTCGCCGGGCGGGCGGTCACGACTGCTCCAGGTACCGGTGTGCGAGCATGACGGCCATGGCGCCTTCGCCGACCGCGGAGGCGACCCGTTTGGCGGACTCCGCGCGGACGTCTCCGGCCGCGAACACTCCCGGCACGCTGGTCTCCAGGTGGTAGGGAGGCCGGTCCAGCGGCCAGCCCGCCGGAGGGCGCCCGTCGGCGCTCAGATCGGGGCCGGTCAGCACGAAGCCGCGGGGGTCCCTGAGCACCGTGCCGGCCAGCCAGTCGGTCAGCGGCTCGGCACCGATGAAGACGTACATCCACTGTGCGTCGACGGTCTCGGACCGCCCGGTCACCCGGTTTCGCAGGGTCAGCGCTTCCAGGTGCTCCCTGCCGTGGGCCGCCTCGACGGCCGTGTCCGTGCGCACGGACACGGCGGGGGTGTCCTCGACCCGCTGGAGCAGGTAGAAGGACATCGAGGCGGCCAGCTCCGGTGCCCGCACCAGCAGGGTGACCTTCCGGGCATGGCGGGCGAGGAACATCGCGGCCTGGCCGGCGGAGTTCGCCCCGCCCACGATGAACACCTCCTGCCCCTGGCAGGCGGCCGCCTCGGTCAGCGCCGAGCCGTAGTAGACCCCGCGCCCGGTCAGCTCGGCGACTCCCGGCACGTCCAGCTGCCGGTACGACACGCCCGTCGCCAGGATCACGGCCTGGGCCGAGACGGAGGAGCCGTCGGCGAAGCGCAGCGTGCGGGCGGCCCCGTTCACCTCCAACCCGGTCACCTTGCACGCCGTGAGCAGCTCAGCGCCGAACTTCGTGGCCTGGCGGCGCGCCCGATCGGTGAGCTGCGCGCCGGAGACCCCGTCGGGGAAGCCCAGGTAGTTCTCGATCCGCGAGCTCTGGCCCGCCTGGCCCCCGGTCGCCTCACGCTCCACCAGGACGGTGCGCAGGCCCTCCGAGGCTCCGTAGACGGCCGCGCCGAGTCCGGCGGGTCCGCCGCCGACGATGACCAGGTCGTAGAAGTCCGCCGCCGGGGTGGTCGACAGCCCGACGTGGGCGGCCAGGTCCCGTTCGTCGGGCTCCACGAGCACCGCGCCGTCGGGGGGCACCACGAGCGGCAGCCGCCGCGCGTCCAGCCCTGCGGCGGCCAGCAGGCGCGTGCCCTCCGGCTCCTCGCTGGAGTACCACCGGTACGGCACCTGGTTGCGGGCCAGGAACTCCCGGATCTGCGAGGAGCGGGCCGACCAGCGGTGGCCGACGACCTTCGTGGTGTCCACGGCCCGGCCCCCGGTGGCCCGCCACGACTCCAGCAGGTCGTCCACCACCGGGTACAACTTCTCCTCGGGCGGCTCCCACGGCTTGAGCAGGTAGTGGTCGAGGTCGACGACGTTGATCGCGTCGATCGCGGCGTTGGTGTCGGCGTAGGCGGTGAGCAGCACCCGCCTGGCTCCCGGGTACAGATCGAGTGCCTCTTCGAGGAACTCGATGCCGTTCATCTGCGGCATCCGGTAGTCCGCCAGGATCACCGCCACCGGCGTGCCCCGCAGCTTCAGCTCGCGCAGCGCCTCCAGCGCCGACGCGCCGGACTCGGCGCGGACCACCCGGTAGTCGCTCCCGTAGCGACGGCGCAGGTCCCGGGCAACCGCACGGGACACCGCGGGATCGTCGTCCACGGTCATCATCACGGTCCGCACCGCCTCGGTGACCTCTGCCATGGCCCACCACCCAGGACTGTTGCCGGCTCCAGGGAACGACCCCTTCCAGTGTGCTCGCCGACCCGTGGCCCGGCCCACCGTCGTAACCGGCTCTGCTCCGTGGGCGGCGGCCCACTGCGCGACGGCGTAGTTCTGCCCGGCCTGGGGGTGCGCGGCCTCCGGGGCCCGGTCGTGGGTCCGGAAGGGGAGTGAGCGGCTAGCCGATCCGCTCGGCCCAGTCGACCGGCACGCGTCCGGCCGGGCCGGGGACGGGTTGGCCCGGCGGGTGGTTGTCAGGCGGGGCCAGCTGTGGGCCGGTCTCGAAGAACTCTTCGGTGTCGTAGTTCCAGAACCATCCCTCGCCCGGTTCGAAGCTGCGGATCACGGGATGCCCGGTTGCCTTGGCGTGCGCAGTCGCGTGTTTGGCGGGCGAGTCGTCGCAGCAGCCGATGTGGCCGCAGGCCGCACACCGCCGCAGGTGGAACCACCAGCCGCCTGCGGCATCGCATTCCACGCACCCGGTGCCGCTGGGCGGCACGGTGGGATCGATCGGCTTCTCGGTCGTCATGGCGACTCCTCGGGTGTTGCGGGAGACTCCCGGCCCGGTTCACCACCCGGGGCCGGTCGCACGGCTCTGGCCAGGGGAACAGTCCCCGGGACCAAACTCATCCTCGGCCCGTACTGCGCCATCTGCATCACGCGGGACCCGTGGAGGTTGGTCCGGCGCATGCCCGGGCGGGCGATCCGGCACCGCGGGCCTGACGGCTCCAGCTCGGGGACGCAGCGGTGCACCGGCGCGTCGAGGTCCACCCGGCAGTCGGCTCTCGCTACCAGATGACTGGGAGTTCGAGCGGTCCTCGGTTTCGGAAGGAGTCGCACCATTCGACTGGCTCGTCCGGGTGCGCCAGCCGCAGTGACGGGAAGCGGCGGATGAGTGCTTCGGTGGCGATCTCGGCCTCCAGGCGGGCGAGTGCCGACCCGAGGCAGTAGTGGATGCCGTGGCCGAACCCGAGATGTCCGCCTTCCGGTCGGTGGACGTCGAACCGGTCGGGGTCGCTGAACTGCTGCGGATCCCGGTTGGCCGAGGCGAGCGACATCCAGATCCGCTCGCCCGCCGCGATCCGGACGCCTCCGATGTGGACGTCCTCGCGGGCGAACCGTCGGGAGGCCAGCATGGAAGGGCTGTTCCAGCGCATGACCTCGTCGACCACCCCGTCGATGCCGAGGGCGCCCGATCGCAGGGAGTGCAGCGTTTCGGGGTGGGTCAGGAGCGCCAGGACGGTGTTGCCCACGAGGTTCGCGCTGTTGTCGTACCCGGCGAACAGGAGGAGGAAGGACAGGGCGACGAGTTCCGGTTCCGACAGCCGGTCGCCGTCCTCGCGTGCCGTGATCATCTGGGTGAGGAGGTCATCGCCGGGGTGGTCGCGCTTGTCGGCGATCAGTTCGACGAGGAAGCCGTGCATGTTGTGGAGTGCCCGGCGCGAGGTGAGGGCCGCGTCCGCAGCGGGGGAGCGGAGGGCGTCCGTCCACGTCCGGAAGTCTCGGCGGTCTTCCCGGGCGATGCCGAGTACGTCGCAGATCACCGTGAGCGCCAGTGGTGTGGCCAGGGCGGTCATGACGTCGGACGAGCCGTCCTGGAAGCGGTCGAGGAGTTCGTCGGTGCGCTGCTGGATCGCCGGCCGCAGCCGGGCGACCCTGTGGGCGGTGAAGGCCGGGGCGACGAGGCGGCGCAGGCGGGTGTGGTCGGGCGGATCCATGTTGAGCAGGTGCGCGTCGAGCGACGGGGGCATCGACGCACCGTGCTTGCCGCTGCTGGTGGAAGTCCGCTTGTTCAGCGACAGCCGTGGGTCGGTCAGTGCTGCCCGAACGTCTTCGTAGCGTGTGACCAGCCACACCGGAGCTCCGTCCGGCGTCATCGTGCGTACGACGGGGCAGGCCCCCCGCAGGTGTGCGTAGCCCGCGTGCGGGTCGGCCAGCAGTGCGGGGTCGAACAGCGTCGGGGTGTCCGTCGACGTGCCCGGAGCCGGACCGGTGCCTGTCATGAGGCGGCGACTCCGGCGGCGGCTCCGGCGAAGCGCGCGGTCACGGCGGCAACCACGGGAGAGGTCTTGTAGGCGACCGCCACCTTGACCAGCCAGGAGACTTCCTCTGCCGGGTCGACGGCGGTGGGGGCGTGGAGGCTGGTGGCCGTGGCCGGTACGAGGGCCCCGGCAGTGTGTGCGCGAAGAGCGACGCTCATCTGAGCGGCCTCCACGGCCGCCTCGACCTCGTCGGGCGTGAGCTTCCGCTTCCGTGCGAGGTCCCGTGCCTCCTGCGCGACCGACTCCGTGAAGTAGGGGCGCAGCCTGAGCTGGGCATCGCGGATCTCCACCCGCTGGCGCGTCACGAGCAGGTCGAGGTCCTGCAGTGTGTCGGCCTCGTGGCTGTCACGGGGCTGAAGGACCATCCGTCCCTCGCGGATCTCGATCCTGGGACGTGAGAGCAGGTCCCGGACGGACCAGGGCTCCTGACGCTCGTTCGGCGTGAAGAGGACGAGTTCGGGAAAGGCGGTGGCGAGGTCGCACCACAGGGGGTAGAGGCGCGTGTAGGACCGGTAGGCGGCTGCGAGATCCTTCAGGCGGCTCGCTCCGGCGCCCCAGCCGGGCATGGTGAACCCGATGGAGAAGAGCATGGCCGAGACACTGGCGGACAGCGGTGCCGCGATGCTGCTGACGTCGTGCAGGGGGGAGGGCCCGAACAGGTCCCAGACCATGTTCGCGACCTTGGGCACTCCGTAGCCGAGACCGAACCAGGCTCCGAGGGCGACGGTGAGGAGTCCGCGGCGCAACCACAGGCGGTCCACGGCCTTGGCATAGCGGCGGCACAGCACGATGAGCATCACCATGCTGGTCGTGAAGAGGAGCTGGTAGCTGAGCAGGAAGGTGGAGATGTAGGGCACCGCTTCGAAGGTGACGTCGAAGTCCACGGGATGCTCCGGGCCGTCGACGTTGCCGAGGAAGAAGCACACGGTCATGACGACGAGCGTGGCCAGCGAGTAGCCGACCCCGATCCAGTGGCGCAGCCGGAACCCTCCCTGGGCCGAGGACCAGGACACCAGCAGGGCGATGAAGCCGGTCACGCAGACTGCCACGCAGATGTAGATGATCAGTGTGGCGATGTTCGGCACGCCGAGGACGTCATCGATCCCCATGTAGACGTGGGGCGAGGCGAGGACGAACGGGGCGGCGAACGTGGCGATCGAGAGGCAGAGGAGCTGGAGTTCCCGGTTGCGCCAGTCCCGTGCCAGATCACGGACCTTGTAGACGAAGGCACTCCACGTGATGACCGACAGGATGCCGTAGACGACGGTGAGCAGCAGCAAGGGTCAGGTCCTTCGCGAGGAGTTGCGTTCCAGGGCGGCACCGATGTGCCGGACCAGGTTAGCCATGCCGGGGCTCACGGGCTCCTGCCGTGCCTGGGCGGCCTCGCGGCCGGCCCGCAGGGGAAGGAGGGAGGCGACCAGTTCGGCTGCCCGCTCCTCCTGGCTGGTGTAGACCGATCGCGCCAGGACCGCCTGGACGAAGCGCGGGTCGAGGGTGGGCATCAGCAGCCGGGTGGCCTCGGCCTGGTCGGCCTCGGTGGAGCCGTGTCCCAGCAGCATGTGGCCGAGCTCGTGCATGACGATGTGTTCCTGGTGAGCCCGGCTCGTCTCCTGCAGGTAGAGGACGTAGTCGATGTCGTCCGTGGCCACCCACAGGCCGCACGGGCTTCCCGGGTGGACGGGCAACGCCACGGGGACGAGCGAGATCTGGCGTCCCCGCCGGCGTTCGACACTGTCGACCAGCGCGTTGATGCTGAACGGGCTGGGGAAGTCGATCCGGGCCACTACGTCGGCGCAGCGCTTGCGTAGTTCCTTGTCGTTCAACTCCGCTCCCCACAGGAGTTCGATCTGCTGCCACTGGACGAACTTCACGACATCCCCCGGTCGTGCTGGTGGGGCTCCCGTGGCGGCCGGTGAGGGCGACGACAGGGGAACCCGGCGAGTGGACCCTACCCGGGCGTGGCCGGGTGCGCCGCGCTACATGCGTTGCCGCGGGTTCGCCTTGCTGAGGAGGTCCAGCACGGGCGAGAGGGCCTGAAGCGCGTCCGCGGGCAGGCCGGCGACCTGGCGCATCGCGACGCTCCTGGCGCCCACGGCCTTCAAGGCTCCCAGGAGGAACAGGTCGTTGGGGTCGGCGGCGGGGATCGTGTCGTCGACGAAGTAGCCGGGCGGGAGACTGATCTTGCCGGCGAAGTCGCGCAGGGGCCGGCGCAGTTGCTCGTCCCACTGCCCGGAGCGCAGGGTCGCGAGGTCCGAGGGACCGATCTTGCAGCCTCGGGAATCCAGGACTGCGACGCGGGCCGCGTCATCGAGGGCGGCGGCCGTGTCGGGCTGCAGGACCCTGAGGACGTCGTCCAGCCGCTGGAGCACCATGGCGGGCGAAGGCTCCGACGCCGGTCCGGCGGTTGCATCGTCGCCCGCGGACAGGAAGTGCGCGATCGGAACCTGGTACACGTTCGCCAGGGCGGTCAGGGCGTTGATCCCCGGGTTGGCGACCTTGCCGTGGCGGAGGTTGTGCACCGTCTGACGGCTGATGGTGGGGCTGCCGGGATGACGCTTCGCGTGCTCCTGGCTGGCAAGCTCCACCGCGAGGTAGTCCCGTGGACCGGTTCCGTCGGGGTGCCCGGTGCTCATGAGGTGTTCGAGTCGCTCCGCGATGGTTCGGCGGTGAGCCGTGGTGCTGTCCTCGGCCATCTTCCTGTGCGCTCCTTCGCGGCGTGGGGGCTGAACTGTCGTCAATCATACGTGACGAGCGGTCAGTCGGGTCGTTCCCTCATCAAGGATTCTTGACAAGGTGGGGTCCGGGTATGCACGATCGGTTGTGACGCCGCACCGGACGGTGAGGATCTGTACAGCGTGGACGGAGCAAGTACGGGGGCCGTCCTGCCTGCTACGGGGGAAGATCCTACCGTCCGGTCGGTGGACCGAAGGCGTCCGCATGCTCGTTCGAGCGCGCATCGTCGCCGAAGCGGCCCGTAGGCGCACTGCGGGCTCCACGCGGTCAGTTGCCGCACGTGGGGGGTGTCCTGACGGTGGCGGGGGAGCCTTCGTGGCACCCCCTCCGTCTTGCTGGTGGCTGCACCGTTCGATCGCCGAGTCCCCGCTGTCGGTGGCACCGCGATTCCGGACGGCAGTTCGCGCCCCCGCCGGACGGAACGGGCACGCAGCTGCGGCCGGGCCGCTCCTCGTAGCCTGGCGGCATGGCGATTCACGGTTTCGGGACCACTGAGTTCCAGCTCGTACTGCTGCGCAGGATGGCCGACCATCACCCCGAACTGGTCGAGCAGGCCGTCCGGCGGCTCGGTGTCACGCGCGGCGCCATGCGGGAGGCGAACAAGCGCTGGCAGGCGATGATCCGCTCGCCCCGGTTCCCGGCCGGCGCCCGGCGGTACATCGCGGTGCTCGGCCCGCCGCCCACGATCGTGCCCCGTCGGATCGGCGATCTCGCGTGCACGGCGCAGCAGTGGCCGCTGCCGCTGTGGCCCGAACTGCGCTTCGAGGTCCTGGTCGGCCCGGCGCAGGCCGGCAGTCCGCTGTTGAACGAGTGGCTGGTCCGCGCTGCGGACGCACCGGCGCCGGTGCTGCGCACGCTGGGCGATCTCGTGCCGTGGAGCTGCGTGGTGGCCGATGTGGGGGCCGCGTTCCCGCCGGCGGTGCCGCGCGAGGGCAGTGCCCCGACCCGCTTCCGGCTCGACTTCACCGCCCCGGACGCCGGTGGCCGGCCGCTCGCGTGCACCGCCGACTTCACCTGGGGCCTGCTCCAGGAGGTCCGGACCTCGGACAAGTGACCGCGATGTCTGCGAGATGCAAGGTCAGACGCGATTGACACCTTAGGTAGACAGGTGGACATCGAGTATGGCAATGTAATCAAAGGAACTTGGTGGGTCGGATATCGGAAAGTGAAGGACCATGTCGGACGTCGCGCGCGTCATCGTCGGAGTAAGCGGATCGCTGCACAGCCTGACTGCACTGCACCGTGCGGTGGACGAGGCCCGTGCCCGGCAGGCCGTCCTGGTCCCCGTGCTCGCCTGGACCCCCGTCGGCGGGGAGCGCAACTACCGTGCGCAGCCGTGCCCGCCGCTGCTCCGCACGTGGGAGGAGGCCGCCGGCGAGCGGCTGGAGCGCGCGCTGGACGAGGCGTTCGGCGGTCTGCCGGTCGGCGTGCGGGTCGAGCCGCTGGTGGTGCGCGGGGAGACCGGCCCGGTGCTGACGCGGCTGGCCGACCGGGCCGACGATCTGCTGGTGGTCGGCGCCGGGCAGCAGGGCGCGGTCCGGGGCAGTCTGCACCGGCTGCTGCGGCGCTCGGTGAGCCGCTACTGCCTCGCCCACGCGCGCTGCGGCGTCCTCGCGGTGCCGCCGTCCGCGCTCCACGCCGACCTGCGCGCGCTGCACCGCGGCATCGACATCCGGGAGTTCACCGAACTCGCCGCCGCCTGACGGCCGGGACCGCCGCAGGGGCACTCGCGGTAGGTGTCCGGGAGTCCCCGTTCGCGGGGATCCCGGACACCTCATCGGCCGCTGGGTCTCAGGCCGTCAGTCGCCCGTCCCCGCCGTTCGATCCCGCCGGGTCGGACGAACCGCGCCGCCGTCCCAGCGTGGCCACCGCGATCATCGCGGCGACCGCCACGACGGCCATCGGGGCGAACCGCCAGAATCCGCCGGTCTGCTGCCACATCGCGTGCAGGTTGACACTCAGCGCCCACGGCAGTGCGGCGAGTCCCGGAACGGCCACCACGTACCATCCGCGCAGCGCCGTCAGCGCCATCAGCAGCGGGACGCAGACCATCAGGGCCCGCGACTGCAGTTCCAGGTGGTGCGTGCTGTCGTAGACGTTGGCCGTGAGCGCCACCACGGGGGTCAGTACCGCCGATGCCGCCAGCAGGCCCCGCTCCCGCCAGGTCGGCGACGGCAGGGCGTCCCGTGGTGCGGCCAGGAGCACCAGGGGCCAGAGCAGGTACGGCCCGTGCCACTGGAGTTGCTCCAGGAAGTCCCAGAGGTCGCCGAAGAACGGATCGGTCGCCTGCAAGGCCATGTCCGTCGCCGTCGCGAGTGCCGACACGACGGCGAACGACTTCGCCGCCGTCCACCTCCCGAGCACCGCCGCGCCGGCCGAGAGCAGTACCGCCCCGACCACCGCGTAGGAGGCCAGGACCTTCAGGAGGTAGTGCGTGTGGTGCAGCGTCAGATGCCCCGGAAAGCCCTGCGTGTACTCGATGGCTGCGTACGCCGTCGCCAGCCCCGCCGCCGCCCCGGCCACGAGCGGCGCGGCCAGTACCGCCAGCCGCCCGCCCGCCGAGGTGGACGTGAGCCCGGTGCGCATGCGCAGCCCGTACGCGCCGAGGTCGAACAGCTCCCGGGCGGTGGCCAGCCGGCCCGCATCCGCCGTGGTCCCGGCGAAGACGTCGGCCAGTTCCTCGCCGCGCTCGCGGCGGTAGCGGCCCGGGTAGAGCATGAGGGCGGCCCTGAGGCCGGCCGTCGACTGGTTCACGCGAAGGCCCCCCTGACCCCCGGACGGACAACGGAAACGGAGAGCCGGCGCTTGGCCTCGGCGGCGACGGCCCGGAGTCGCTCGGCCTCGGCGGCCAGCACCCCCCGGCCGGCGTCGGTCAGCGCATAGGTGCGCCGGGCGCGGCCGTCCACCACCTCGTCGGCGGCGACCTCGATCAGGCCCTGGCTCAGCAGCCGGTCGAGCGCGCCGTAGAGCGTGCCGGTGCGCATCGTGACCCGGCCGTCGGAGATCGCCGCGATCTCCTGGATGAGTGCGTAGCCGTGCCTCGGGGCGTCGGCCAGCGCGGTGAGCAGAAGCAGTGTCGGCTCCTGCATGGAGCGTTCTGTCATGCGCCTACATATATCGCTCACCGGCTCATTCCGTCCACCGGAACAACACCTTTCACAGGAGCCTCACCCGCCACCCCCCGCGAACCGGCGGCCGGGGGTGCCGGGGAGGCGGATGTAAGGGCGTGCGACGCTGGTGCGATGTCGCTCGTCCCTGCCCCCGCGGAGCCGATAACGCCCGACCCGGTGCGCGAGGTGCCGGGCGCGCTGCTCACCCAGTCCTGGCTCGACCTGTCGTTCCTGCACTGGGCCGCCGACCCCGCGGACGTGGCGCCGCTCCTGCCGGCCGGGACCGTGCCGGACACGCACGACGGACTCACCTACATCGGCCTGGTGGCGTTCCGGATGCACCGCGTGGGCTGGTTCAACGCGCCGGGCATCCCGTACCTCGGCACCTTTCCGGAGACCAACGTGCGGCTCTACTCGGTGGACCGGCACGGGCGGCGCGGTGTGGTGTTCCGCTCGCTGGAGGCCTCGCGGCTGCTGCCGGTGGCCATCGCCCGCAGCGCCTTCCGGCTGCCCTACATGTGGGCCAAGATGGCGATCCACCGCGACGCGGACACCATCGGCTACACCAGCCGCAGGCGCTGGCCCGGACCGCGGGGGACACGCTCCCGGATCCGGGTCCGCATCGGCGAGCGGATCGAGCGCCCGACGGCCCTCGAACACTTCCTGACCGCCCGCTGGGGCATGCACAACGCCTTCCTCGGCCGGACGGTGCACCTGCCCAACACCCACCCGCGCTGGCCGCTGCACCGCGCCGAACTCCTCCATTGCGACGACGAGTTGGTGACCGCGGCCGGCCTGCCGTCGCCGGCCGGGCCGCCCGTGAGCGTGCTGTACTCCCCGGGCGTGCCGGTCCGCTTCGGCCGTCCCACCCGCCCGGGCGGCCTGCCCGCCCCGGCACCGAGGGGCCGACGGCCCCGTGGAGTGTCGGCCCCGGGCCCGAAGCAGCCGAAGTCGTAGCCGGTCAGGGGAGGACGGGGAGCGGCGGATGCCGGTACTCCTCCATCGCATCGAGCAACCAGTCCGCGAGGTACTGGGCGAATGACCCGCGGACCAGGAGCCGGTACGACGGCGCCGCGTCGAGCTGGTGGAGCACCACGTTGACCTTGGACACCATCGTCTGGGCGCAGCGGCCCGGCGCGAAGGCGCGCGGGTGCAGATCGAGTGAGCAGCCCTTCTCCAGTACCTGGCGCGCGGCCGGGCCGGACAGTTCGAGCGTCGTGCGGTTGGCGGAGACGTCCACCACCGATCCCGGCTCGTCTCCCAGCGCCGCGCGCAGGACCCGCTCGGTCGTCGGACGGGAGCCGTCCGGGCCGACGACGAGCCACTCGTCCGGTCCCAGCCACAGCAGTTGGAGGTCGCCCGCTCGGACGGCGGCGCCGGTCCGAGTCGGCAGAGGCGCGCCGAGCGCCTCGGCCACCTGCGCTGCGGCCGGGCCGGCCGGGTCGAGCCGGAGGTCGAGCTGGACGAGGAACGGGACCTCGCGCAGCCGGACGCCTCGTCCGCCCGTGACGGCAAGGGCGACACGGGGGTCCCCCCGGCCGGAGGCCGGGGGAGTGTCGGTGAGGTGTCCGAGCGGGCTGCGCCGCAGCTGGTCAACCGTCACGGCGGGCTCCCTTCGGGTCGTAGAGCACGGGTCCGGTGATGGTCGCGGCGACCATGCGGCCGTCCGGGAGCGGCGCGAGGACGGTCTCGCCGATCCTGTCCCGGCCGCCTTGGACGAGGGCGAGGGCGAAGGTCCGGCCGAGCGCGGCGCTGCGGTAGCTGGAGGTCACGTGGCCGAGCGAGGGGACCGGGCCGGTCGTGGTGTCGACGCCGTCGGCCACCAGCTGGGAGCCCTCCGGCAGCAGTTCGCCGCGGTCGACCGGCAGCAGTCCGACCAGGTGCCGGCGATCGGCCCGCGCGGTGTCCGACCGGCGGAAGGACCGCTTGCCGACGAAGTGCTTGTGGCGGGAGACGATCCACTGCATGCCGAGGTCCTGCGGGGTGACCGTGCCGTCGGTGTCCTGGCCGACGATGGGGTAGCCCTTCTCGGCTCGCAGCACGTGCATGGTCTCGGTGCCGTAGGGGGTGATTCCGGCCGGGCCGCCCGCCGCGATCACGGCCTCCCACACGGCGAGGCCGTACCAGCTCGCGACGTTGATCTCGTACGCCAGCTCGCCGGAGAAGGAGATGCGGCAGATCCGGGCCGGAACGCCGTTGGCCAGGTCGGCCTGACGGGCGGTCATGAAGGGGAACGCCTCGTTGGAGACGTCCAGACCGGGCGCGAGGGCGGCGACGACCTCGCGGGAGCGGGGGCCGACGACGGCCACGGTGGACCACTGCTCGGTCACCGAGGTGCAGCGCACGCGCAGCTCGGGCCACTCGGTCTGCAGCCACTCCTCCAACCAGTCGAGCACGGCTGCCGCGTTGCCGGTGGTCGTCGTCAGGTAGTAGTGGTCGTCGGCGAGCCGCACGGTGACACCGTCGTCGAAGACCATGCCGTCGGGGCGGCACATGACGCCGTAACGAGCCGATCCCACGGCCAGTTCGGCGACGCCGTTGGTGTAGATGCGGTCCAGGAAAACCCCGGCGTCGGCGCCGATGATGTCGATCTTGCCGAGGGTGGAGGCGTCCAGGACCGCGGCGCCTTCGCGGGCCGCTCGGCACTCCCGCAGCACGGCGGCGTCCATGTCCTCACCCGACTCCGGGTAGTACCGGGGACGCTTCCACTGGCCGACGTTCTCGAAGACCGCGCCGCGCCGGACGTGCCAGGGGTGGATCGGCGTCGTGCGCACCGGGTCGAAGAGCGGGCCGCGCTCGCGTCCGGCGAGCAGGGCGAAGGAGACGGGGACGTACGGGCCGCGGAAGGTGGTGGTGCCGACCTCGCCGGGCGAACTCGCCCCCAGCAGCCGGGCGATGGCGCCGATCGCGTTCACCCCGCAGCCCTTGCCCTGGTCGTGGGCGGTGCCGATGGTGGTGTAGCGCTTGATGTGCTCGACGGAGCGCATCCCGGCCCGGACCGCCCGCTGGACGTCGGCGACCGTCGCGTCGCGCTGGGAGTCGATGAAGTGGTCGCGCCAGGTCGCCGGTTCGCCGTCCTCGCCGGGCACGATCCAGACCGGACGCGGTGGCGCGGGTGGCTCGTCGCCCGCGCTGGGAGGCACCGGCGGGACGGCCGCGGGGAACCCGGCGCGGGTCGCGGCCGCCGCTCCGGCCGCGAAGCCCTCGTCGAGACAGCCGGCGAGGTCGTACGTGCCGCGCCCGGCTCCGACGGCCTGGACATCCTGCGTGTTCACGTCCGGGACGAACGCGGCGATCCCCGTGTCGTAGCGCACGGTGCCGCGGGACTGGCTCCACAGATGCACCGCCGGGCTCCAGCCGCCCGAGACGGCGAGCAGGTCGCAGCCCACCTCCCGCACCGGCCCGGTCAGTGCGTCATCGGCGGTCAGTCCGCTGATCCGCACGGCCGTGATCCGGTCCTCGCCGGCGGTCGCGACCACGGCCGCCCCTGGGAGGACCTCGATCCCGGCGCGGCGAGCATTGGCGACCAGTGCGGCGGGCGGCTGCGGGCGGGTGTCCACCAGCGCAGCCACTTCGGTGCCGGCCGCGGCCAGGTCGAGGGCCGTGGCGTAGGCGTGGTCGTTCGTGGTGAACACGACGGCGCGCCGACCGGGGAGCACCGCGTAGCGGTTGAGGTAGGTCCGGACGGCGGCGGCCGACATCACGCCGGGGCGGTCGTTGCCCGCGAACACCATCGGCCGCTCGTGCGATCCGGTCGCCAGGACGACCTGGCGGGCCCTCAGGTGCCAGAGCCTCTGACGGGACACGCCGGGGACCGGGTGCGGGCCCAGGTGGTCGGTGCGGCGCTCGGCGACCAGCAGGTAGTTGTGGTCGTGGTAGCCGATCGCGGTGGCGCGGGTGAGGATCCGCGTCTCGGGCAGGGCGGCGAGTTCGGCGCGGACACCTTCGATCCAGTCGAGCGCGCGGCGCCCGTCGATCTCTTCCCGGCCGCCGAGCAGCGCGCCTCCGAGCTCCGGCTGGTCGTCGACCAGGACGACCCGGGCCCCGGAGCGCCCGGCGGCGAGTGCGGCTGTCAGGCCCGCCGGGCCGCCGCCGACGACGAGAACATCGCAGTGGAGGTGCATTTTGTCGTGGACGGCCTCGTCGGGTGCCTCGTCGAGCCGGCCCCGGCCCCGCAGGCTGGTGGCCGACAGCCCGTCGTACAGCTCGACCGTGGTGGCGAGCAGCATCGGTTCCGAGCAGGGGCCGTCGACCTGGACCAGCGCGTGGGGCTCGTCCACGCCTGCCGTGACGATCCCGCGTGGACGCTCGCGGTGGAGGCTGGGGGCGGTGGCGAGCACGCCGTTGGCGAGCAGTGCGGAGGCAAGGGTGTCGCCGCGCAGCCCGCAGTACTCGACCCCGTCGTAGCTGAACCGCAGCACGGTCGCGCGCTCGACGCGACCGCCCTCGGGAAGGCGGTGGGTCATGCGTGCACCTCGGGCTCCGCCCGGCCCGCCGGGTAGACGGCCAGGATGTCGTGGGTGACGGTGTGGCGGATGACGTTGAACCAGCGGCGGCAGCCGGCCGCGTGCGACCAGCGCTCCGCGAACGGGCCCTTGGGGTTGTCGCGGACGAAGACGTACTCGGCCCACCGGGCGTCGGAGAGCTCCTCGGGGTCGGCCGGGTAGGCGACATGGGCCTGGCCGCCGTAGTGGAACTCGGTCTCGTCGCGCTCCCCGCACCAGGGACAGGCGATGAGCAGCATGTGTCCTCCTGCGGGGGCTCAGTGTGCGACGGCGGCGGCGCCGTGCTCGTCGATGAGGGCGCCGGTGGTGAACCGCTCCAGCGCGAAGGGCGCGGCCAACGGGTGTGCCCGGCCGGTGGCGATGGTGTGGGCGTAGACCCAGCCCGAGGAGGGTGTCGCCTTGAAACCGCCGGTTCCCCAGCCGCAGTTGAGGTAGAGCTTCTCGATCGGGGTCGGTCCGATGATCGGCGAGGCATCGGGGGTGACGTCGACGATGCCGCCCCAGGTGCGCAGCACGTGGGCGCGGGCGAAGATCGGGAACAGCTCCAGTGCGGCGGCCATCTGCTGCTCGATCCGGTGGAACGAGCCGCGCTGGCCGTAGCCGTTGTACGGGTCGATGCCCGCGCCCATGACCAGCTCGCCCTTGTGCGCCTGGCTGACGTACACGTGCACGTGGTTGGACATGACCACGGTCGGGTGCACGGGTTCGAGCAGTTCGGAGACCAAGGCCTGCAGCGGGTGGCTCTGCAGCGGCAGGCGCAGGCCGAGCAGGTCGGTGAGGGTGCTGGTGTGCCCGGCGGCGGCGAGCGCGACCTGGCCGGCGGCGATCCGGCCGAGGGTGGTCTCGACGCCGATGACCCGGTCGCCGTCGCGGACGAAGCCGGTGACCTCGCAGTTCTGGATCAGGTCGACGCCGTACTCGTCGGCCTTGCGGGCCAGCGCCCAGGCGACGTGGTCGTGCTTGGCGATGCCGGCCCTGGGCTGGAGGGTCGCGCCGAGCACGGGGTAGCGGACCTCGGGCGAGGTGTTGACGATCGGGCAGAACGCGCGGACCTCGTCCGGGTCCAGCCACTCGGCGTCGACTCCGCCCAGCCGGTTGGCGTTGACCCGCCGGGTGCCCTCGCGGACGTCCTGCGGGGTGTGTGCGAGATTGAGCACGCCACGCTGGCTGAACAGGAAGTCGTACTCCAGTTCCTCCGGCAGTTCCTCCCACAGTTCCAGCGCGTGCTCGTAGATCGCCGCGCTCTCCTCGCACAGGTAGTTCGAGCGGATGATCGTGGTGTTGCGCGCCATGTTGCCGCCGGCCAGCCAACCGCGTTCGAGGACGGCGACGTTGGTGATGCCATGGTTGCGGGCCAGGTAGTAGGCGGTGGCCAGGCCGTGGCCGCCCGCGCCGACGATGACGATGTCGTAGGACGGCTTCGGATCGGGCGTGCGCCACAGCCAGTCGGGGTGCTCGGGAAGCTGGTGGGGCATGGCAGGACTCCTGCCTGACGTGTGGAGGGCAACCAAGCTGTTTCAGATTACGCACGCGGTTGCGCAACCCACAACAGTAGGGAGGGGCGAACGTCGGCGGAAGACCTGACACCGCAGCTTGGTGCGGCTTGACGCCGATCCGTGCCGCGCGGAGACTGTTGCGCCATACGGATCGAGTCTCACTTGGAGAAACTCGCCGTCGACGTCGCGTCGGACGTCGGTTCCCCCTGCCCCATCCCGCCTCGCCATCGCCCGCCAACCGCCTGGTTGCGGTACCGCACCCGCCGGGCGCCGACAGCTACGGCAGGAACACATGACCTTTCAGCAGTACGACTTCATCATCGTCGGCGGAGGATCGGCCGGTTGTGCGCTCGCTGCCCGGCTGAGCGCGGACCCGGCGAACCGGGTGCTGGTGCTGGAGGCCGGGCGGCCCGACTACCCGTGGGACGTCTTCATCCACATGCCGGCCGCCCTGACGTTCCCGATCGGGAGCCGCTTCTACGACTGGAAGTACGAATCCGAGCCCGAGCCGTTCATGCGCGGCCGGCGGATCTACCACGCCCGGGGCAAGGTCCTCGGCGGCTCCAGCAGCATCAACGGCATGATCTTCCAGCGCGGCAACCCGCTGGACTACGAGCGCTGGGGTGCCGACCCCGGCATGAAGACCTGGGACTACGCGCACTGCCTGCCGTACTTCAAGAAGATGGAGAACTGCCTCGCCGACCGGGACGGCGCGTTCCGTGGCCACGACGGCCCGCTCGTCATGGAGCGCGGGCCGGTGGGCAATCCGCTCTTCGGCGCCTTCTTCGAGGCGGTGCAACAGGCCGGATACCCGCTGACCGATGACGTCAACGGCCACCGTCAGGAGGGCTTCGCCCCCTTCGACCGCAACCTGCACCGCGGCCGCCGGCTCAGCGCCGCCCGCGCCTACCTGCACCCCGTCCTGGGCCGCCCCAACCTGGAGGTGCGGACCCGGGCGCTCGCCACCCGCGTCCTCTTCGACGGCAAGCGGGCCGTCGGCGTGGAGTACGCCCACCGGGGTTCGGTGCGGCGCGTCCAGGGCGGGAGGATCATCCTCTCCGGAGGCGCGATCAACTCCCCGCAGCTGCTTCAGCTTTCGGGCATCGGCGACGCGGACGAGCTGTCCGCCCTCGGTATCAGGCCCGTCCACCACCTGCCCGGCGTCGGAGAGAACCTCCAGGACCACCTGGAGGTGTACGTCCAGCACGCCTGCAGGCAGCCCGTCTCGGTGCAGCCCCAACTCAAGCTCTGGCGGCGGCCGTTCATCGGCGCGCAGTGGCTGTTCCTGCGCAGCGGGCCGGGGGCGACCAACCACTTCGAGGGCGGCGGCTTCGTGCGCAGCAACGAGGACGTCGACTACCCCAACCTGATGTTCCACTTCCTGCCGATCGCCGTCCGCTACGACGGCTCCGCGCCGGCCGGCGGACACGGCTACCAGGTGCACATCGGCCCGATGTACTCGGACGCGCGAGGCTCGGTGAAGATCAGGTCGCGCGACCCCCGCGTCCACCCCCTGCTGCGCTTCAACTACCTCTCCACCGCGCAGGACCGGCGGGAGTGGGTCGAGGCCATCCGCGTCACCCGGCGCATCCTCGGCCAACCCGCCTTCGCCGAGTTCAGCGACGGCGAGATCTCTCCCGGCCCTGCCGTGGACACCGACGAGCAGATCCTCGACTGGGTCGCCCGCGACGGCGAGACGGCCCTGCACCCGTCCTGCACCTGCAGGATGGGCACCGACGACATGTCGGTCGTCGACCCGACCACCATGCAGGTCCACGGGCTGGAGGGGCTGCACGTCGTGGACGCCTCGGCGATGCCGTACGTCACCAACGGCAACATCTACGCTCCGGTGATGATGCTCGCTGAGAAGTCCGCCGACATCATCCTCGGCAACACACCCCTGGACCCGGACCACACCGAGTTCTACCGCCACCGCAAGGCGGCCTGACCCACGCGGAGTTCCGGGTGGAAGCGGGCCGGCCGTCCGCTGCTCGGCGACGCGGAACAGCCGGACACCTGCGACCGGCAGGGGGCGGAGTCTCTCCGTTTCCTGCCGATGGCCCGTGCGCGCCCCTTCCGCCAGGTGGTTGGCTTCTCCAGTCCACCGGGCACATGGAGTCGCCCCGACGCCCGCACATCGCTCATCTCGGTCACTCGGATGCGGTCGGCCGCGTACGCGGAATGCGGCTCAGCCCGTTGTGACCGTGACGGCCGGGACCAGAGTGCGGCGGAGCCGGTTGAACACCTTGGCCTGGTTCATCGCGAGTACCGCGACGGCCTGCCCGTCCCGCACGTACACGGCAGTGAAGGAACGGCTGTCGATGTCGCCCTCGACGATCCGGGGTTCGTCGCCCGGCCTGACGTGCCCGGCGAGCTGGATGCGCGCCTGGTACTGGTCGGACCAGAAGTAGGGGGCGGAGGTGGGCCCGGGCGCGGGTGTGCCGGACAGAAGTGTGCGGGTGGCGGTCCTCGGCTGCTCCGTCGCGTTGGTCCAGTGCTCGATGCGCGTGTGCCGGCCGGTGAAGGGGTTGGGGCAGCGGGCCACATCCCCCACGGCCACCACGCCGGGGACGCCGGTTGCGCAACCGGCGTCGCAGACCACCCCGTCGTCCACCCGGACGCCGGAGCCTGCGAGCCAGTCGGTCGCGGGACGTACCCCGACGCCGACCACGACGACCTCGGCGGGCAGCACACGTCCGTCCGCCAGCCGTACACCGGTGACGCGGTCATCGCCCGTGAAGCCGACGACGTCGACGCCGCACCGCAGGCGGACCCCGTGGTCGGCGTGGAGCGAGGCGCAGACCAGGCCCATCTCACGGCCCAGCGCCCGCTCCAGGGGCACCTCGGCGGCCTCGACGACGGTGACCTCCAGCCCCAGGCGGTGAGCGGTGGACGCCACCTCGGCGCCGAGGAAGCCCGCGCCGATGACGACGACCCGGGGCGTGCCGTTGGTGAGGTCCGCGCGCAGGGCCTCGGCGTCGTCCAGCGTGCGCAGGGTGTGGATGCCGGTCAGCCCGGCCGAGCCGGGGATCGTCCGGGGGCCGGCGCCGGTGGCGATGACGACCGCGTCGGTGCGCAGCTCGCGACCGCCGGCCAGGGTCACCGTCCGGCTCGCCGGATCAAGGCGTACCGCCCGCTCGCCGAGCAGCCACTCCACCCCCAGGTCCCGGTACTCGTCCGGGGTGCCCAGGGCGAGCGCCTGTGCGTCGATGTCGCCCTTGAGGAACTCCTTGGACAGCGGCGGGCGGTCGTACGGCCGGTGGCGCTCCTCGCCGACGATCACGAGGGCGCCGTCGTACCCCTCGGAGCGGAGCTCACGGGCGGTGCTGAGGCCGGCGAGCGAGGCCCCGACGACGGCGATCGTTCTCATGCCGGCTCACCGACGGTGATGTCGAGCAGCACGAAGCCGTCCTGCACGGAGACCCGGTGGGTGCGCAGCGGCTCCTTCGCCGGGGGGCAGGTGGGGCGGCCGGTCCGCAGGTCGAACGAGGCGGCGTGCAGTGGGCATTCGACGAGGCAGCCCTCCAGCCAGCCGTCGGCGAGGGACGCGTCCTGGTGCGTGCAGGTGTCGTCGACGGCGTAGAAGGTGCCGTCCGCGTTGAAGAGGGCGATGGGGGAGGGGACACCCTCGGTGACCCGGAGGGCCTCGCCGGGGGGCAGGTCTTCGATCCGGCACACCGTGATCACGTGGAACCTCCAGAGCCTCCAGAGATCGAATCGTGTCGCGTATTGCACAACTCGATTCGGTATACGCAACATGGTTTCTTCGGGTCGAAGCCTTGTCAAGGGTCGTGGAAGCTGCTGGTTGTGCATAATGTTGCGCCATGAGCAACAGTGCGGGGCAATCCCCGGTGCAGTCCGTCGACCGGGCGGTGACGATCCTCGAACTCCTCGCCCGCCGCGGCGAGTCGGGGGTGACCGAGATCGCCGCCGAGCTCGGGGTGCACAAGTCGACCGCGTTCCGGCTGGTCGCCGCCCTGGAGCTGCGCGGGCTGGTCGAGCAGCCCGGCGAGCGGGGGAAGTACCGGCTCGGCCTCGGCCTGGTCCGGCTCGCCGGTGCGGCGACCGTCCGGCTCGACCTGTCCCGGGAGAGCCGGCCGATCTGTGAGCGGCTGGCGGTCGAGGTCGCCGAGACCATCAACCTGGCGATCCTGGACGTGGACGCGGCCGTCAACATCGACCAGGTGCTCGGCCCGTCGGCGATCACGACGCACAACTGGGTCGGCCAGCGGACGCCCCTGCACGCGACCTCGAGTGGGAAGGTGCTGCTGGCGCACCTGCCCGAGGCGGCCCTCGAGAAGAGGCTCGCCGAGCCGTTGGAGCGGTACACGCCGCGCACCGTCACCGACCCCTTGGAGCTGCGGAAGCAGCTTGAGGCCGCCCGCAGGGACGGATTCGCCTGCACCATCCAGGAGTTGGAGACGGGACTGAATGCCGTGGCCGCTCCGGTCTTCGCCCACAACGGGCAGGTCGTGGCCGCGATCAGCGCCTCCGGGCCGTCGTTCCGGCTGTCCGAAGGGCTCCTGCGCGAGGTGGCCGTCGCGGTCCGGGCCGCGGCCGAGGAGATCTCCGGACACCTCGGCTACGTGCGCGTCCGCTGAACGCGCGGGGCGCCGGGTGTTCGCCCGGCGCCCCGTTGCCGTCTGACCCCGGTGGGCGTCAGAGCCCTTCGGCGGCGGTCTCGGCAACCGGGCCGCGCAGTGCAACTCCCCTGCGGTACCTGAGGTACAGGCACAGGCCCACCGCCGTGATCACGGCGGTGAAGACCACGGCGCCCCACTGGTAGTACCAGTGGTCGTTGCCGTAGACAGCGGCGCGCGGCCAGGCCAGGTTGACCGTCATCGCCGCCCCGTAGAGCACCGCGAAGGCGTTCACCGGCAAGCCCCAGCGGCCCAGGTTGAAGTACGGACCGTGGCCCGGGCCCGGCCACTGGCCGCGCAGCCGGCGCAGCAGCATCGGGCCGGTGACCATCAGGTAGGGGATGTAGAAGAGGATGATCGCGACCGAGGTGAGGATGTAGAAGACCCGCTGGTTGCCGATGTTGACCACCAGCAGTGCGATGGTGAGCAGGCCGGTGACGAGTGCCGGGACGATCGGCGTCCTCGACCGCGGGGAGACCTTGGCGATGGCGTGGCCGAAGGGCAGCCGGCCGTCGCGGGCCATGGCGAAGAGCAGTCGGACGGCGGCTGTCTGTACCGCCAGGCAGCAGACGGTGATGGCGATCGCCGAGCAGATCAGGAAGGCGTCGCCGAGGCCGGTGCCGAGGGTGGACTTGACGAGGTAGGGCATGCCCAGCGTGCCGAGCTCCCGGGCGTTGATGTCGCCGACCGCCATCATGCCGACCAGCATCAGCAGCCCGCCCGCGAGGAACGCGGCCGTGAGGGCGCGGAGGATGGCGCGCGGGGCGTGGCGGCGCGGCTCCTTGGTCTCCTCGGCCAGGGCTCCCGCGGTGTCGAAGCCGTAGAAGACGTAGGCACTCATGATGGACGCGACCAGGAAAGCGCCCAGGTAGCCCGAGGAGTGGCCGGCGCCGGTGCCCGCGGTGTGCAGGACCACCTGCGGGCCGCGGTGGATGTGGACGGCCAGCATGATGATCAGCAGGGTGACGCCGATCAGCTCGACCGCCACGCCCAGGTTGTTGATCCTCGCCATCAGCCGGACGCCGACGATGTTGACGACCGTGGTGAACACCACCAGGCCGAGGGCGAGGACGATCGCGTTCCTGGCGCCGTCCGGCGTCGTGGTCTGCCCGGCGTCGTCGGCGCTGCCGACGACCTGGAAGGCCAGTGAGACCTGCGGCAGGATCACCTGGTAGGCGACCGCGACGGCGGCGGCCGTGACGACCGCGCCGATCGCCATGATCCAGCCGGACATCCACGAGGTGATCGGTCGGGCCGTCTGCTTGGACCACTGGTAGACCCCGCCGGCCAGCGGGAACTGCCCGGCCATCTCGGCGAAGCAGAGGGCGACGGCGAGCTGTCCGGTGAAGACCAGCGGCCAGGACCAGATGAAGGCGGGTCCGCCGGCGCCGAAGCCGAAGCCGAAGAGCTGGAAGACGCCGGTCATGATCGAGATGTAGCTGAAACCGGCGGCGAAGCTGGAGAAGGAGCCGAGGGAGCGCTCCAGCTCCTGCCGGTACCCGAATCGGGCCAGGTCGCGGGTGTCCTCACCCGATGGTCCGGGGGCGGTGGTGCCGATGTCTCCCGAGCTGCTCATGGGCGCTCCTGGTGCAAGGCGGGTGTCGGGACGCGGGGGTCCGCGAGGGCCGGCGGAGGCGTTGTCGGGGGGAAGGGGTTGATGATCTCGCGCTCGCGGCCGTCCTCGGCCGCCGTCCGGGAATCGACGATGAGCAGGGATGCGGAGCGGATCGATGGGCGTACGGCCGGCCCCCCTCGGATGAGTTGCGCAATTTGAGACGATTGTCTTTATCCGCAACGTGCCGCCGAGTATGGAAGGGCTGGAAAGGGGTGTCAAGGGGACCGGCCGTGACCACTCGCAGACGGAAGCGTGTTCGTGGCGGAGTCTTGACACGGTTCGACGGGCGGTCGACCCTGTTCCATATCGCGCACTCATTTGCGTATTGTGCAACTCCGATCTCCCGAGAGGGGGCGGATCACGTGGCAGCTCGACCGAAGGTCGTGATCGTCGGCGCCGGAATCGTGGGCTGCGCGCTGAGCGACGAACTCACCGCGCGCGGCTGGACGGACGTCACGGTGCTCGACCAGGGACCGCTGTTCGCCACCGGTGGGTCCAGCTCGCACGCTCCCGGCCTGGTCTTCCAGACCAACTCCTCCAAGACGATGACCGAGTTCGCGCGGTACACCGTCGACAAGTACTCCGCGCTCTCGCTGGACGGACAGTGGTGCTTCCGCAAGGTCGGAGGCCTGGAGGTCGCCACCACGCCGGAGCGGGTCGAGGAGCTCAAGCGCAAGCACGGTTACGCCGCCTCCTGGGGTGTGCGGGCCCACCTGCTCGACCCGGACCAGTGCGCCGAGCTGCACCCCCTGCTCGACCGTGACCGGGTGCTCGCGGGATTCCACACCCCGGACGACGGCCTGGCCAGGGCGGTGCGGGCCGCCGAGGCGCAGGCCCGCCAGGCGATCGCCCGCGGTGCCCGGTTCCTCGGCCACCACACCGTGACCGGGGTCGAGTCGGCGCGCGGCCGGGTCACCGCCGTGGTGACCGACCACGGCACCTTCCCCGCCGACGTCGTGGTCTCCTGCGCCGGGTTCTGGGGGCCGAAGATCGGGCGGATGGCCGGCCTCGTCGTGCCGCTGGTCCCGATGGCCCACCAGTACGCCAGGACCACCCCCGTGCCCGCGCTGGCCGGCCACAACTCCGAGCTGCTGGAGGCGTCCAAGCCGATCCTGCGGCACCAGGACCGCGACCTGTACTTCCGCGAGCACGTGGACCGGATCGGCATCGGCTCCTACGCCCACCGTCCGATGCCCGTCGACCTCGCCGAGGTGGCCGCCCCCGGCGGTCCGGTCATGCCCTCGGTGAAGGCGTTCACCGAAGAGGACTTCGAGCCGGCCTGGAACGACTCCAGGGCGCTGCTGCCCGCGCTGGCCGGGACGAAGGTGGAGGAGGGCTTCAACGGCATCTTCTCCTTCACCACCGACGGCTTCCCGCTCCTGGGCGAGGCGCCCGAGCTTCGCGGCTTCTGGGTGGCGGAGGCCGTGTGGGTGACGCACTCGGCGGGCGTGGCGCGGGCCGTGGCGGAGTGGCTGGTCGAGGGCGGGCCGCGCACCGACCTGCACGAGTGCGACCTGAACCGCTTCGAGCAGGTCCAGCTCGCGCCCTCCTACGTGCGCGAGCGCAGCTGCCAGAACTTCGTCGAGGTCTACGACATCATCCACCCGCTGCAGCCGATGGAGGAGCCGCGCCCGCTGCGGGTCAGCCCGTTCCGCGGTCGGCAGCGGGAACTCGGCGCGGTCTTCCTGGAGGCCTCCGGCTGGGAGCGCCCGCACTGGTACGAGGCCAATGCCGCCCTGCCCGAGGTGGCCGGCATCCCGCGCCGGGGAGAGTGGGCCTCGCGCTACTGGTCGCCCATCGCGGGCGCCGAGGCACTGGCCACCCGCGAGCGGGTCGCGCTGTACGACATGACGGCCCTCAAGCGCCTGGAGGTCACCGGCCCCGGAGCGCTCGGCTTCCTGCAGCACCTCACCAGCAACCAGCTCGACAAGCCGGTCGGTTCGGTCACCTACACCCTGCTGCTCGACGAATCCGGCGGTGTGCGCAGTGATCTGACGGTGGCGCGGCTGGGCGAGCACCGCTTCCAGGTCGGCGCGAACGGCAATCTCGACCTCGACTGGCTGACCCGGCACCTCCCGGCGCACGGTACGGTCCAGGTCCGCGACATCACGGCCGGCACCTGCTGCCTCGGCGTCTGGGGCCCGCTCGCCCGCGAGCTGGTCCAGCCGCTGACCGACGCGGACTTCTCGCACCGCGGCTTCGGCTACTTCAAGGCCAGGCAGGCGTACCTCGGCAACGTCCCGGTCACCGCGATGCGCCTGTCGTACGTCGGCGAGCTCGGCTGGGAGTTGTACACCACCGCCGATGCCGGGCCGCGGCTGTGGGACACCCTGTGGCGGGCAGGCGGGTCGCTGGGCCTGGTCGCCGCCGGGCGCAGCGCGTTCAACAGCCTCCGCCTGGAGAAGGGTTACCGCTCCTGGGGGACGGACATGACCGCCGAGCACAACCCCTACGAGGCCGGCCTCGGCTTCGCCGTCCGGATGGACAAGGGCGACTTCGTCGGCCGCGGCGCGCTGGCCGGCCTCGGCGAGGGGACCGTCTTGCGCCGGCTCGCCTGCCTCCTGCTCGACGACCCGCAGGCCGTGGTGATGGGGAAGGAGCCGGTATACGTCGACGGCACCCCGGCGGGCTACGTCACCAGCGCCGCGTACGGGTACACCGTCGGCAGGTCCATCGCCTACGCCTGGCTGCCGGGCGCCGCGGCCGTCCCCGGAAACCGGGTGCACATCGAGTACTTCGGGGAGCGGCTGCCCGCCACGGTCGCCCAAGAGCCGCTGTTCGACCCGGAGATGGCCCGCATCCGCCGGTGATCCGGACCGGCGGTCCGGCAGGAATCCCGGTTCCCCACTCACGAAAGGCGGCCGCTGTGACCGCGACCGAACTCCCGCCGAGCCTGATCAGCACCCTGCCCGGATCCTCCTACACCGACCCGCGGATCTTCGCGCGGGAGCAGGAGAAGATCTTCGAGGCGATGTGGTTCTGCGTCGTGCGCGCCGCCGACCTGGATGCGCCCGGCACGTTCCGGACCGTCCAGGTCGGCCGGGAGAGCGTGCTGGTGACCCGCTCCCGCGACCACACGATCAAGGCCTTCCTCAACATCTGCCGCCACCGCGGTGCCCGGATCTGCACCGAGGAGTCCGGCGAGGTCAAGCGGAACTTCCGGTGCCCCTACCACGCCTGGACGTACGGGCTCGACGGCAAGCTGGTGGCCGCGCCGAACCTGACCGGCATGCCCGACATCGACCGGACGGCCTTCGGCCTGGTCCCGGTGCACGTGCGGGAGTGGCTCGGGTACGTCTGGGTCTGCCTGGCCGACGACCCGCCCTCCTTCGAGGACGACGTCATCGGCGCCGCGACCGAGCGGCTCGGCGACCCGCGCGCGATCGACCGCTACCAGGCCGACGAGCTCGCCGTGGGCCGGCGGATCCGCTACGAGGTGCGCGCCAACTGGAAGCTGATCGTCGAGAACTTCATGGAGTGCTACCACTGCGCCACGATCCACCCCGAACTCACCGAGGTCCTGCCCGAGTTCGCCGACGGCTACGCGGCCCAGTACTACGTCGGGCACGGTGCCGAGTTCGCTGCGGAGGCCGAGGGCTTCACCGTCGACGGAAGTGCCGGGGTCGCGCGGATCCCCGGCGTCTCCGAGGAGCAGGACCGCAGGTACTACGCGATCACCGTCAAGCCGCAGGTCTTCGTCAACCTGGTGCCCGACCACGTGATCGTCCTCCGGATGTATCCCCTCGCGGTGGATCACACCGTCATCGAGTGCGACTGGCTCTTCCTCAAGGACGTGGTCGAGTCGGGTACGGACGTGTCCCGCTCGGTGGAACTCTTCCACCGGGTGAACGTGCAGGATTTCGGGGCGTGCGACCGCACCCAGCTGGGCATGGATTCCCGCTCGTACGCGCGGGGCGGTGTGCTGGTGCCCAGCGAGCACCACATCGGGGCCTTCCACGAGTGGGTGACGGACCGGCTCCGCGGCTGACCCGTCCCCGCCCCGTGCTGCCGTGAGCTTACGGCTCGACCATCGCGGTGGTCGGGTTCTCGCTGCCGGGCTCGGCGAGCAGCCGGTAACGGCCGTTCTCCCGGTGGACGGTACCGGCCGTGGGCTGCGGGAAGTGCGTGCCCAGGAGCAGCGCGTCGGTGCCCGCCAGGGCATCGAGCAGCCGGCCGCGGGTGCGGACCGCCTGGGCGGAGTCGATGTCGACGCAGCTGTTCACGTGGGGGTGGGACAGCTGCACGGGGTGGTGGATGCTGTCGCCGGTGATCAGTGCCCGGCGGTGGCTGCCGCGCAGCTCCACGGCGACCTGCCCCGGGGTGTGGCCCGGGGCCGGGACCAGGACGACGCCGGGCGCCACCTCGTACCCCTGCTCGGGCACGTCCACGAGGTGGTACTGCCCGGCGTCGCGGACGGGGTGGACGGAGTCGCGGAACATCTGGCGGCGAGCCTCGTCCAGGTCGGTGGCGGCCCAGTGGTCCCATTCGGTGCGGCTGGTGACGTAGCGGGCGTTGGGGAAGGTGGGGACCCAGTCCTCGCCGGCGAGGCGGGTGTTCCAGCCGACGTGGTCGGTGTGCAGGTGCGTGGTGATCACCAGGTCCACGGACTCCGGCGGGAAGCCGGCCGCCGCCAGCCGCTCCAGGAAGTCGGTGTCGAGACCGTTCCAGGCCGGGTTGGTGCGGGTCTTGCCGTTGCCGATGCCGGTGTCCACGACGATCCGCAGTCCGCCGGCCTCCACCGCGAAGCTGTGGCTCGCCAGCCGTGGGACATCGGCGTCGGCGAAGTCGGGGCGCAGCCACGACGCCTCGTCCAGCACCTCCTTGGTGGCGTCCGGCAGCAGCCAGGGTCCGGTCTGGCGCGGAAGTTCGATCTCGTCGACGCGGCGCACGGCGATGTCGCCGAGGTTCCATCCCGTGCTCGTGAAGGGGCTGGTGTGACGGGGCGTGGCGGTGTTCATCGGTGGGTCCTTCCGTGTGGGTGGGGCAGGGCGGGCGGTGCGGCCGGGCAGCACCCGGTCAGGCGCTGCGGGGCCGGCGCACGGCGCGGGTCAGGCCGGTCAGGGTCAGCAGGACGACGGTCACGGCGTAGAGCGAGACGGCGGTCTGCAGGCCGTACAGGTTGGTCAGCAGGCCGGCGAGGACGGCGGGGACGCTCATGGCCAGGTAGCTGAGGACGTAGTAGGCGGCGAGCGTGCCGGCGCGCTCGCCCGGAGCGGCCGGGGGCAGCAGCAGGCGCAGGGTTGCCTGGGTGACGGCGCCGAAGCCCGCGCCCGCCAGGGCGGTGCCGGAGAACAGCGCGAGCAGGCTGTGCAGCTGGGGGCCGCTCAGGGTCAGCAGGGCTCCCGGGATCAGGAGTGCGGTGCCGGTGAGGCTCACGGTGCGGGCGGGCAGTGCCCGGGCGGCGTGGCCGGCGAGGCCGGCCGCGGCCGTCATGGTGAAGAAGACCAGGCCGCCGGTGGCGCGGGCGGCGTGCGGGGCGATGAGCCGGGCGAGCGAGGGGCCGAGGGAGGAATAGAAGCCGCCCAGGGCCCAGGCGGCGACGATGCCGGGCGTGGCGAGGGCCATGGCCGGCCGGGAGGCGGGGGCGACGGTGATCGCGGGGCGCAGTGAGCGCCAGGCGCCGGGGTGGGGGCGTGCGGTCTCGGGGGTGAGCAGGACCGCGGCGGCCTGCGCGGTGAAGAGCAGGAGCAGCAGCAGGTAGACGGTGCGGGTGGGGGCGGGGGCGTACTGGACGAGGGCGGTGGCGGCCAGCACGCCGACCGCCATGCCGGCCACGGGGGTGGTGCCGTTGGCGACCGTCGCCCGGCCCGGGTGCTGAGGGTCTTCGAAGTCGAGCAGGGCGGCTCCGGCGGCGCTGGTGGCCACGCCGGTGGCCAGGCCTTGCAGGATCCGGGCGGCGATCAGCGCCGGCACTCCCTGGGCGGTGGCGAAGACGGCCATGGCGACGGCTTCGGCCAGCAGCGCCCCGGCGAGGACGGGGCGTCGGCCGAGGTGATCCGAGAGCGTTCCCGCGGTCAGCAGCGCCACGAGCAGTGAGAGCGCGTAGGTGCTGAACACGACGGTGAGCGTCATGGCCGAGAAGTGCCACGCGGTCTGGTAGAGCGCGTAGAGCGGGGTCGGTGCGCTGGAGGCGGCCAGCAGGCCGACCAGGACCGAGGCGTGGAGCGGGAAGGCGCCGCGGCGGCTCAGCACGGGCAGCCGACGGGGGTGGGACGACAGGGTGGTGACGCTGGTCATGGAAGCACCTCTGAGCCTTAAGGCGAATGCTTTGCGTTTAGCACTGTAGGGCTCACGCCTCCCGAAACGCAAATATTTAGCTTTTATGCGGTGGGGTGGGAAGGCGGCGCGATGCGGCCGAGCGCGGTCGCCACCAGGTGGTCGGTGTAGGACGCGGACAGGTCCGACGGGCGGAACAGGATCCGGTACATCAGGGGGGCGACGACGACATCCAGCAGGGTCTCCACGTCGGGCACGGCCTCTCCGCGCCCTGCCGCGCGCACGCCGATGGCCTTCAACTGCTCGGCCGCGTAGTCCGAGCAGCGGGCCGCGTTGCCCTGCTCGGGGTCGCCCAGCAGGGCGTCGCGGACGTACACGAGGCCCGCCGTCGAGGACATCTCCTCGGCGAACTGCACCGCCCACGCCTCCAGGTCCGCCCGCAGGCTGCCGTGGTCGGCCGGGGGCGTGTCGGGGCGCAGCCGCTCGACGGCCACGTCGGACAGCAGTTCCCGCAGGTCCCCCCAGCGCCGGTAGACGGTGGACGGCGTGACTCCCGCGCGGGCGGCGATCAGCGGCACGGTGAGCGCGTCCCGCCCCAGTTCCGCCTCCAGATCTCGGACGGCCTGGTGCACGGACTGCTGGACGCGGGCGCTGCGCCCGCCGGGGCGTGTGGTCGCTCGGGCACTCATGGACAACAGCTTAACGCGAAGAAGTTGCGTCTGCTTGGATGGGCGGCTCAATCAAGGGGAACGGAGCCGGCATGGTGTCCATGGGAGAGAGACTGAGCGCTGCGCGCGTCCGGGCCTTCATCGGCCGGGACGAGCAACTCAGGCGTTTCGGGGAGGTTTTGGCCGGCGATCCGCAGGCGCCGTTCGCCTTCTACGTGTTCGGACCGGGCGGCATCGGGAAGTCCACACTGTTGCGTCGTCTGGCGGACCACGCTCGTGCGGCGGGCCGGCCGCTCGTCGAACTCGACGGCCGCTTCGTCAGCCGGGACCCGGCCGATTTCGAGCGCGCGGCCGGCCCTTTCCTGGACGTCCCCGGCACGGTGCTGTTCGTGGACTCCTTCGAGCACTGCCAGTGGCTGGAGAGCTGGCTGTGGCACCACTTCCTGCCCCGCGCCGCGGACAGCGCCCTGGTCGTCCTGGCCGGCCGGCTCGCTCCGCAGCCGCAGTGGACCGCCGACCCCGCCTGGTCCGAGCTCCTGCACGTGACCGAACTGGAACCGTTCTCCGAGGAGCAGGCCCGCAGCCTGCTGGTCTCGGCACGGATCCGGCCCGAACCGCGCGACCGCGTGCTCCGCTTCGCCGGCGGCAACCCGCTGGCCCTGTCCCTCGCTGCAGCCGCGGGATCGGCGGGCTGCGGCAGGGAGGAGATCTGGGCACCCTCGGCGGACGTCCTGCGCACCCTGCTGACGGGCCTGATCGGAGAGGTGCCCACGGCCGCTCACCGCCGCGCCCTGGAGGTGGCGGCCCAGGCCTTCTCGACGTCCGAGGAACTCCTCGCCGCGGTGCTGCCCGAGGAGGACATCCGTCTTCGTTCCCGCCGCCGGAGCCACCCACGAGGACGACGGCTACCTGCTCACCGTGATCTCCGACCTCAAGCAGGACGCCTCGCAGCTGCTGGTCCTCGACGCCGCCGGCCTCGACCGGGTAGCCACCGTCCACCTGCCCCGACGGGTGACCGCCGGAATCCACGGCTCCTGGATCCCCGACACCGACCCCGACGGCGCCGGCGACTGAACACCACCACCCACCCCGGGGGGACCGGCACGGCCCGTCCCCCCGGGGTGCCGGACACCCCGAAGATGAATGCCCCGCCCTGATTGGTGCGCCTTCGCCCGCGGAAGGGCAAGGCTCCAGGCCAGGGCGAACAGGACACCCGGCGGGCCCAGGACAGCGGGGCGGACGAGGGGGCAGTGGGCCGGGGCACCGGGCCGTTCGGGTGAGGCCCCGGGCGGGCAGGGGCCATCGGCCCGCTTCCCGCTCGCAGAATGTGGTCTGTCCGGCCCTGCGAAAAGTTCGGCCGCAGGGGCGACGATGAGGGCCGACCGCCCGTCGGCGATCGGTGAATCCGACAGACTCCGAGGAGAGCACAGTCATGTCCATCACCCCCGGTCCGGCTCCCGGTGGACCGTCCGACGAGGAGATCCGGGCGCTCGACGCCCACTGGCGGGCCGCCAACTACCTTGCGGCGGGGCAGATCTACCTGATGGCGAACCCGCTGCTGCGCGAGCCGTTGCGCCCCGAGCACATCAAACCCCGCCTGCTGGGCCACTGGGGCACCTCGCCCGGCCTCAACCTGGTGCACACCCACCTCAACCGCGTGATCAAGGACCGGGACCTCGACGCCGTCTGCGTCTGGGGCCCCGGGCACGGCGGGCCCGCCGTCCTCGCGAACTCCTGGCTCGACGGCAGCTACACCGCCACCTATCCCGACATCACCCGCGACGAGCCCGGCATGGCCCGGCTGTTCCGCCAGTTCTCCTTCCCCGGCGGCGTGCCCAGCCACGTCGCCCCCGAGACGCCCGGCTCCATCCACGAGGGCGGGGAACTCGGCTACGCACTCTCGCACGCCTACGGTGCCGCCTTCGACAACCCCGGTCTGCTGGTCGCCTGCGTGATCGGCGACGGCGAGGCCGAGACCGGCCCGCTGGCGGCCTCCTGGCACGGCAACAAGTTCCTCGACCCCGTCCACGACGGCGCGGTGCTGTCGGTCCTCCACCTCAACGGCTACAAGATCGCCAACCCGACCGTCCTCGCCCGCCTGCCCGAGGCCGAACTCGACGCCCTGCTCCGCGGCTACGGCCACCTCCCGCTGTACGTCGGCGGCGACGACCCGCTGACGGTCCACCGCGCCATGGCCGAGGCCATGGACACCGCCCTCGACCGGATCGCCGCCATCCAGCACGAGGCCCGCGCCGGCGGCAGCACCCGCCGGCCGCACTGGCCGCTCATCGTGCTGCGCACGCCCAAGGGCTGGACCGGACCGGCCGAGGTGGACGGCCTGCCGGTCGAGGGCACCTGGCGCGCCCACCAGGTGCCGCTCGACCAGGTCCGCGACAACCCCGCGCACCTGCGGCAGCTGGAGGACTGGCTGCGCTCCTACCGGCCAGAGGAACTCTTCGACGAACACGGCCGTCCATCGGCGCAGGTCCTCGACCGCGTCCCCGAAGGCCCCCGCCGCCTGGGCGCGAATCCGCACGCCAACGGCGGACTGCTGCTGCGCGACCTGCCGATGCCGGCCCTTGAGCGCTACGCCGTCCCCGTGGACAAGCCCGGTGCGACCCTGCACGAGCCGACCCGGGTCCTGGGCGACCTGCTCGCCGACCTGACGGCCGCCACCGCCGAGCGCCGGGACTTCCGCCTGGTCGGCCCGGACGAGACCGCCTCCAACCGCCTCCAGGCCGTCTACCGGGCGACCGGCAAGGCGTGGCAGGCCGCCACCCTGCCCGTCGACGAACACCTCGCCCGCGACGGCAGGGTGATGGAGATCCTCTCCGAGCACACCTGCCAGGGCTGGCTGGAGGGCTACCTCCTCACCGGCCGGCACGGCCTCTTCTCCTGCTACGAGGCCTTCGTCCACATCGTCGACTCCATGGTGAACCAGCACATCAAGTGGCTGCGCACCACCCGCTCCCTGACCTGGCGCGCACCGATCGCCTCGCTCAACTACCTGCTCACCTCGCACGTCTGGCGCCAGGACCACAACGGCTTCTCCCACCAGGACCCCGGCTTCGTCGACCACGTCCTCAACAAGAGTCCCGAGGCCGTCCGCGTCTATCTCCCGCCGGACGCCAACACCCTGCTCGCCACCGCCGACCACGTCCTGCGCAGCCGCGACTACGTCAACGTCGTGGTCGCCGGCAAGCAGCCCTGCTTCGACTGGCTCACCCTCGACCAGGCCCGCGCCCACTGCGCCCGCGGTGCCGGGATCTGGGAATGGGCCGGGACCGAGGACGGCACCAGCGAGCCCGACGTCGTCCTCGCCTGCGCCGGCGACGTCCCCACCCAGGAGGTCCTGGCCGCCGCCGACCTGCTCCGCCGGCACCTGCCGGACCTGCGCGTCCGGGTGGTCAACGTGGTGGACCTGGCCCGGCTGATGCCCGCCGAGGAGCACCCGCACGGCATGCCGGACGCGGAGTTCGACGCCCTGTTCACCCGCGACCGGCCGGTGATCCTCGCGTACCACGGCTACCCGTGGCTGATCCACCGCCTCGCCTACCGGCGCGCCGTCCACCCGCACCTGCACGTGCGCGGCTACAAGGAGTCCGGCAGCACCACCACGCCGTTCGACATGGTCGTCCGCAACGACCTCGACCGCTACCGCCTCGTCATGGACGTCATCGACCGCGTCCCAGGCCTGGCCGTACCGGCCGCCGCCCTGCGCCAGGAGATGGCCGACCAGCGTGCCCGCCACCACGACTGGATCCGCGAGCACGGCACCGACCTGCCCGAGGTCACCGACTGGACCTGGCAGGGCTGACCCGGGACCAGGGGCCGGACGTCAGGAGTCGACGGCGCGCACCGGCCCCCGTCGGGGACGGGGGCCGGTGGACTCGGGGCAACTACTGGCACTTCTCGTCGATCTTGTACTGGAGCGCCTTCGGGTAGTCGTGCCGGCTGAGCCGGATGCGGGCCAGGATCGGCGCGTGGTTGATGTCGTTGCCGGGATCGGCGATGTCCAGCAGGAGTGAGCCGAGCTCGGTGTGGGTGGTGACCTCGTACCCGTGCATCCGGTCCTTCTCCGTGCCGAAGACCTCGGCCAGTTTCTCGTAGCGCCACGGGTGCAGCACGTTGTAGAAGTCGGCCCCGTCGGACGGCTTCTCCTTGTAGTAGCAGGGGCTGACCAGCATCTGCTCGATGCCGTAGAAGCCCTCGTTGTCCAGGACGAAGACCACCGGCTGCAGGTGGTGGCGCACCTGGGTGGACAGCTCCTGGCAGATCTCCTGGAACGAGCCGTCCCCGACGAACACCAGCGGCCGCTTCATGGGCTGCTGGCGACCCAGCGCCACGCCGGTGGCCGCGCCGACCGAGTAGCCGATGGACAGCCAGCTGTTCTGCGCCAGGAAGCCGGCCCGCTCGGTGATCCGCAGGTTCATCGATCCGAGCAGTGCGAACGCCGCGTCCGAGACCACCGTGAACGGCGAGGGGGCCTGCGGGTCCCCGCCGGTGGCCTGGTGCTCCAGGAAGAAGTTGATGTGCTGGAAGAAGCTGTCGTACGTGAGCTCCGCCGGGTACTGGGCGGCGCTCAGCGAGTCCAGGAAGGCGGCCGTGCTGGCCGGGACGTCCAGGCCCGCCGCGTGCGCCAGCGCGAAGTGGTCCGCCGCGAAGGTCTGTCCTGCCAGTGCGTCGCGCAACGCCGGGATGAACCGCCCCAGTTGGACCTCGGGGAAGTAGCTGGCGCCGACGCTGACGCCGTCGCGGGCCGCCACGATCCAGTCATCGCCGATCGACTGCTCGCCGCCGAGGTTCTTGGACGTGGACCAGGTCCCCAGGCCGATCCGGCACCCGGCGTTCTTGAAGGTCTTCCGGATCTCCGGCAGGCTCGCCCTGCCGTTGTAGACGCCGGCGAACAGCGGATGCCGTTCGGAGACCACGGACTTCGCGCCGACCGTGGTGCAGAACTGCATCCTGGTGCTCTGGACGAACTCCAGCAGCTCGTCCTCCAGCCGCTGGCTGACCAGTTCCTCGCCGGCCCAGACGATCGGTGTGCCGAACGTGCCGATCAGCTCCGCCGCGGCCGCGACCGCCTTGGCCAGCATCTCCTCGTTCCGCTTGGTGAACGTCCGCTCGTGGGGCACGAGTCGACCCTGCGGAGGATCGCACGGCGCGTGCCAGAGGTCCTCCATCACCTCCAGGTAGACCGGCTTGCGCTCGGTCAGGCACGCGGTGATCGCGCCGTCGATCTGCCAGGGCGCGAGCCCCGGGTTGGAGAGCACCTGCGCGTCCACCGTGACCTGCCGGTAGACGTCCAGGTTGCTCTCCCGGCGCGGGCTCATGTGCGAGGTGAGCAGGCCGACCGCCTGCTGGTTGAGCCACTGCTCGTACGAGGGCGCCGCGTTGATCGCGATCAGTGGCACGTCTTCGACGTACGCGCCGCCGATCGTGTTGAGCAGGCTGAACGCGCCCACCCCGTAGGTCACCGCGACGGCGCCGATGCCCTGCTCGCCCTTGTCGGGGTCGGCGTCGGCGGCCCGCACCCGGGCGTAGGCGTCCGCGGCGTAGCCGCCGCCCATCTCGGTCGGGGTGCCGATCCAGCGCACGCCGGTGGTGGCGTGCATGATCGTCAGGAACGGGCCGAGGAAGTCGCCCGGCACCCCGAACAGGTACCGGATGCCCAACTGCTCCAGCCTGGTGGCCAGGTACCGGCCCACCGTCCAGTCGTGGTTGCCGCTCATCTGCTCAGCGCCTCCTGCCGGCGTTCCCGGCGGACCCGCACCTCGGGCCGGATCTCCGGTTCCGCCGCGGGCGGCGCAGGCGGCGCCTCGTGTACGGCGATGGCCGCCCGGACGGCGGTTTCCACCGCGCCCTCGATCCAGGCGTGCTTGAGCGAGACGTGCTCGCCGGCGAAGTGCACCGGGCCCTCCGGCTTGACCACGTCGAGGTGGAAGCTGGTCATCTGGTGCGGGGTGTACACCGCCGCCTCGCCGAAGGCGTACGGGTCGCGCAGCCAGCTCTGGGTCTTCCCGTAGCCGGTGTAGAACACCTCGATCCGCCGGCCGTGCACCGACTGGAGGTTGCGCAGCGCGTAGACGTACCGCTCGTCGTCCTCCATGGAGTCCCAGCGCACCGCGTCGTCCGACCAGCTGTAGGCGGCCAGCACCACGCCGCCGCCGTCGCCGCCGGGCACCGGGTGCGAGGGGTAGTACATGAAGCGGTTCGGGTTGTCGGTGGTCGAGCCGCCGCCGAAGCAGTTGGTGGCGGGGCGCACGTTCGCCCGGAGCAGCGGGGTGTGCTCGTAGACCTCCCGCTGGGCCTGGCTGATGCGGCGCTCGTCCACGCTCGCGTGTGCGCCGAGCAGCACCTCGGGCAGGTTGCGCGGGGGCCGGTGGCCGTTGTGGGCGGCGGCCACGGCCGCCTCGGCGTCCTCCTCGCCGGCCCGCTGGTAGTACTCGTACAGGCCGGGCGCGATGGAGTCGAGTTCGGTCTTCCAGTCCGCCTCGGTGAACTCCCACCAGCGGCGGGAGAACTCCAGCAGCACCTTGGTGGCCTGGTCGTAGTGGGTCTCGATGATGGCCCGGCGTTTCTTGTACGAGAACGGGGGCGTCACCTGGACGAACCGAAGGGCGGAGAACGGGACCGTGACGATCGCGAGGTCGCCCTTCCAGACGTCGGGTTCGGCTTCGGGGTCGTCCTCGGGGACGGTCTGGACCGCGACCTGCGGCCCGTTCGGGCCGACGTTCCGGCCGGCCCCGCCGTCCCGACGCGGGTCCCAGTACTCCATCCGGATCATCCGCTCGCCCATCCGCAGCTCCTCCCGGAGCTCCTCGGCGAGCACGTGGGGCAGTCTCCAGCTGCCGCCCGCGATCTCCCAGTAGGTGGCCTTCGGGTCGATGTCGCTGCGGCCCAGGAAGGTGTGGAAGAAGGACAGGTGCAGCCGCGAGGTCATGTTCTCGATCGTGCCGATCGCCTCGACGGCCTCGTCGCTGAAGCCCGCGTACTCGCGCAGGAAGCGGCCCATCGAGTAGCCGTCGAAGTCGCGGATCACCCGGGCCCAGCCGTCCAGCCACTCGGCGAACGGCTTGTTCACCCGCTTGCCGTCCCTGATCACCGAGTAGTAGTCGCGGACCGGCTCCAGCGCCTGGTTGACCATGTCGGCGGCGGTGATCCGCACCTCGTCGCCGGTGAGGTGGAAGCCCTCGTTGATACAGCTGGGGTCGGCGGCGTACTCGCTGCGGCGGGCCTGGACCCGGTTGGTGCGGATCCAGGAGTTGAAGCGCTTGACCGGTTCGCGGAAGTCCGGGCTGTCCGCGCCGTACTTCCAGATCCTGCCGGGCTCGAAGGACTCGTAGACCACCGGGGGGACGGGCGCGTTCTGGTTGCCGGTGTCCGGATCGACGTCGACGTTGAAGAACAGCTGCCGGCTCAGGCCGAGGCTGTCGACGAGCGCCAGGGTGAGCGGGTGGAAGCTGGGCAGCCGCATCGCCCCGGCCTCCGCGTACTGATCCGGGTCGTAGAACGGTCCGTCGGGCTCGTCGTCGGTGGAGCGGAAGGTCTTGATCCGGCCGCCCACCCGGTTGGCGTTGGCCTCCAGGATGGTGACGTTGTGCCCGGCGTCCTTGAGCAGCTTCCCGGCGACCAGGCCCGCGATGCCCGCGCCGACGATCAGCACGTCCTTGGGCTGGTCCGTCTCCGGGATGCCGTCCTTGATCAGGACGTCGAGGTAGCGCAGCCTCAGGTCCTTGTCGTCCGGACCGACCAGCAGCAGCTCGCGCGCCAGCTGCCGGCAGGTTCGCCAGCGGGCGCGGTCGTCGGCCGTGCCCTCGATGTCGGGGTTCTCCATGGTGTCTCCTCGGGGGCGCTCGGTGGTCAGGAGCCGACCGGCTTGTTGGGGAGGTCCTTGCCCTCGGCGAGCAGCCGCAGCGTGCTGATCGACGGGGTGAAGGCGTAGAGCGCGCCCGTGGTGCGGACGAAGCGCTTCATGTCGACCGTGCCGTGCGTGCCGTCCGCGAGCGCGATCGAGGCCTTGCCGGCGAGGCCGGTGACCTTGTCGAAGCCGTTGTGGGGCTCCGGGGTGGGGGCCTCGATGCCAGGGGTGAAGTCGGGGTTGTTGGACCAGTGCTGCTGGACCAGCTCGAACTGCTGCTCCAGTGAGGTGCCGTAGCACACGAACATCAGCCCGCGGTCCTTGCCGTCGTCCGCGGTGCCCGTGAACTCCGGGCCGTACGGGATGCCCCGGCGCATCAGGCGGTGGCTCTTCGGCTTGTTGTCGGCGATGCCGGCGAACGCGCGAGGGTGGGTGCGGCGGATGTGGGCGACCCAGGGGGTGTGCTGCCCGACGGGGTCGTCCCGGTAGTCGAAGTCGTTGCGGTCCGAGCCCAGCCCGGTCACGGCGTTGGACGGCGGGGCGAGCGGTGTGCCGTCCTTCGCGCGGCCGACCAGGCAGGCGCCGAGCCGGTTGGCGTCCATGGTCCCGGTGAACTGCTTGACGCCGTCCACCACGGCCTTGTTCCAGCCCGCGACGTCCTGGTGCAGCCGGCGCACCACCTGGAGCGAGCCGTTCTTCATCCACTCGGGTGCCTTCCGGTCGCCCGTCTCGCTCTTGTGGCCGAAGACGAACTCGCCGGGCTCGATCAGCTCGGTCCCGGCGCGGTTGTCGCGGAAGCCCTTGCGCTCCGAGTCCTCCCGGTGGAAGTCCTTCACACCGGGCTGGGAGATTCCGTCCTTGTAGCCGAAGTGCTCGTGCCCCTTGAGGGCGCCCGTCAGGGTGCGGCCCTCGTCCACGTGGACGCGCGTGATCTGGTGCGCCTTCTCGACCGCGTCGAGGTTCTTCAGCTTCTCCTTCAGCAGCTCCTCGGTGTCCGCGGCGATGATGAGGACCGCGTGCACGGCCTTGTCACCGGTCCCGGCGCCGAACAGCCAGTGCTTGGGGTCGCTCTCGTCGGTGTCCCCGAGCTGCGCGGCCCGCTTGGCGCTGCCTTCACGCAGGGCGGCGAAGTCCTTCAGGTCGGTCTCGACCTGCTGGGGGTTCTTGGCGACGGTCTTGAGGCCGTCGAACGTGAGGGAGACCCCGCAGCGGACGGCGGTGATCGCGGGGTCGCGGCCGAAGGCCCGGCGGGCCAGCGAGAACTGCTCGTTGAAGTCCTCGGTCTCGCTGGTCGTCGCGACGGTGTTGAGGATCGCGGAGAGCCAGCCGCGGCCCTTGGCGGCGTCCGGGAAGTGCAGGTAGCGGAAGTCCATGAAGTCCTTGTTGAACGCCGCCAGGATGTTGCCCTGGATGTCGGTGTTCGTGCGCAGCTTCGGCTGGGGCAGCTGCTCGATGGACGGCACGGCGGTGGGACGGGTGGGGGTCGTGGTCATGCTCGGGCTCCTCGCGCGGGAAGTGGGCAGCGGCGATCACAAGATGTGACGAAAGTACTACCTAACGTAGCTTCACTGCCGAGAGTCCTGTCAACCGGAGGTCGGCTCGTTGGCGGGGTCGCACAGTGCCACCGGATGCGGCACCCCGTGGAGGTGCGCGCGGGCGAGTGCGAGGCGAGGTCCGCATCTGCGTGGCCGCCGTCTCCGACTCCGGCCCGGTCGAACGCCTCGCCCGTCCACCCCCCGGGACCGGCCACAGGGGTCGAGCAGCCTCACCCCGGCGCCGGAGGTCCCGGTGCCGGGCGCTCCCGGTCCCTCCTCGCGGACTGGCGGGAGGACGCCCCGGGGTCCGCCGTCGTCTGCGAGAATCGGGCGCGGCGGCCGAGGCGAGGAGGATGTCCGTGAGCGGCGAGACGGTGCGGTCACGGATGCCGCAGCTTCGGCTGGACGAGTTGCTGGAGGAGCTCCAGGCGCGGATCGACGCGGCCCGCGGCACCCGGGACCGCGTGCACAGCCTGCTGGAGGCGGTGCTGTCGGTCGGCCGCGAGCTGGACCTGACGCAGGTGCTGCGGCGGATCGTGGAGGCGGCGGCGGTCCTGGTGGACGCTCGGTACGCGGCGCTCGGGGTGATCGGGCCGGACGGGGAGACGCTGTCGCAGTTCCTCACGGTGGGCCTGACGGAGGAGGAGATCGCCGGGATCGGCCCGTACCCGACCGGGCGGGGCCTGCTGGGCGAGCTGATCCGCCACCCGGAGCCGCTGCGGCTGGAAGACCTGTCCGCGCACCCTTCGTCGTTCGGGTGCCCGGCGCGCCACCCCGTGATGCGGAGCTTCCTGGGCGTGCCGGTGCGTGTGCGCGAGGAGGTCTTCGGCAACCTCTACCTGACGGACAAGCAGGGCGGGGAGCAGTTCGACGCGGACGACGAGGCGGTGATCTCCACGCTGGCCGTTGCCGCCGGGGTGGCGATCGACAATGCCCGGCTGTACGAGGAGGCCCAGCGCCAGCAGCGCTGGCTGAGCGCGAGCGGGGAGATCACCCGTGCCCTGCTGTCCGGGGGGTCGCGTTCGGAGGTGCTGGAGCTGATAGCGCAGCGGGCGCGGGAGATCACCGGTGCCGACCTGGCTGACGTCTCCGTGCCGGTGGCCGGGACGGACACGGTGCGGGTGGAGCTGGCGCTGGGCGGGGACACGGGCGCCCGGGCGGGCCTGGCGGTGCCGCTGGAGGGGTCCCTGTCGGGTGAGGCCTGTGCCTCCCGGGTGCCGGTGACCACGGCGGATCTGGCGGGCGATCCGCGGCTGTCCGCCGGGCCGCGCCGGTTCGACGGGCTCGGGCCGGCGGTCGCGGTGCCGCTGGGCCGGGCCGAGGGCCCGGTCGACGGCGTGCTGCTGCTGGCCAGGGAGGCCGGCGCACCCGAGTTCACCGACCGCGAGATCGGCCCGCTGCTGGGCTTCGCCGACCAGGCCGCGCTGGCGCTGGAGCTGGCGGAGCGCCGCCGTGACGCCGAGCAGCTGGCGATGCTGGAGGACCGCGACCGGATCGCCCGGGACCTGCACGACCTGGCCATCCAGCGGCTGTTCGCCACGGGGATGACCCTGCAGAGCGCGGCCCGGTTCATCGACCACTCCGGGGCCTCGGACCGGGTGCTGCGCGCGGTGGGGGACCTGGACGAGACCATCAAGATCATCAGGTCGACGATCTTCGGCCTGCGAGCCCGCGAGGAGGCCGCCGGCCACGGTCTGCGGGCCCGGGCCGTGCGCGCGGTGGAACAGGCACAGGCGGTGCTCGGCTTCGCGCCGCGGCTGAGCATGGAGGGCCTGCTGGACACCGATGTCCCGGCGGAGGTCGCGGAGCACGTCCTCGCCGTGCTGGCGGAGGCGTTGAGCAACGCCGCGCGCCACGCGAAGGCGGGCCGGGTCGAGGTCGTGCTCCAGGCGGCCGGCGGGCGGGTGGCGTTGGCCGTGCAGGACGACGGGGTCGGCATTCCGGAACAGGGGCGGTGCAGCGGCCTGCGGAACCTGGCGGAGCGGGCCGAGGCGCTGGGCGGGTCGTTCGAGGTCGAGCGCCTTGCGGAGGGCGGCACCCGGGTGGTGTGGTCCGCGCCGCTGCCCGTCTGAATCAGGTCGTGCACCCGGTCAGTGCGGGGCGTCCGGCAGGAGGCGGCCGGTGACGAGTTCGGGCCGGATCCGGATCGAGACCTGGTGCGGCAGGCGGGCCGCCGCGGTCTCCTCGGCGGGGCCCTCCGACACGTCCGCCCGTCCGAGCACGGTCACGCTCCATCCTGTTCCGTCCGTCTCGTCGACCTCACCGGCCTCGAACGCCACCAGCGCGCCGGACACCGCCCGCACCATTTCGGAGTGCGCGGCGGCGCGCAGCAGGACGCTGCCGTCCAGTCCGAGCCGGTAGCGGATCGGGAGCACGGCCGGCAGGGCGCCGATCGTGTAGACCACGCGACCGACCGAGGCACCGGCCAGGAGGCGGAGGCAGTGCCGCGCGTCCAGGGGGGCCTGCGCGGTGGGGATGCGGTCGGGTTCCATGGGTTCGATTGTTCGCGCGGCCTCGCCGGCGGGCGAGGGCCGTTCGGTCCCCGGCCGGTGGCCGACCGGTCCTGGGCCGGGCCCGGTCCTGCGGGCCTGTCGGGCGGCCCGGGCGGGGTCTCCGAAGTCCTGGATCCGCCGGGCGGGCGGATCGGGGGCCGTAGGCAAGCGTGCAGGAGCCGGGCGGCCTTCCGGTAGGGCCGAACGGCCTCGGTGTCCGGGAAGCCGGAGCAGGGTGGGCCGGGCCGCGCGGGCCAGGTGGCGCGGAACCCGTCCTGCGCCGCCCGTCGGCCGGGTGGGATCCGGCCGGCGGACGGCGATGGGTGGCAACAGGCTGGTCAGATCAATGGGTACTTCTTCAAGGCCTGCTTTCCCTTGTTGTTGAGCACCAACGTCTCCGGCTGGCCCGGGCGCTGCTGGCGCGTAACGAGCCACTGGGCCTTCGTCTCTCCGTTCAACAGGCTGATGGCGCGCGCGTTCGGGTTGTCCGCCCCGGCCGTCAGATCGCCCAGTTCGGCGACCGGGACCGGTCCGTTCATGAGCCGGCGCAGCAGGTCGATCGCTTCCGGGTCCTGCCGCCACGCGGGGTGGTTGGGGTTGGGTTGCCCCGGCTGGGCGGCTGTGGACGAGGAGGCCGCGGCGGAGGTGCTCGCCGCGGGGGCGGCGGGCGGTTCGGGGGTCGGCGGGGTGTAATTCCGCTGGAGCTGCTCCGCGTTGGCGCGGTGGCGGTCCAGGGCGTCGTTGATCAGCGGGCCGTAGACGTCCTCGCCGGTGACCGGGTGGCGGGGGCGGGAGAACGGGTCGTAGTCGACGCCGAAGTTCGCCGCCATGTCCATCACGAAGTGGTAGCGGTGGATGTCGGTGATGTCGCGGCGGTAGTCGGTGTACCAGAGGCTGAACAGGGAGTAGGCGAGGGCCTTCTTCTCCTCCGGGGTCGCGCCCGCCTCGTGGGCGAGCCTGATCATCTTGCCGGTGGTCCGCGACGGGCCGAGCGAGACCGGGTAGCCCAGCCGGCCGGCGGTGTCCACCTGCGGGTTCAGCTGGTTGGGGGTGGCCTCCTTGCCGCGGAAGCTCTTGTCGACCGGTTCCCGGGTCATCGGGGGAGTGGGGGGAGCGTCGCCCGCCGGACTCGTCCACCCCGGGTACTTGTGCTCCGCCGCGGGGTCGGGGGCGTCGGAGAGCACGTAGCCCTTGAACTCGCCGTTCGGCCCCTCGGTGACGGTCACGAAGTCCTTCAGGTCGTCGTGGTTGTACATGAGCTCCGCCACGTCGTGGATGGCCGAGACCAGTGTGGAGAAGGGTTCCCCGCCGGGGGCGTGGAGGATCCCGGTGATCGTCTTGTTTCCGTAGTCGACGTACGGCAGGTAGAGGCGCTGCTTGTCCGCCAGACCCGTGGTGGTGGTGCCGAGCTCCGCGCCGAACTCGGTGTTGCCGTGATTCGCGAGCCAGGGGACCAGCTTGTTGGTCACGAAGCCCGACACGGCCCCGTGGACCTGCGGGTCCTGGCTGATGTTCACGGCGAGGTCGTGTTCGATCTCGACCATCGGCAGGGACTTGACGCGGTCGAGGACGGCCGAGGCCGCCTGGTCCTTCGTCGGGTAGTAGCGGGAGAGGACGTCCGAGGAGTTCTCGGGCCGAGCGGAGCCGTCTGCCCTGGGGACGCTCGGCTTGGGCGCGTCGATCCACTCCTTGATCACCTTGACGATCGCCGGCCGTTCGGCCGGGTCGTGCCACCGGCGACCGAGGTCGGAGTCCGGATCGAGGGACTTGCCGATCTCGCTGTAGGTGTTCTCCGCGTTCGCCTCCGGCGTCTTGCCCTCGATGGTCAGGACGTGCGGCGCGTCCCAGCGGGCCACGTCGTCGGCGTCCAGGTGCGGCAGGTCGGTGCGGGTGGCCGTTTCCGGCGCGTCGGGGGCGCCGTGCGGGTGGTCCTTGACGACGGCGGTGTGGTCCACCGTGTCCTCGATGGTCTCCAGGTAGCGCCGGGGCACCTCGCCGGAGCCGCTGAGGTCGTGGCCCATCAGGCCGTCGCGGTGGACGCCCGGGCCGTCGCCGGTGCGGCGGAACAGGCTGTCGGGGTCCTGGTACTCGTCCTTGAGGCCCAGGTAGTGCAGGACCTCGTGGACGACGCGGGGCAGGTGGCTGCCGTCGAGGGCCGGGTCGGTGGGCACGTTCCAGGAGCGCTGGTCGAGCGGCACCTTCTGGTCGTTGCGGCCGATGGTGATGGCCTCGGGGTGGTCGTCGCCCGCGACGAGCTTCAGGTCGAGGTGGAACTGGTCGCCGGAGCGCGGGAGTTCGAGGCCGCCGTTGAGGTGGTTGTCGATCGCGCGCTGGATCCGCTCGTGCACGCCGGCCAGCTCGCCGGCCGACATGCCGCTGTGCCCGAGGTGCACCGGCAGCTCGACGGTGTGGTGGCGCACCCACGTGCCGTTCTCGGCCTGGACGCGGCGCACCACCGAGCGGACCAGGGTCTGCGAACCGGCCAGCGAGTGCGGGGCGTTGCCCTTGAGCGGGTCGCGCGCCGGGTCGAAGCGCTCGGTGTGCACGCGGGCGGTCGGCGCGCCTTCGAGGCGGGAACGCCAGTCGGGCGACGCCGGCTTCGGCACCGGGCGGGCGACCGGTTCGGGGGAGGGTTCCGCGACGTGAGCCTCGGGGACGACGACGGAAGCGGACTGCTCGTGGGTCTCGTGCGGGGTGCCGGGGTCACTTTCGAGCTGCGGGGGCGGCGGCAGTTCGACGCTCACCGCGACGTGGTCGCCGGTGTGTTCGGGCGAACCCGGTTCGAAGTCCTGGTTGCCGCGCGAGCGCGGGACGACGGTGACGTCCTCGCCGCGCAGCACGACCGGGCCGTCGCTCTGGAGGCTCTCCAGACGGTCCTTCAGCTCGCTGCGCAGGGCGGTGGCGACCGCCTCGGCGCGCTCCTGCCCCAGCTTGAGGGACTTCCCGAAGTGGGGGAGGCCCTGATCGAGGACGTTCGCCCGCCCCTCGACCGTGACCACGGGCGGTCCGCCGCCGTCACGGGCGTTGCGCACCCCGAGGTCGGCGACCTGGCGGGCGGTGGTGTTCAGGGCCTGCTGCCGGGGAGCGGTCAGGTCGGCGGAGCCGCCGTCGAAGGCGATCGGGCCGAGCTCGACCCGCACCGGCTCGTGCGGTGCGAGGGGCGGCGGGGGCTCGGGCGGTGCCGTGTGGGGCGGGAGCGGCGGTTGGACGTCGGGGGCCGCGAAGGTGTGCTCGGGGCCGGCGTGGTGGACATCGACCGGGCCGGTCGCGACGTGCTCGACGGGGGTGTGGTCGACCGGGGCGTGGACGGTCTGGGGCTGGTCGGCCGGGGCCTGGGTGGTCGGGTTGCTCTCCGTGTGGGTGACAGTCGGCTCGCTGGTGGTACGTACGGGGGCGGCGGTTCGGCCGTCCGTCGAGGTGCCGGTGGTGCTCGTTTCGGTGGTGACCCGAGGGGACTGCGCCGGTGCTTGTGCCGGAGCCTGCGCCTGTCCTTCGGTGGGACGGGTCTGATTGGTCGTGGCCGTGTTGCTGTCGCCGCTCGTGGCGGGGGTGTTGGTGGCGCGGTCGGTGCCGGCGGCGGTCGTCGTCGGCTTGTCGGCGACAGCGGGTCCGGTGATCCCGGTCGTACCGGGCGTCTCGGCGGGACGGGTGTCGCCGGCGTTCGTGTCGGTCGGCTTGGTCTCGAAGCCGGGGAGGTCCGACTCCTGGTGGGCCGTCGGGGCCGAGGTCGTGGTCTCGCTCCCGTGGAGCCCGGATCCCGTCGTGGTGCCGGTGTCGCCTCGCGACGCCGTCGTCCGGGCGGGCGTCTCGACGGTGGTGTCCGTGGTGCGGGGGCTGGTCCGCTCCTGCGTGCCGACGGAGGTGTCGGTCTGCCCGTGGGTGACCTCGCTCGTCGCGTGGCTCTCGGAGACCGACGGCGTGCTGACGGTACGCACGTCGGGCGTGCCGACGGAGTGCGTGCCGGTGTCCTGCGTGACCGTCACGGTGCGGGTGTCGGACGTCGTCGGTTCCTTGACGCCGGCGGTGTTGTCGCCCGAACCGGTCCGTATCGGGGCGGGCGCGGTGTCCGTCGGGTGGACCGAAGGTCCGTGCACGTCCGCCGAGTGCACGTCCGGCGTGTGGACGTCCGGCAGGTGGAGGTCCGGCGGCTTGATCTCCTTGAGGTTGACGGGGTCGATCCCGGTCTTCCCCTCCTCCCCGCCGCGTCCGTGCTTGCCGCCGCCCAACGCGCCGATCAGGCCGGAGGTGAGGGCCGAGGTGTAGTCCGCGTCGCCGCCGAAGGCGGCCGTCATGGTGGCGGTGGTGATCACGCCGGTGGCGCCGCCGACGGCGAGCTTGCCGATCAGCGAGCCGGCGAACTTCGGTGCGAACGCTCCGAGTCCGCCGCCGAGGATGCCGCCGATCGCGCCGCCGATCGCGCCGCCCTCCACGGCCTGGACGGTGCTGTCGGTGTCCCACTTGGTCCGGTCGTGCAGGAGCAGGATCTGGATGCTCTGGATCAGCGCGTCCATCCCGACCATGAACCCGACGCCGGAGACGACCGAGACCAGCAGCCGGCGCAGGATCATCTGGATGATCAGGCGGGCGGAGGTGATCGCGGCCGGGACCGCCTCCGGCGCGGTGAACGAGAGCGAGCTCAACTCATAGGCCAGCCAGATGAGTTGGGCGAGAACCATGAGTTTGGCGTATTCGACCTGCACCCCGGTGTTGTCGCCCAGGTCGCCGATCTGGTTGGCGGCCTCGGCCATCTGCGGCAGGTTGGTCTGCAGCTGCTGGGTGAACGCGTTGAACTGCTCGGCGACCGGGCCGCTGATGCTGTTCCGCACGCCGAGGGTCGCCGGACCGATCTCCTTGGTGATCGAGTCGAGCTGCTGGGCGGTGTCGTACCAGGCGGCGCCGAGCGCCCGCAGCTTGTCCTCGTCGCCCTTGGGCCAGGACTGGCCGACGGCCAGCCGGGCGACCCAGGCGATCTCGGGGGGCAGGTCGATGCTCATCCGTGCACGGGCCTCTCGGGCGCGGGCCGGTGCTCGCCGGCGCCGGTGTTGATCCGGCGGACGGACTCGATGTTGGTGTCCTCCAGCCGTTCGAAGTTGACGGCCATGGTGTGGATGCCCTCGGCGGTGCTGTGCACCACCTGGCCGATGCCGCCGATGCCCTTGTGGATCTCCTGGTGCGGGTTGTCGTACTGCTTGAAGAACGCCTCGCCGGTGGCGTCGTCGCCCCAGCACGGGCCGAGGTCGGACAGCCGGCCCTCCAGTCCGCTCGCGATGCCCTTGAACCGGGCCGCGAGCTCCTGGACGTAGGGCAGTTGGAGGTGCAGCCCGTCGGTGTCGACGGAGAACGGCTCGTTGGCCATCGTCAGCCCTCCGTTCCGGTGCGCCGGGCGCCGCTGCGGCCCGCGGTGGGGCGGCCTGCGGCGAGGTAGTCCCGTACGGAGTCGGGCATCGTCGGGTCCTCGGAGAGCAGGACCGTCGGATCGGCCTTGCCCTGGAGCAGGTCGGCGACGGAGACGCCGGGCGGGAGGCCGAGCGAGGTCAGCTCCGCCACCTGCTGGAGCGCCTGGGCGCGGGCCTGCTTGATGGTGGTCAGCAGGAGCTCGGACAGTTCCTTGGGCGCCATCCGGCGGAAGGCGCCGGTGGGGAAGTCGATGGCGGTGACGTCACCCTGCGCCGTGACGGTCACCTCGACGGCCTGCCGGGGGGCCGTGGCGGTCGCGGTGACCTCGTTGATCCTGCGCCGGGTCTCCACGGCCTCCTCGCGCTGCCGGTGGTACAGCGCCATCAGGTCCTCGATGCCCTGGTCGTACGGTGTGGTGCTCATGCCCCTCCTCGGGGTGTCGTGCTGTGGATCGGGTCGGATGCCTCGTCGGCCGGTGCCTCGTCAGCCGAGGGCCGAGAAGCCCTCCTTCGGCGCTCTGCCCCAGGCGTCGCTCTCCTGGACCAGCAGGTCGGCGATGCCGCGGGGAGCCTCCGGTTCGGGCTCCGGCTCCTCGCTCGACTCGTCCTCCAGGAGGAGGGGCTCCTCCCCGGCCTCTCCGGCGCCGCAGGAGACGGCGGCGGGGTCGAAGGTGAACGCGGACTGGCCCGCGGCGCCCGCGGCCGGTGCCGAACGGTCCGGCCGCCAGACCGCGAACTGCGGCTCCTCGGGCTCCGCCCGTCCTGCTTCTCCGCTCCAGGTGGCGGCCGCCTCCGTCGCGTAGCCGGGAGCGGTGACCTCCTGCTCCTCCTCGGTGGGCACCGACCAGAGCAGCGGGACGAAGGCCGAGCCGGCCGCCTCCCATGCTTCGTGCTCCTCGTGGTCGCCGCTCTCGGTCGGCAGCGGCAGCGGCGCCGTCAGCGGGTCGGCGTGGGCCGGCGCGGCCGGGGGAGCCGCAGCCGGGAGCGCCACCTCGGGCTCGTTCGACGCCTCGACCACGGCGGTTGCGGGCGCCTCGGCCTCCGGGGTGGCGGCGGCCTTCTTCTTCTCCTCGATGGTGGTGGCTGCGACGGCGACGGCGGCAACAGCAGCTGCGGTGACGACGACCGGCGCGACCGGGGCCGCAGGCTCCTCCCACTCCGGCACGACGGCCGGTGCCGTCGGCGCCACCGCCCCCGGCACCGGCAGCGGCAGCCCGTCCGAGCCGAGGACGGCCTGCTCCGCCGCAGCTTCCTGCTGGACCGGTTCGGCGCCGAGCGGAGCGTCGCCGGACACCGCGAGCGGACCGCCGCCCGCCAGGGTGAGACCGGGGCCGCCCGCGAGCGCACCGGCGGTGATCTCCTCCTCGGCGGCGTCGAGTTCGTCCGCCCACGGCTCGATGTCGCTCTCCAGCAGGCCGGAGGCGTCGCTGCGTTCGCCCGGCGCGTTCTGTCCGGCAGCCGCGCCGCCCATGCCGGGCATCATCGGCATTCCCATGCCGGGCGCCTCGGCGGCTGCTCCGGGGGCGCCCGCTGCGCCCGCAGCCTCGCCGAAGCCGGGCAGGACGGTGGCGCCCGGAGCGGTCTGGGCTTCGGGCAGGTCGGCGGATTTGACCGACGGGAGGTCCAGGGCCGCGCCGCCCGCGGCGGTGCCGAGCGGGGAGCCGACCTCCTCGTTCGCGAGCGGGCTGCCGGCCCACGGCTCGCCGTTCGCGTCCAGCAGGCCGGAGGCGTCGCTGCGTTCGCCCGGCGCGTTCTGTCCGGCAGCCGCGCCGCCCATGCCGGGCATCATCGGCATGCCGGCGCCGCCCAGGCCCGCGCCGGCGCCCGGGCCCTCGGAGACGAGGCCGCTGCCGGAGGCCGGCGAGAAGGCGCCGGGCAGGCCGGACTCCGTGCTGGTCCGGCCGGGGAAGGCCGCCGGGGAGCCTGCGCCGAGACCGTTGCCCAGGCCGCCGGACAGGTCACTGCCCACGCCACTGCCCAGGCCGTCACCGAGGCCGCCGCCTAGCCCGTGCGAGCCGGTCCCGGAGCCGACGCCGGTGGCTCCGGGGAAGGCCACGGGCTTGGCGGTGCCGAACGTGCCGTGCGGGGCGGAGAGTTCACCGGCCCCGGCACCGGTCTGGCCGGGGAACCGGGCGCCGCGGGAGTTGGCCGTCGTCCCGGGCAGGCCGAACGGGGTGACGCCGGGCAGGCCCCCGAGCCCGCCCACGCCGGTGCTGCCGGGGAAGTGGACCCCGCCGCCGGCGCCCGGGTTGAGCGCGTGGTCGAGGGCGACGGGGTCGAAGCCGCCCGTGCCCAGCTTGCCGGGGAACGGCAGACCGGTGCCGGTACCGAGCCCCGGGAAGTCCTTGGCGCCACCGATACCGCCGCCACCGCCGACACCGGGGCCGTGGCTGCCGGTCCCCAGGTCGCCGGGGAAGGGCTGCGGCGCGCTGCTGAACTTCTTCAGGTCCGGCGGGTTGAAGCCCTTGCCGCCGCCGGGGCCGTGGTCGCCCGCCCCGAGGTCCTTCGGGTCGGGGATCTTGGTGTCGGGCTTCTTGTCGTCCGGGAGGTTGGGCTGGTTGACCGGCGGTGTGATCGGGCCGGGTGCGTGGACGGAGTCGATGGTGACCTGGTACTCGCTCGCCAGGCTCTTCAGCACCTTGCGCATGTCGTCGGTCATCATCTTGACCAGCTCGGGCTTCTGGCTGATCGGGATGAGCCCGTTGTCCATCGCGTGCACGCCCTGGGCGATGGCCTGGTTGGCGTACCAGGTGTCGATCTGGGAGATGAGGTTCTGGGCGTTGGCGAGGTTGGCCGCGTTGTCCGCGAGCTGCTGGGGGACGGCGTAGGTGCCGGTCGAGCCGCCGGACAGGACGTCGGCGGTGGCCTGCACCTGCTTGGAGAAGGTGGTCAGCATGGTCATGAAGGAGTCGGCCGCGGCGCCCTTCCACGGGCCGTGCTCGCCGGCGAGCGCCTTGCCCTGGTCGACAAGGCTCTTGGCGACACCGGCGAGGACCAGCTGGACCTGGTAGAAGGTGTCGGCCGCGTTCTGCAGCGACTGCGGGTCGGAGACCGCCTTGCCGTGGCCGGTGTCGTCGCCGGTGCCGGCGGCCATGCCGTTGATGGCGGCCTCGATCTGCTTCCAGTCCCAGGTGTCGTAGTCGCCCACCGAGCCGGGGTCGGAGCCGGGGTTGCCGTAGACCGCGCCGTCGTTGCCCTGGTTGAAGCCGTTGCCGTTGTAGTTCGGGTCGCCCATCGCGCCCTCTCCCTCCTGTCGTTCCGCTGTCCGTCAGCCCGCCGGCCCTGGTGCCGCCCGCGGCGCGGTGGCCCGAACGGGGCCCCGCGCGGGCGCCGTCCACGGTCTCGGTTGTCCCGACGGCCGTGGACGGCGCCGTTCAGCACGCGGGGACGTCAGGTGGTGCCATTGCTCGGCTTGCCGCCGCCACCGCCACCGCCGCCACCGCCGCCGCCACCACCGGTGCCAGGGCTGCCCCCGGCATCGGTGACCAGGCCGCCGAAGTCCGACGACGCGTTACCCATGTAGGTCTGCAGGTCGGTGGCCGTCATGTGGTTGGCGTCCTCGATGGTCTTGTACTTCTGCGCCAGGTCGAGGACCCCTTGGTGCAGGTCCGTGAGCCCCTTGGCGAGATCGTCCAGCACCTTCTCGAACTGCTTCTTCAGCCCGTCGTCCCCGTTGGGGCCGTTGACCGAGACGCGCATCTTGTTGGCGTGGTAGAAGGCGCCGGGCGCGACGCTGACCGCGTTCAGCAGCTTGCGCGCGTCCGTGGTGGGCTTGATGAGCTGCTGGATGTTGAGCGCGAAGCCCTCCATCGAGGCCGTGTCCACGGACGTCCCGTCGTGCTGCCCGTCCGTGGGGGGCACCGGCGGCGCGGTGAACGTGGTGTGCGACGTGACGGTCCCCGTCCCCGTCCCGTCGGGCACGGACGTGCTCCCGCCGTACGGCACGATCGGCGGAGGCGGCGGGGGCTTCTTCGGCAGGGGGATGTAGTGATCGGCCATGGCCGTCAGCCCCAGAGCTGAACGCCCTGGCGCTCACCGTGGTCGTAGTACTCGTTGATGGTGCCGAGCATCTGCACGGCGGTGGTGGCCTTGGCCGTCATGTCGGCGGCGGCCTGGTCCCACTGCGCCTTGACCTGGGCGTAGGTCGCCTGGGCGTCGCTGGTCCACGCCTGGAGGTTGATCTTGGCCTGGCTGTCCAGGTCGGCCAGGGTCTGGTTGAGCTTCTGGGTGATGGCGTTCATCTCGCCGACGATGTAGTCGACTTGCTCCATCTGGACCGTGTACGTGCTCATGCTGCGTTCTCCTTGGCTGGGTGGGGCGCCGGGGCGGTGAGGTCCGCCGTCGGCGGTGAGAGGGGGTGGCTCAGACCGGGAAGCCGGGCAGGCCGGTGACGCCCGAGGCCATGGCCGAGGCCACCTGGCCGGCGATCTGCTGGGTGTTCTCGTGCGTGTTGGCGTACACGTTGGTGTTCGCGGCGAGCTTCTCCAGCATCGTGGTCAGCGCCTGGTTGACCTTCTGGAAGTCGGTCAGCCAGTCCTGCATGGCCTGGTGGTAGATCTGTGCGGCCTCGCCGGTCCAGCTGCCGCGCAGGCCGTCGATCTGGCCCTCCATCTGCGCGTACGAGCCGCTGGCCTCGTCCAGGGCGGTCTGGAAGGTGCCCTGGGCGGCGGTCATGCCCTGGATTTCCACGGAGGTCAGTGCCATGGGTACGTCCTTTCATTTCGGGGTGCACGGCGTTCGCGCCGCGCGGGGTCACGGAGCCGGGCTCAGGAGTGCACCAGGGGTGCGGTGCCCGGTGTCCGGGGCTCTGGGGGGACCGCGACGGCCTGCGGCGGCGCGGCCGGCGCAGCGGGCGTAGCGGGTGCAACCGGCGGGGACGCCGGGGCGGGCGCGGGCGGCAGGTCCTCGACGGTGACGGTGCGCGCGCGGGCCGAGCGGGCCAGCGCATCGGCCAACCGGTGCACCGCGTACGCGCCGCCCTGCGGGGGCTCCGCGGAGTACCGCGCGACCAACTCCGTGCCGGCCGCCTCGCCCAACTGGAAGCCGAGCGAGCGCAGTCGGCGGTCGGTGAGCGTCACGAGCTCCTCCGCGCGGTACCCGGCGAGTTCGACGCTCTCGGCGAAGGCCTCCATCAGGTCGGTGTGCTCGCGCAGCACCTCCATGACGTGCGGTGCGCTTCCGCTCAGGGCCAGCACGACGCCCGGCCCCGAGGCGACCAGCCGGGTCAGCGCGGTGAGCACGGCCGTCCGGGCGGCGGGCGCGCGCTCCGCGAACGCCGGGTCCAGGTCCAGCAGGAGGAGCCCGCCCTCCGCCTCGGTGCAGGCGGCGGCGAACCGGAACACGGGCTGCTCGGCCCACCGGGCCGGGACCGTCGAGAGGGCCAGCCGGTGGGTCACACCGGTGGGCAGCAGGCCGAGTTCGGCCAGGCCGCGCCCGTACAGCCCGGCGAGCGCGCGACGGCCGCTGCCGGGCGGGCCCTGCAGCAGGACGTTCGCCAGGCCGGCGAGCGGCTCGCCGGCGTCACGGAGCCGGGCCAGCTGCGCCAGGCGGGAGCGGAGGGTCAGCCGGGCGCCGTCCAGGCCGGTCAGGCCGTCCAGCCGGCGCAGTGCGGGTGTGTCGACGGGCGGGGTGCTCGCGTGCGTCCCGTCGCTCACCGGGGCCGGTGCGGCGGGCACCGTCGGTTCGGGGACGCCAGGGCCTGCGCCCGCCTGCTCACCCGGGACGGTGATGACGTCCTCGCCGCTGAGCCGGCTCAATTCGCTGTCGTCCGTCGGCGGCTGGACGGCCAACCGGGACGCCTGCCGGCTGATCATCTCCTCGAAGACCTGCCGGGCGACTCGGCCGTTGCCGAAGGTGGCTCCCTTCGGCACGTCCTCGAAGTACCGGTTGAGCGCCTCCAGCGCGCCGGCGTCCAGTTCGTAGAAGTGCTTGGCGCACAGGCCGCGCACGATCGTGACCAGTTCGGCGGGGCTGTAGTTGGGGAACTCCACGGTACGGGCGAAGCGGGAGGCCATGCCCGGGTTGGAGGCGAGGAACTGGTCCATCTGGGCCGAGTAGCCGGCCACGATGACGACGATCTCGTCGCGGTGGTCCTCCATCAGCTTCATCAGGGTCTCGACGGCCTCCTGTCCGAAGTCCGGGCCGCTGCCGCGGGACTGGTTGGTCAGGGTGTAGGCCTCGTCGATGAAGAGCACGCCGCCGAGCGCCTTGGTGAAGACCTCGGTGGTCTTGATCGCGGTGCCGCCGATGATCTGGGCGACCAGGTCGGCGCGGGCGACCTCGACGATGTGGCCCTGGCTGAGGATGCCGAGTTCGGCGAGGACCGCGCCGTACAGCCGGGCGACGGTCGTCTTGCCGGTCCCGGGTGGCCCGGCGAAGACGAGGTGCCGGCTCATCGGCGGCATCGGCAGGCCCATCTCCTGGCGGCGCTGGGCCATCTTGTTGACGTTGATCAGGCCGGTGACCTCGTGCTTGACGCTCTCCAGGCCGACCAGGGCCTCCAGTTCGGCCAGCGGTCCGGTGCCCAGGTGACGGGGTGCGCCCGCGCTGTCCGCCGGTCCGCGCTGGTCGCCCGCCGTGGGCGTGGCCCGCTCGTCGCCGCCGGTGTCGAGGCGTTCGACCGAGACCCGGCCGCCGGACTTGAGCTGGTGGACCGGGGTGCCGCCGTTGTCGCGGATCTCGCAGTCGTGCACCCGCACCGGCTCGTCGGTGTTGCAGCGCACGCCGTCGCCGGAGTTGTCGAAGACGGCGCAGTTGTCCAGTTCCGCGCGGGAGGAGGCCTGGACGTTCAGTCCGTGGCCGCGTGCGCCGCTGATCCGGCAGCCGACCGCCGTCACCGCGCCGCCGCCCGAGACCTTGATGCCGTCGGCGTCGGAACCGGCGAACCCGCTGTCGCGGGCCGTGAGTTCGCAGTCGGGGCCGACGACGGTCCGGCAGCCCTCCAGGTGGGAGGAGGTCAGCTCGGCGCGGGCGCCGCCGGCCATCGCCAGTCCGGTGCCGGCGGTGGCGCGCAGCCGCAGGCCGGTCAGTGCCGCCTGCGCGCGCTCGGCGAGGTCCAGGCCGATGCCGCCCGGCCCGCCGTCCATCGTGAACTCGGCCTGGCGCAGCGTCAGTTTCGCCTCGCCGGTGGCCCGGGCGGCCACCGCGGCGCCCGTCACGGCGAGTTCGGCGCAGTCCGCCTCGCCGCCGGCCTCGACCAGCAGGCCCACCGGCGTGCCGGCGATCCGGCAGTTCTCCAGCTGCGCGCGGGAGCCCGCGGTGACCTGCACACCGCCGGTCGAGGCGCCCTCGATCACGCAGTCGCGCAGCAGCGGGGTGGCGCCGCCGCTGACGTGGACGGCCTGGCCGCCCGAGCCGGTGAACGTGCAGTCGGTCAGCAGGGTCTGCACGGCGCTGGTGAGGTAGGCGTCCAGGGCGGCGCTGCCGGTGACGGTGAGCCGGCGCAGGTCCGCGCGGCCGTTCTGCTCGACGGCGATCGCGGGCTTGCCGCTGCCGTGGATGCGGCAGGACTCGACCAGCGCCGTACCGTGGCCGTTGACGCAGATCCCGTTGCCGCGCGCGCCCTGGACGGCGCACTCGCGCACGGTGAGCCGCCCGTGCTCGGCGACCACGACGGCCGACGAGCCGACGTCGGTGATCTCGCACCGCTCCACGACGTTGCCGCCGCCGGAGGTCACCACGATCCCGGCGCCCTGGGTGTTGGTCACCTTGCAGTCGCGCAGCCCGAGCACGCCCTCGTGCCACGCGAGGACCGCGGCCCAGGCCTCGCCGGCGACGTGGCAGCCGTCCAGCGCGGCCTGCCCGCGCCGTACGTCCAGGACCGGCGCCTCGCGGTCCGCGCCGCTCAGCAGCAGGCCGGACAGCTGGACGGCCTCCGCGTCCAGCACCACCGTGCTGCCGGCCGCGGAGTGGATCTGCACCGTGCCGGCGGCGCCCTCGGCGGCCAGCGTCACCGCCCTGGTGACCGTCAGCGCCTCGTCGTACCGGCCCGGTGCGACGGTGATCAGCGCGCCGTCGGCGGCGTCGGCCAGTGCGGCGGCGATGGACCGGTGGGCGCCGGGCCGGTCGGCGGACACCAGGAGGACTTGCCGGGTCACGATGTTGCTCCCTCGATAGGCGCACGGGTGCCCTGGGCGGCGCGGGCCGGCGGCTCGGGCGGGGTGGTGATCAGGCCGGGTGGGGCCGTGGGCGGCGGGTCCGACGGGCCGGCGGCTGCCGCGCCCTGGGCGGGCAACTGCTCGGCGGCCTGCGTGAGGCCCTCCAGGGCGATCTCGTCCAGCGGCAGCCGGGGGGCGTCCGGGTGGGCGTCCTCGTCGCTCTCGGACGGCAGCAGCTCGCGCAGCAGCACGGGCTCCGTCGCGGATCCCGCGCGGAGCACCTTGAACGTGGTGCCGGGCGTGAAGACCACGCGGTCCGGGTCGGAGGGGTCGAGCAGGCTGGTCCGGCGCGAGGTCATCGACCAGATCAGGAAGTCGGTGGTGCCGTCGCCGGGCGTCTCGGGCACGGTGATCCGGGCGGTGCAGAACGCCCACTCGGTGGCCGCCCTGCCCTCTTCGTACCAGTCGAGCTCCGGGCCGGTGACCGCGGCCCGCAGCAGGGCCACACCCCGGTACGAAGGCAGCCGGTACAGGCCGGACGCGACGCAGCGGGCCAGCGGGACGTGCGGGCCGGCCGTCCCGGCGCGCACCGCGGCGTCGACCGCGGCGCTGTCGCCGGAGAGGTAGAGGCGCACCGCCACCAGGTCGGTGAGGGCGTCGCCGTCCAGGGCCCGAGAGGAGCTGCGCAGGCCCGGCGACTCGGACATCACCCGGGCCACCGTGCCGGCGACGGCGTGGTACTGGGCGCTGAACTTGCGGCGCACCCAGTCCCGTTCGCGTTCCAGCCCGCGCTCGGGCGGCAGCGCCCGGGCGGCGGCCGACGGTACGGGCTGTACCTGCACGCCGGGCGCACGGATGGCGGCCGGGGGGACGGCCGGCGTGACGGGCGTTGCGGGCGGGAGTGTCGGGGCGTCGACCGAGGGGGCCGGCTCGACCGGCGGCGCGCTGGGGGCGCCGGACTCCAGGCGGATCCGGGGGATCGCGGGTGCGGGGGTGGGCGCCGGCGGCTGGATGTCGTCGGGGTCGGACATCACCGGCGGTTCGGGGCTGTCGGCAGGGGCGTTTGACGGTTCGATGGACGGGAGCTGCGGGGTGGTCGGCGCAGGTGCGGCCGACGGCGCAGGCGTCGGCGGCTGGATGTCGTCGGGGTCGGACATCACCGGCGGTTCGGGGCTGTCGGCAGGGGCGTTCGAGGGCTCGATGGACGGGAGCTGCGGGGTGGTCGGCGCAGGTGCGGCCGACGGCGCCACGGGCTCCGCGTCGGGTGCGGGGGCCGGCGGGGCGGACTCCAACAGGGGTGCGGGGAGCGGGGGGAGCACCGGCGCCGGGGCGTGCCCGGGCTCGGTGCCGGGCGCGTTGACCGTCTCGGACTCCGTCGCAGGCGCGGGGGCCGGCGGCGCGAAGGCCGGAGCCGGCCAGTCGGCGACCGGACCAGGGGAGGACATCACCACGGACGTGGGCAACGGCAACGGCAACGGCAACGGCGCCGGCACCGGTTCCTGCGCGGAGACGCGCTCGGCCGAGGGCTCCGGACCGCTCCCGGACACCGGACCCAGCTCGACAACCCCTCGGGCAGCGAGCGTTGGCGCGAGTGCCGGTGCTTCCGGCAGCCCGACGACCGCCCCGGCAGCGGGCGTTGAAACAGGCGCCGGTGCCTGCGCAGGAACAGCTGGCCGCTCCACGTCCGGCGGTTCCACCACACGCGTGGCAGAGCTGTCCGGATCCACGTTCCAGGCCTGCGGCTCCGCCAGGTACCCGGGCGCCGGCGAGTAGACCGTCTCGCCCTGGAGCGACGGCCCGTCGTTCCCCCAACCGCCCACCCCGGGCCCGGTGACATCGGCCGCCGGTCCCGGCGAGAGCACGACGCGCTGGCGCAACGCGTCCGCCAGCACCTGTCCCAGTGCGCCGCTGCCCTCCGGAAGGGCGACCGGTCCGAAGTGGACGAACCGCACCCCGGTGCGGGCCGAGGGCAGCACGGTGCCCCAGAAGCGCGTCACGTCGGCCAGCGGTACGGCCGGTCCGCCGGGGCTGCCGAGGACCACGGTGAGCGCGCCCGGGTGGCCGGGCAGGCCGGCGATCAGCCGGTGCCGCCCGGCCGAGAGCTGGGCGGGCCGGGCGCTGCGCACCCACACGCCGCCGGGTACGGGCTCGACCACGCCGAGCGGGCTCGTCTCCCAGATGCGGTCGTAGGTGGCGAACTCCCACAGCGGCTTGGGGTAGCGGTGCGAGTCACGTTCGGCCGCGCGCCCGGGCCGCAGCCGCAGCCATCCGGTGCCGCTGTCCGCGGGGACGAACAGGCCGCCGCCGGCGGTCGGCAGCACCTCGCCGTCGGGCGTCAGTACCGTGCGCCGCAGGTGGTCGGCGATCCGCTGCCCGACCGGCGGGCCCTCCACCGAGGGGTGGAAGACCAGGCGGAGGCTGCCGGGGCGGCGGGCCAGCAGGTCGGCGAGCGAGGGCCAGGAGGCGTCGAGGGCGGCGGGCAGCAGGTCCACCACGACCAGCGTGTGCTCGGCGTCCGGCGTGAGCGCGCCGGCGAAGGCCAGCGCACTCGGGTCCGGCTCCCCCTTGGGGTGGACCAGCAACGCGTGGCCGGCCGGCCGGATCCGCAGGGCGGGGCCGGCGGAGCGGACGGGCTTCATGGCGAGGCGCACGGCTAGCCCCCCTGCACGGTGTCGGCGGCCGCCCGGGCGGTGAGCGTCGGGCCGTGGCCCAGCAGCTTGAGGAGGTCCTCCGGCAGCGCGGTGGCCGGCGTGCCGGTGACGCCGAGGGCCGTGGCGGCGCGGCTGTCGCCCAGTGGGTAGGCGATCCCCTGGTCGGTCACCAGGAACGTCTGCGCGCTGCCGCTCTGGCGGGCGAGCTGCTCCAGGTCGACGGCGAGCATGCCGCGGGTCGGCGGGACCAGGACGGCCCGGGTCCCGGTGGCGGCCTGGCCGCCCTCGACGACCAGCTGGCTGGTCAGCTTGCCGTTGTCCGCCCGCTGGCGCAGGCACGCGGTCTGAGCCGCGGGGTCCAGGCCGGGTGCGCCCAGCACGTCGGGCAGCGCGGTGAGCAGCGACTGGTCGGCGGAGACGGGGGCGGCGGCGATGTCCGTCGCGCTCACGGTCAGGGCGGCCGGTGCGCCGGGGCGGGCGGCGAGCAGGGCCGCCGCGGTGGCGCTGGCCGGGGCGATGCCGGCGTCGGTCATCACGTAGGAGTGCTGGACGGTGCCCGTGGTCGTGCGGAAGAGCTGGCCGACCGTGACCGGGTGCCCGGCCACCTGGCCGGCCGGCTTTCCGGTGTCCGGGACGGAGACGGCGAGCGGGGCGCCGGTGGGCAGTGCGGCGAGCCAGTTCGGCGGGGCCGGCACCGGGCGGTCGCCGTCCAGGCCGAGCGCGATCAGCGCGGCGTCGGAGGGGACGGGGTAGCGGACGCCGCGCCACAGCAGCCAGTGCGCCCCGTCGGGGCCGGCGAGCAGGACCTGCCGGTCCTCGGGGAACGCCGCGCTCTGGCCGTCCGGGGCGAGGTCGAGCAGCTGACCGCCGGCCAGGTCCGGTCGCAGGCACCAGGTCCAGGGGCCGGGCAGCAGGTTCGCGGGAGAGGGCAGCGAGTCGGGGGCGCCGGTGATGCCGACGGGGGCGCCGTGCGGGGTGGTGCCGAGCACCGAGCTGGAGACGGTGTGCACGGCGTTGCTCCTGCCGCCGAGCAGGAGGGCCGAGGCGTAGTTGCGCACGGGCCGGAGCTGTCCGTCGAGGTAGAGGTAGCGGTTGCCGGTCTGCTGCTCCACGATGATCGATCCGGGGGAGCGCCAACTGGTGTCCGCCACGGGGGAGATGAGCCCGAAGACACCGAAGCCGACGCAGAGCAGCACCACGATGCCGGCGCCGAGCACGGTGGCGAGCGTGGCCCGCCCGGTCGGTCCTTCGCCCCGGCCGACCTCGCCCCGGACGAGGGCGGTGGCCAGGCGGGCCATGGCGAAGCGGTACGCCTGGAGGTGGTCGCGTCGTGTCTGCACGCCCGGCCCCCGCTCAGCTCGCCAGCACGCGCAGCGCGCCGTAGACGTGCAGGGCCTGGAGGAGCAGCGGCAGGAGGGCGATCACCGTGGCCGTCTCCAGGATGTCGCCGGTGTGGCCCCAGACGGGCAGCAGCCGGTCGGTCAGCCGGGGAGCGCGGACCAGCAGGAGGACGGCCGCGGCGAGCAGCACGGCCGGCACCAGGATCCGGGTGGCGGTGCCGTGTGCGGAGGTGTGCGCGAAGACGAGCAGCGTCAGGCCGAGCGTGCCGGCGAGCACGGCGGAGACCCGCTGCAGGACACCGGTGAGCCCGCGCGAGCGCAGCAGCACCGCCCCGGCGAGGACCAGCGGCAGCGCCCGGTTGATCCAGCCGGGCTCGTGCACCAGGAACCAGAAGGCCGCCACGTACAGCACCGCCGAGGCCAGGCTCAGCGCGTCCAGGTAGTCGTTGGCCACCCCGGCCGCGCGCTCCAGGCGTTCCTGGGGTTCGGGGGTGATGTCCTGCTGGAGTTCCTCGGCGTCGTGCGGCAGGGCGGGCACCCGCACCCCGGCCAGTCGCAGCGCCAGCCGGGGGCCGAGCTGGCCGAGGACGAACAGGGCCACCGCGACCACCGCGAGAGCCTGCGCGGCGTCCCAGTGCGCCACCCGGACCAGGCCCGCGCCGGCCGCCGCCGCGAACGCGGTGAGCAGCGCGGTGCCCGGCAGCAGGAACGGCAGCGGACGGACGACCAGCAGAACGCCGCAGACGACCGCCGTGGCGACGGCGCCCGCGACGACCTCGACCGGCCCGAGCACGAACGTGTGGTCCGGCCCGCCCCGGAAGGTCAGCCCCGCGAGCGCGGCCAGGACCATGGCCCCCACAGCGGCGGTCAGTACGGTGCCGCGCTGCGCACCGGGCCGGGTGCCGACCAGGCAGGCGGCCGCGAGCAGCGCCGCGGCGCTCACCCCGGTGCTGGTCGCGGTGAGCGCTCCCGGGCCGCCGCTCAGCAGGGCGGCGGCGAGCACGGCCAGCAGCAGCGCCCCGGCCGTCAGCGCGAGGCGCACCGTCGCCACCGGCTGCCAGCGGTCCGCGCGACCGCCGATCACCTGGGCCACGCCGTCGGCGACGTCGTCGAAGTGCAGTGCGGGAAGCGCCGCTTGGCCAGGCCGCAGGTGGAGCACGTCACCGTGCCGCAGGCCCAGGCCCTCGGGAGTGCCGTCGGGGTCGAGGGGGTCCTCGCCGAGCCGCTGCAGCACATGCACGGTGCCGCGTTCCTGCGGGCTCTGAGCGAGCCTGCCCAGCAGCACGGGGAGCAGCGCGGAGACGGGGGTGGAGACGGGGACGGAGACGTCGAAGCGGCCGTCGGCGTGGACGACGGTCAGCCGGCACACCTCGGTGACCGGCAGGGCACCGGCGGGCGCGGGGGTCGACATGCTGCTCCTGGACGGCGAGGCGGTGGACGGGGTGGAAGGCGTGGCGGGCGCGGTGGTCACGCGGGCGTCACCAGCCCGGTCTGGACGAGGCGCACCGCCCGGCGGGTGACGAACTGCGCGCGCCCGGCGGGCAGCGTGCGCGGCTTGGCCTCGCCGAGGAACTTGCCCTCCTCCTTGGGGTAGGAGAAGAGCAGCGCCGGGTTGCCGAGTTCCCACATCCGCCGCAGGGCCGGGTCGGTCATCGACCTCATCGCCCCGGAGGTGCTGCGGGCGATCACCACGTGCATCCCGATGTGCTGCCCCTGGGCCAGCAGGGGGACCAGCGGGGCCAGCGGGGTGGGAGCGCCGGGCGCGCCGGCGAGCAGGTCGTAGTCGTCGACGACGACGAACAGCCGCGGGCCCTCCCACCAGTCGCGCCGGGCCAGCTGCTCGGGGGTGATGTCCGGTCCGGGCACCCGCTTGCCCACCGAGTGGGCGGCGTTCGCGGCGAGTTGGGCGAGGGAGTCGCGGTCGACGACGTAGCCGGCCCGGTACTCCTCCGGGACGGAGGAGAGCAGGCCGCGCTCGGGGTCGGCGACGACGATGCGGGCCTCGTCGGTGCCGAAGCGCGAGGTGATCGCGCGGACCGCCAGGCGCAGCGCGTTGGTCTTGCCGCTCTCGCCGTCGCCGAAGACCATCAGGTGCGGACTGGTCGAGAAGTCGTGCCAGGTGGGCTCCAGGCGCTGCTCGTCCCAGCCCAGGCAGACCCGCAGGTCCCCTTCGGAGGGCGGCAGTTGGTCGGCCGGCAGGCGGGTGGGCAGCAGGCGCACGCCGGGGGCCGGGGAGCCGGTCCAGAAGGCGTCGATCTCGGCCACGGCCGCCTTGGTGGCCGGGGTCAGGTCGGCGGTCTCGCCGGAGCTGTCCAGGCGCGGCAGCGCGGACAGGAAGTGGTGGCCGCCGGCGGTCAGGCCGCGGCCGGGCTGGTGCGGGACGGCGGCGGCGATCCGCGAGCCGACCTCGGACTCCAGCGCGTCGCCGAGGCGCAGTTCGAACTTGGTGCCGAGCAGGTCGCGCAGCCGGGGCCGCAGCTCGGACCACCGCACCGCGGAGGCCAGCAGGTGCAGGCCGAAGGACAGCCCGCGGGCCGCCAGGTCGATGACCCTGGCCTCCAGGTCCTCGAAGTCCTGGCGCAGCGTCGACCAGCCGTCCACCACGAGGAAGACGTCGCCGTACGGGTCGTCGATCCCGCCGGTGGCCCGCAGCGCGCGGTAGGCGGCCATCGACTCCAGGCCGCGGGAGGTGAACTCCCGCTCGCGGCGCTCCAGCAGCTGGGTCAGCTCGGCCACCGTGCGCAGCACCCGGTCGCGTTCCAGGCGGGTGGCGACCGAGCCGACGTGCGGCAGGCCGGCGGTGGAGACCAGGCCGCCGCCGCCGAAGTCCAGGCAGTAGAACTGGATCTCGCCCGGGGTGTGGGTGAGCGCGAGGGAGAGGATGAGGGTGCGCAGCAGGGTCGACTTGCCGGTCTGCGGGGCGCCCGCGAGCCCGACGTGGCCGTCGGCCCCGGACAGGTCGGCGACCAGCAGTTCGCGCAGCTGCTCGTAGGGGCGGTCCACGACGCCGAGCGGGACCCGCAGCGTGCCGAGCGCCGGGTGGCCGGCCGCGCTCATGCCACGGACGGGGTCCGGCACGATGCCGGGCAGCAGCTCGTCCAGGCTGGGGGAGGCGGCCAGCGGCGGCAGCCAGACCTGCCGGGCGGGCGGCCCGCTCTCCTCCAGGCGGCCCACCAGGACCTCCAGCAGGCTCTCGGAGTTCGCCTGCTCGCCGGACGCGGCGGCGGCCGGCTCGGGGTGCTCGGCCGGGCGGAGCCCGCGGCCGGCGAGTTCGGTCAGCGAGTCCTCGGTGCTCTCGGAGCGCAGCGGGCCCTGCCGCTCCAGCCCGAAGTCGGTCAGCCCGCCGGGCACGCCGGCCTCCTGGGCCGGCTGCTCGTCGGCGGCGAGCGGCTCGGGGGCCGGGCCGGAGACGTAGGCGGCCTTGAAGCGCACCAGGTTGGTGGTGTCGATCTTCAGGTAGCCGTTGCCCGGCGAGGAGGGCAGCTCGTAGGCGCTGGAGACGCCGATCACGCTGCGCGACTCCATCGCGGAGAAGGTCCGCAGGGCGATCCGGTACGACAGGTGGCCCTCCACCTTGTGGATGCGGCTCTCGTCGAGGCGCTGCGAGGCGAGCAGCAGGTGCACGCCGAGGCTGCGCCCGAGCCGGCCGATGGAGACGAAGAGGTCGACGAACTCCGGCTTGCTGGCGAGCAGTTCGGAGAACTCGTCGACCACGATCAGCAGCGACGGCAGCGGGGCGAGGCCGGCGCCGGCGGCCCGCGCCTTCTCGTAGTCGTAGAGCGACGAGTATCCGGCCTCGCGCAGCAGCTCCTGGCGGCGGATCATCTCGCCGTTGATGGAGTCGCGCATGCGGTCGACGAGGTGGATCTCGTCGGCCAGGTTGGTGATGACCGCGGAGGTGTGCGGCAGCCGGTCCATGTGCAGGAAGGTCGCGCCGCCCTTGAAGTCCACCAGGACGAGGTTGAGCACCTCGGAGGAGTGGGTGGCGGCCAGGCCCATCACCAGGGTGCGCAGCAGCTCGCTCTTGCCGGAGCCGGTCGCGCCGATCAGCAGGCCGTGCGGGCCCATGCCGCCCTGCGCGGACTCCTTGAGGTCCAGTTCCACGACCTCGCCGTCGTCGGTGACGCCGAGCGGCACGGTCAGGCGGGCGGCCTGCACCTGCCGGGGCCGCCACTTGGCGGCCACGTCGAAGGTGTGCGGGTCGCGCAGGCCCAGCAGGGTGACGAGGTCGAGGTCCGATTCGAGCGGTCGGTCGGCGAGGTCCACGCTGCCGCTCGTGCGCATCGGCGCCAGCGAGCGGGCCAGCGCCTCGGCCGCGGTGGCACTGAGCGCGTCGGCGTCGGCGGAGACGGTGTCCTCGCCGGAGGCGAACCCGACCTTCCCGTCGTGCGCGGTCAGCCGCAGCACCTTGGGGCCGCCCGGCATCGTGCCGGTGACGTCGAGCAGCACGACGTTGCGCAGACCGCCGCCCGACAGACGGGAGTTGGCGGGGATCCGCACGCCCTGGGCCACGATCACCACGAACGGCTCCGCGACGCTGGGCGAGGCCGCCGGGTCGTGCTCGGGACGGTCGCGGACCTCCTGGCCGAGCAGGTCCAGCAGGCTCTCGGCGTCCTCGGCCGCCAGGCGTGCCGGACCGGCGGCGTCCTCCTCGCCGGGGTGGGCGTTGTGCGGCAGCCACTTGAGCCAGTCCCACTGCTCGCGGGCTCCGGCGTCGCCGAGGAACGCCACCCGCAGCTCGTCGGGGGAGTGCAGCACCGCCAACTGTCCGACGATCGCCCGGGCGAGGCCGAGCGCCTCCTCGGCCCGGCCGGCGAACTCCACGCTGGTGAAGCGGCGCAGACCCACCGGGACCGGCAGCCCGGGAACGCTCTGGTGGGCATGCGTGAAACGACGCAGCGAGACGGCGCACAGCGGTTCCAGGTCCTCCACCGGCTTGGTGCGCGGCGGCAGGAACTCCAGGGCCGCACGACGCGCACCAAGCCCGATCCGCACCCGCGTGAAGTCCTCGTGCCCGGGGCGCCGCTCCCACAGCCGGGTGCCGCGGGCCAGCGCCCAAAGCTCCGCGGGATCCGGGTGGTCCCACAGCAGGGCGGCGCGCTGCTCCGCCGCGGCCTGCCGGGCCTGGACGCGCTTCTGCGCCAGGTACCGGAGGTAGTCGCGGCGTTCGGCGCGCATGCGGCGCCGGCGCTCGGCGCCCGGGCGGCCGATCTGGGTCAGCGTCATGCTGACCATCGCCACGCCCATCATCCCGGACATCATGTAGGTCGACGCACCGCCGCCGCGCATGGAGAACATCAGCACCATGGCACCCGCGCCCAGGCCCATCGGCAGGTACATCAGGGCGGAGCCGAGGTCGGGGGTGGCCGGCTCGCCCAGCACCGGGGGTTCGGCCAGTTCGATCTGCCCCTCGGGGAGCGGGGGGCCGTCGGCGCGGGGCGGGCGCTTGACGAGAACCGTGCTCAAACCCGTACTCCGTTTCTGCTTGGCCGCGGAGGAACGAGCTTGCCCCGGGCCGATCACCGTGGGATCCGCGCGCCGTATACGGGGGCCGGGCCGGTCTCCGCGGTGGGCTGCGGTGCGGCGAAGAGCGCCGGATATCGAGCGGATATCGGGGGCTGGGAGGCTGTGGCCGCAAGCAGTGCCGTGCATGCGGCCACTGCGAGGGGAACGTGCGGACACACCACGGAAAGCCGCGCGGGAGCAGCGAGGAGGACCAGCGACATGAAGGTCTGGAACAACACCGGTTCCTGACCCCGGCGGGTCACTGCCCGCCGGGGTCGCCGTCCGGCCCCGGCGGGTTACGCGACGCCGATCACGTAGCCGACCGTCGCGGGTGTGTCGGGTGCGCCGGCCGAGCCGTCCAGCCGGGCTAGCAACTGCCGTACGTGCTCGGCGTCGGGCAGTCCGAGCCGGTCGAACAGCTCCTCCGCGGCACGCAGGTGGTCGAGGGCCTCGTCGGTGCGGCCGAGGTCGTCGAGCGTCCTGGCGGTGATCACCAGGGCGTGACCAAGGTCCCGCTCGGCGGAGAGCTCCCGGCAGTCGTCCAGCGCCTGCCGCGCCTGTTCGAGGGCCTCCTCGTGACGGTCCAGCAGGCGCAGCGTGTCGGCCAGGCGGTAGCGGGCCTGCGCCTCGCGCAGTGGGATCCCCGCGGCCCGGCAGATCCGCAGGCACTCCTCCAGTGCCGTGACGGCCTGCCGGTGTTCGCCGAGCTCGTGCGAGGCCAGGCCGAGCACGTAGAGGGCGTAGGACAGGCCGGTCCACTCCTCCGCGTCGGTCAGGCCCGGCAGCAGCCTGCGGCAGGCGGCGGCGGCCTCGGCGGGCCGGCCGTCCCGGACCTGGGCGAGCGCGGAGTTGAGCGCGGTCGCGGTCTGCCCGGCGCGGTGGCCCAGCGCCCGTGCCAGCGAGTTCGCCTCGTCGTAGAGGCGCACCGCCTCCTGGTAGCGGTGCTGGAACTGGGCGAGCACGCCGAGGTCGTTCAGTGCCTGCTGCAGCACCACCACGTCGCCGCCGGCCCGGCAGGCGTCGGCCGCGCGTCTGCTGTGTTCGGCGGCCTCGTCCAGTCTGGCCGTCTGGACGGCGAGGTTGCCGCGGATGAACTCGGCGCGGCCCAGCGAGCGCTGGTCGCCGAGCGTGTCGGCCGCTGCGGCGACCGCCGCCGCGGCGCCGGTGAGGCGTTCGTAGCGCGGGTCGGCGTCGAACGGGCTGAGCGCGACCAGCAGGTCGGCGGCGACGCGTACGTCCTCGACCGATGCCGCCTCGTCGGCCGTCGCCAGGACCGAGGTGATCGCCGCCTCGAACTCCGCGGCCACCCAGTCGGCGGCCGCGTGGGCGTCCTCGAAGGCCAGGCCCGGGGTGAGCCCGGGGATGAGCGCGGTCCCGATCGGATCGCCGGGCACCAGCTGCTGGAAGGCGGCGGTCGCGCCCGAGAGAAGGAAGCGCATGTGGCGGCGCAGGGCCGTGGAGTGCTCCTCGGCGCCGTCCGGTCCGCCGATCTGCAGCGCGAAGACCCGCAGCAGCTCGTGGTAGCGGTAGCGGCCGGGCCGTGGGGCGGTGAGCATGCCCGCGTCGACCAGCGACTCCAGCAGGTCCTCGGCCCGGCGCTGCGCGACCCCCAGGACGGCGGCCGCCGCCGGTACGCCGATGTCCGGTCGGCAGACCGCCGCGACCACCCGGAACGCGTCGGCCTGCTCCGCCGTCAACTGGCGGTAGCCCCACTCGAAGGCGCCCGCCACGGCCAGGTCGCCCAGGCGCAGCTCGGCCATCCGGTCCCGTTCCGCGGCCAGCCGGTCGGCCAGTCGGGCCACCGTCCAGGCCGGGCGCGAGGCCAGCCGGGCCGCCACGATCCGCACGGCCAGCGGGAGCCGGCCGCAGTGGCGGATCAGCTCGCCGGCCGCCGCCAGGTCGGCCGCGACCCGCTCGGCGCCGGCCGTGCGGGCCAGCAGGTCGCGCGCCTCGTCCACGCTGAACACGTCCAGGTCGACCTGGACGGCGGTGGCCAGGCCGAACAGCCGGGCGCGGCCGGTCACCAGGACGGCGCACCGGGCCGAGCCGGGCAGCAGCGGACGGACCTGGGCGGCGTCCCTGGCGTTGTCGAGCAGGACCAGCACCCGGCGGACGTCCAGCAGTGAGCGGAAGAGCCGGGCCCGGTCCTCCATCGACTCCGGTACGGCGCCCGGTGCGACGCCGAGGGCGGTCAGGAAGCTGGCCAGCAGCACGTTCGGGTCGGCCGGCGCGTCCTGGTCGCCGCGCAGGTCCGCGTACAGCTGGCCGTCGGGGAAGCCGGGGCGCAGCCGGTGGGCGACCCGCAGGGCCAGCGCCGTCTTGCCCACCCCGCCCATCCCGGAGACCGCCGCGATGGGCAGCACGGCGTCCCCGGCCGGCTCCCGCACCGCCGCGGCGAGTGCCGTGTGCAGCGCGTCGAGTTCGACCTGGCGGCCGGTGAAGTCGACGGTGTCGGCGGGAAGTTGGGCCGGTACCAGGGTCGGCTGCCGGGTCGGCGCGTGGTGCGTGGCGACGGTGCCGGCGGCGGTACCCAGGAGGGCCGGGTCGTTGCGCAGGATCCGCTGGTGGGTCTCGCGCAGCTCCGGTCCGGGGTCGACGCCCAGCTCCTCGGCGAGCAGCCGGCGGGCCCGGTCGAAGAGGGCCAGTGCGTCGGCCTGGCGGCCGCCTTGGTAGAGCGCCCGCATCAGCAGTGTGTACGGCCGCTCGCGCAGCGGGTGTTCGGCGGTGAGGTCGCGCAGCACCGGGATGGCCAGGGCGGTGTCGCCCAGCTCCAGGTCCAGGCCGCAGCGCTCCTCCAGCAGGCTGATCCGCAGTTCACCGAGCCTGGTGCGCTGCTGCTCGGCGAACGGCCCGGGCACCCCGGTCAGTGGCTCGCCGCCCCACAACTCCAGTGCCTCCGCGAACAGCCCGCGCGCCTGTGCGGGGTCCTCGCCGGCGCGGGCCGCGCCGATCGCCGCCGCTGCCAGTTTCTCCATGTGCAGCGCGTCCACGGCGTCGGCCGGTACGACGGTGCGGTAGCCGTCGCCCACCGAGGTGAGGATCGCCGGGGCGTCGTGGTCGTGCTCCAGGGCCTTGCGCCACCGCCAGGCGTAGGTGCGCAGCATGGCGGACGCGCTGATCGGGGCCTCGTCGCCCCAGAGCGCCTCGATGAGCTCGCCGGCGCTGGCCCCGCGGCCGTCGCGCAGCAGCAGCGTGGCCATCATCGCCTGCTGCAGGGGCGATCCGACCGGTAGTCCCTCGTCCCCGTACTGCGCCCGCATGGTGCCCAGCAGGAAGAACCGGACGGGATGGATCATGGACTGCAGTCCCCTCGTGCGTGACACCCAAACGTCCCGGTGAGGGCCCTGGACCGCCATTTCCGATGCGTGGCCCGGGTTCCCCGCCTCCCCGAGGGGCGTCATTGTTCGTATTACTAGCACATTCTTGACATGGCGCCGCAACGCGGTGATTGAGACGCCTGACACAGCGTCAACGTTCGTCGACGATCGATGGCCGCCCTGTCGTCACCCTCACGGAATGAGCACTGATCCGGTTCAAAAGGGAGGGTGGGAAAGCGGACGGGGCGGCCCTGCGGGAAATGCGTTCCCCGGCCGGAGGCCGCCGTAGCGGTCGTGCGCCGCACCCGGCTCATCCACCGCACCTGCGTGGTTAGCCGTCGCTTGGAGCGCGGTGATCTCGGCGGGCGGCGTGCACGACGGGCGCCACGACCGCGGTTCCTTCCCGGCGCCCAGCGCTTGACAGCACCCAAGGGGCGGAATGAACATTCATTCCGTGACTCCGTCCAACAAACCCGACCTTGCCCAACGGCTGCTCGACGCCGCCGTCGCACTGTTCGCCGAGCGCACTTACGAGGGCACCCAGATGCCCGCCGTGGCGCAGCGAGCCGGGGTGGGGGTGGGCAGCATCTACCGCTACTTCCCGAGCAAGGAGGCGCTGGGCAATGCCGCCTTCCAGCACGCCAAGCGGGCGCTGCTGGGCCGGCTGGCCGAGGCGTTCGCCGAGGGCGGCCCGGCGGTGGACACCCGCGAGGAGTTCGGCCGGTTCTGGCGCGGCTTCACCCGGTACGCGACCGACCACCTGGACGCGTTCGTCTTCCTGGAGCACCAGCAGCACGACACCTTCCTGGCTCCCGAGAGCCAGGCTCTGGCCGCGCAGATCGACGCGTTGGCCAAGGACTTCATCGAACGCGGCCAGCGGGCCGGCGAGATCCGCGCCGGAGACCCCGAACTGCTGGTCGCGATGGCCGTCGGCGCGTTCACCGGGCTGCTGAAGCAGCAGCGCCCCGGCGGTCTCGCCCGGCTCTCCCGCGAGGCCCTCGCCCAGGCGGAAGAAGCCGTCTGGGACCTCCTGCACCGAAAGGCCGGCTGATGAACACCGCCAAGACCGTCCTGATCACCGGGTGTTCCTCCGGCATGGGCCAGCGCACTGCGCTCGCCCTGCACCGGCTGGGCCACCGCGTCTACGCCACCGCCCGCCGGCCGGAGACGCTCGCCGAGCTGGCCCTCGAAGGCCTGACCACCCTGGCGCTGGACGTCACCGACGAGGCGTCCATGGCCGCCGCCGTGGCCCGGATCGAGGAGGAGCACGGCGGCGTCGACATACTGGTCAACAATGCCGCGTACGGCCTGCACCTGCCGGTGGAGTCCGCCCCGCCCGGCGAGGTGCGGGCGCAGTTCGACACCAACGTCTTCGGGCTGGTCCGGATGACCCAGCTGGTGCTCCCCGGGATGCGGCGTGCCGGGCACGGGCGGATCGTCAACCTGTCCTCCATGGGCGGGCGTTTCTCCCCGCCCGGCGGTGCGTTCTACCATGCGAGCAAGCACGCGGTGGAGGCGATCAGCGACTCGTTGCGGCTGGAGGTCGCGCCGTTCGGCATCAAGGTCGTGGTGGTCCAACCCGGGCCCACGATCACCGAGTTCGCCGACACCGCGGTCGGCACGATGCGGGCCGAGGCCGACCCCGCCGACCCGTACGGGCGGTTCCGCGCCGAGCTCGCCGACATGTACGCCAACAAGGCCTTTCGCCGCCGCAACGGCGCGGTACCGGCCGAGACGGCGACCAGGGTGATCGTCCGCGCGGCGACCGTCCGCAGGCCGCGGGCGCGGTACGCGATCGGGGCGATGGCACGCGGAACGATGCTGGCCAAGCGGCTGCTGCCGGACGCCGCCTTCGATGCGGTGATGCGGATGAACTTCCCACTGCCGAGCGCGTGAACCCGCCGGCACGGGGCCCTCGGCGGCCACCGCCGCACCGGCTCCGGGCCGTCGGGCCCGAATGCCACCGGTGGCCGGTGCCGCGGCGGTGACCTCGCCTCACACGGCCGCGGCGGGTGGTTCGAGCGGCACGACGACGACCGGGACGTGGGCGTGGTGGACGATCTCCGTACTGGTCGAGCCGAGCGCGAGGCGGCCCCAGAAGCCGGCGCCGCGGGTGCCCACCACGAGCAGGCTCGCGTCCTCGCACGCGTCCAGCAGGACCTTGGCGGGCCGGCCGCGCTCGCAGCGGACCTCGACCTCGACGGCGGGCTCGCCGACCTGCTGCAGCAGTTCCTCGACGGAGTCCGTCACGTCGCGCTCGACGATCTCGTGCAGGTGCGTCGGCATTTCGCCCGTCGTGCGGGGCCAGGCGGGCGTGGCCAGGTCCTCCGGTCCGGCGTGGGCGGAGCCGTAGGCGCAGACGGCGCGCACGCCGACGCCCCGCAGCTGTGCCTCCTGCAGGGCGAAGAGCAGGGCCCGGCGGGCGGACTCCGAGCTGTCCGTGCCGACGACGATCGGACCGGCGGACTCCGGTCCGGGGGTGATGTTCTCGGTGACCACGGGAACCTCCAACGCGCGGCCTGAGGGTGCGGGCGCCCGGTTCGGCCGTTTCGGGGGAGCGGGCGCGTCCGCTGCCCTTTCATGGTGCTCCGGCAGTGCGGCGTCGGCATGTCCGTCGCGCCGGGTGGGCGCGCACGATCATCGGCGGGTGACCGGACTGCCCGCGCCGCACTGCCCGCGCCGGGCTGTCACGGCCGGGCGCAGGCCCGGAAGGCGGTGCGGTAGGCCTGGGGGACGTGTCGGTGTGCCGGGTGAAGTGGTGGCGCAGGGTGACGGGGAGCCGAAGCCGCCGTGGTCGGCGATCTGCGCCGCCACCTGCCGCCCGGCGCGCTGCCCGACTGGTACGACCTGACCGCCCGGGTGGGTTGGGGAGACTGACCACGGCCGGGCGGCGAACGGCGGCGCCGCTGCGGTGGGTTGGGGCCGCCTCGGCCGGTCAGCCTGCGTCGGCGGGGGCGTTGGCGGCGGAGTCGGAGAGGCCGGCGCGCAGGAGCTGGTGGCCGAGGTCGATGAGGGCTCGGGCGGCGGCGTACTCGTCGCCGATTTCGGGGACCGGGGGGTCGTGGGGGTTGCGGCGGGCGGTGGTGCGGGTCTCCAGGACGTTGTCGCCGGTGTCGAGGACGGCGTGGACCTTGGTGGTGTCGCCCTCCTCGAAGAGGTCGAGGCGCAGGGACCACCGCTTGGTGCGCATCGGCGTCGTGGTGTGCGTGTGCATTCCGGGCCTCCCGGGTCGGGCCGGGTCCGGGGTGGTGCCCCGGACCCGTCACGGGATCAACCGCCTTGCGTGATCTGGATCTTGCGGGCGGTCTTCTTCTCCTCGCCGATCGGCGCGCGGACGGTCAGCACGCCCTGGTCGTAGGCGGCGGTGACGTCCTCCTCGCGGACACCGGCGGGCAGCCGGACGCTGCGGGTGAACGAGCCGTAGCGGAACTCGGAGCGCTGCTTGTCCTTCTTCTCCTCGCTGCGCTCGGCCTGGACGGTCAGGACGCCGTCGGCGACGCTGATCGTGATGTCCTTGTCCGGGTCGACACCGGGGAGCTCGGCCCTGAGCTGGTAGACGCCGTCGCTCTCGGACTCCTCGATGCGGATCACGTGCTCGCCGACCGGTATCCGGAAATCGGCGGGGAAGTCCTCGAAGAGGTCCGGCAGCGAGGGCCACCGGTAGCCGAAGGGGAATCTTCTGAGCAGGTCGCCGGCCATGATGTCCTCCTGTGGGACGGTCTTTTCCTGGTGTGCTCAGGCCGCGGTCTCGGGCAGCGCGCTGCGGGAGACCGGGACGAGCAGGTCGAAGAGCCGCTGGACGACGTCGCGCAGCAGGTCGTCGACGGTGAGCATGCCGACCGGGCGGCCCTGGTCGAGGACCGGGAGTCGGCGGACGTCGGAGCTGCGGAAGGTGCGGTACACGGTGTCGAGGTCGTCGCCGACGTCGACGGTGGTGACCGGGGTGGTCATGAGGTCCGCGACCGGCTGTCCGGGCCCGGACCCGTGCGCCAGGGCGCGCAGGGTCAGGTCACGGTCGGTGAGGATGCCGCAGAGCCGGCCGTCCAGGGTGACGAGGACGCAGCCGACCGCCTCCTGCTCCATCCGCCGCGCGGCCTCGAAGGCGGTCGCGCCGAGGTCGACGGTGACCGGCGGAGCGGTCATGAGGTCCGCGGCCTTCATGACGAGGGGCCTTCCCCGGAGCCGCCGCCGTTCAGCGAGACCGTGACGGCGGGCGGGTTGTCGAGCGTGTTCTTCACCGTGCAGTGGTGGACGACCGCGAGCAGGCCGGGTGCCCGCTCGGGCGGCAGGCCGGGGACGGTGATCTCGACGGACACCGAGGCGATCCGGGCCGGGCGGTCCTCGGCCATGGTGTAGTCGGCCGTGACGTGGAGCCCGGCGCGGCCGAGCCCGTGCCGGTCGAGGTAGCCGCCGGCGTAGTGGGCCGTGCAGGAGGCCAGTGCGGAGGCGCACAGCTCGACCGGGGTCGGTGCCGCGTCGCCGCCACCGGACTGGAGGGGCTGGTCGACGGCCAGGGCGTGCGAGCGGAGGTCGATGGCGTACAGGTCTCCCGCCACCGGATCCACCTCGATCCGCCCCGGGCGCAGCGCGTGCGGGCGTTCGACCGCGGCGGCCTGGCGCAGCAGCATTCCGGCCAGCCGCCTGGCTTCCGCCGGGGTGAGCGAGGCCCAGACCTCGTCCGTGTCGTACGGCTCGCAGTCCGTGTCGAGGATGACACGGCCGGTGTCCGGCAGCGCCTCCGGGGCGAAGCGGGACACCGCGATCGTCCGCCCGCCGGCGGTGTGCAGCAGCTGCTGGGTGGTGGTGCGGGTGTCGTCGGTCAGCACGGCCGTGCCTCCGGGGCTCAGGGCCCGGCACGGTGCACCGGGCCTCTGCGTCCATCGCACCGCCACCGGGCGTCGGGCGGCAGGGCCGTTCGGCCCGCCACAGGGCCCCACCGGCAGGGCCGGCGGGGACGCCGTGCCCGCTTGGCACGTGGAGACAGGGTCGTTGGGCCCTCGCGTCCGGCCCCGGTGCGCCGGATGATCGATAGCACCGGAGCCCTCGTCGGCAGGGAGTGAGCCACCATGACCACCGAAACCGCCCTCACCACCGCCGACCTGTACCTGCTGGCCGAAGCCGGCGGCATGGCGCCGTCGCTGCACAACAGCCAGCCCTGGCGCTTCCGCCCGACGTCCGACCTGCGCGGCCTGGAGGTCCACGCGGACCTCGGCCGGGCCGTTCGGGCCGCCGACCCCGACGGCAGGGCGCTGCACATCTCGATCGGCGCCGCCCTCTTCAACCTGCGCGTGGCCGCCGCCCACCTGGGCCGCGACGCCGCCGTCCGGCTGCAGCCGTCCGGCGAGGACACACAGCCGCGGGCCGTGCTCGACCTGTCCGCACCGGCGCGATCCCCGCGACCGTTCGGGGAGGACCTCTACCCGGCCATCGCCGGGCGCCACTCCAGCCGCCAGCCGTTCGCCAACCGGGACGTCCCGGAGGCGCTCGTCGCCGAGTTCATCACGGCGGCCCAGGCGGAGGGCGTCACGCTCACCATGCTGGAGGAGGCCGGGGTGCGCCGCGTGCTCTCGCTCACTTCCGAAGCCGAGGCGCGCATCGCCGCCGACGTCACCCGCGAGGCCGAGACCCGCCGCTGGCTGCGGCTGGAGCCGTCCTGCGACGGCATCCCGCTCGAAGCCCTCGGCTCGCACGACCGTGACGCCCGCGTCCCGATGCGCGGCTTCACCGGCCACCCGCCGCGCCACGCCACCCCGGCGGAGCGCTTCGAGGCACTGCCGCAACTGGCCATGCTCACCACGCACTTCGACCACCAGGCCGACTGGATGCGGACCGGCCAGGCGCTGGAGCGCGTGTGGCTGATCGCCACTCTTCACGGCGTGCGTGCGTCCGTCCTGCACCAGGCAGTCGAGATCCCCGACACCCGCTGGCGCCTGCGCGACCCTGCCGACGGCCCGGCCCACGCGCAGCTGGTCCTGCGCGTCGGCTACGGCCCGCCCGGATCGGCCACCCCGCGTCGGCCCGTCGAGGACGTGCTCGACCAGACGGAGGGGTAGTCGGCGGCCCGTACACGGGAGGCGCGCGGGCCGTGCCGGCGGAAATCTGACTGAACGTCATTGATTCGGTCCGCCTCGTTCCACTCGTTCGCGGTGGAGCACGCTTCGGACGAGGTCAGCTCGTCGAACGTCCAGGTGCGCCGGTCGCCTGCCCGATCTCGAAGGTCGATCCGGGGGCGGCGTGGTCGATGGGGCCGTCGAAGCGCGTCGAGGCGCGGGCCACCGCCTGCTGTGGCGTGAGGAACCGGCCGACATGGGTGACGATCAGCCGGCCCGCCCGGGCCGCGGCGGCCGTCTCGCCGGCATCCTCGGGGGTGTGATGCACCTGTTCACCCTCGGCGGGAGCCTGCGCGCTCTCGGCCTCGCACAGCAGTGTGTCGCATCCGTCGGCCAGTTGCGTCAGGCTGGCGCAGGGGGCGGTGTCTCCGGAGTAGACCAGCGATCGACCCGAAGCCTCGACGCGCAGGGCGAAGGCCGGGATGCCGTGCGCCACTGCCCGGCTGGTCAGTCGGAGCGGGCCGACGCTCACCTGATGGCCGTCATGCAACTCGGTGACCGCGAAGGCGGATTCGATCGGGCTGCGGACGGACGTGTTGGTGAGGAAGTCCGCCAGCCGGTCGGTGATACCCGGCGGACCGTAGAGAGGGATCGGCGCGGCGAGACGGACCTCCGAATACAGGGCGCCGTAGTAAGCGGTGAGCAGATCCGCGCTGTGATCGGCGTGCAGGTGCGAGATCCAGATCGCGTCCAGCTCGTCCAGCCGGGCGTGACGTTGCAGGGGGCCCAGCGTCCCACTGCCCGCGTCCATCCACAGGTGCGTGTCCCCGCTGGACACCAGGTAGCCGGAACACGGGTTGTCCGCGCTCGGATACGGCGTCGCGGAACCCAGGACTGCAAGGCGAAGAAGCTCGTTGGCCATCCCGAGAGCCTAGAACACGTGATCCGCAGGTGCTGCCCTCGTTGCTGCTGTGGCTGCTCCTGAACCATGTCAGCTCGGTGTTCATCGTTCAAGGCTCGTTTGTCGAACCGGAGTTGGTACTTCGACTGCGGATCGTGTATCGAACGCTCCCCCTCGGGAGGGTCGGCTGGCCAAGCGTGGAGGGGGCGTTCGTCCGCGCGGGCGGTGCTGTCCGGTTCGGATTCGGTCGGCGTCGAGGCGTTCAGTCAGGAACCGCGAGATGGTCGACGGCGCCCCCGTGCCATTCGATCATGAAGAGGGTGGCGTCGTCGCTGGTGCGCCCGCCTCGTTCCCTCTTCAGCGTGTGGGAGAGCCGGCGCAGATCTGCCCGCATCCCCCCTGACGGCTCTTCCCCGAGACGGTTGATACAGCGGATGAGGCGTTCCTCACCGAACGGCTCCCCGCCGGCGACGTGCTCTTCGATGATGCCGTCGGTGTAGCACAGCACCCGGTCGCCCCGCTGGAGCGTGTGCTCCTTGATCCGGGGCTCCTCACCGCCGAAGCCGACGGGCAGCGTCGTCGCGCTCTCCAACTGCCGCACGACCTTGCCGTCGCGGATCAGCAGCGGCGCGGGGTGGCCCGCGTTGACCAGCTCCATCTCACCGGTGGCGATGTTCAGGTGCATCAGCTGCGCCGTGACGAAGTGGTCGGGACCGAACTGCCGGGAAATGGCATCGTCCATGAACGCGTACTTCTCGGGCAGGCTGATGAACACGCGCCGGGCATGCCGGTAGGCGCCGATGGCGACGGTCGCCATCGCGGCGGCGTCCAAGGCGTGGCCCATCGCGTCGATCACGGCCGCGTGCAGGATGTTGTCGTTGAGGGCGTAGTCGAAGCTGTCGCCGGCGACGCGGTAGGCGGGTTCCAGGATGCCGGCCACCGCGACCTGCGGCGCGGACATCGTCAGCGGCGGCAGCAGGCTCCACTGGATCTCCGCGGACACGCTCATCGGCTCCCGGCGCCGGGCCTGGAAGAACTGGTCGGTGTAGGCGTTCTTGGTGACGAGCATCTCGGCCACCAGCGCAGCGAGCCGGCGCAGCAGGCGCCGGTCGTCGTTGCCGACGGCGTCCAGGGTCAGGGCCATCACACCGACCTGGTCGCTGCCGTCCAGCAGCGGCAGGTACATCCGGACGCCATGGGCCTGCGGCACCTCGACGACGTCCTCGCTCAGGAAGGCCCGGCCGGCGTGGGAGTCCGCCATCGGCTCGGGCTGGCCGACGTGCAGCTTCGTGCCCGGCAGCGGCACCAGCAGCTCCTGCGCGTAGTCCTGGAGCAAAATGGAGACGTCGCGGCCGCCGATCCCGGCCACCTCCTCCGCGATCAGTGGGGCGATCAGCTGCGGTGGCGTCAGCCGCGCCCGATCCAGCAGCACGCCGAGCAGCCGTTCGCCGAAACCCTCCGACCGGTCCACGCTCTCCTCATCCATGACCCGGTTCGCCACCTCGTTCCTGCCACAAGTGCTGGTCACCGCCTCGTACAAAGTGACCTGGGAAGCCGTCGGAGCGGCTCATTACGCCGATGCGCGGCATGTCGGCCCACGCAGACCGGGCCGTATCTCCGTGAGGAGTTGGCGGATCCTCGCCCGAGCCTCACCGAGTGGACGAAGGCGTGCCGGGCGGCGGGGGAGAAGGTGAGGTGAGGGCCGACCGTGTCCTTGGAGTCGCGGACGAGGGTGGCGGCGGCGGTCTCGGTGACCTCGACGCACTCGTTGTCGCTGTGGCTGCTGCCGGGGCGACCGCCTCCCGGTCCTCCCGGCCGGACTCCTCCCCAACTCCCAGTCCGGGCGCGGCCTCACGCTCGTCGACGCGCTCGCCGATCGTTGGGAACGAGCCCGCGCCACCTCAACGGCAAGACGATCTGGGCCGAACTCGACCTCCCGGCCAGTACCCATGCGGCCTGACACCACCCCCCCCACCGCATCACCCTCGTCCTCGCCCTCCTCGCGTGGATCCACCCCATCGCCCGTCACCACCGTCACACGCCTGCGCCCGGACCGGCCCCGACGAGCCTTCCCGCCAAGCGGAGGCCGAAGGCCGACTCCGTTCCCCTCCTACTCGGACCCCACGATCGGGGGGCCTTCGGGGCGGATGATCCGGCCGGTGATCCCCGTGGGCCGGATGCGGACCCAGGTGTTCCGGTCGCCGCCGCCCGCCCACGGGTGGGGATCGGCGTGCTGCTCGAACCAGTGCACGACGTCCTCGCCGGTGACGGTCGCGGCGGTGCCGTTCACGAGCACGCTCCAGCCGGTGGCGAACACCTCGTCGAGCTGGTCGACCTCGAAGGCGACCTCCTGGCCGGTGGTCTCGGCGAGGTCGCTGTCCGAGGTGGTGCGGTAGAGGATGGTGGCGTCGAGCACCTGGTAGTTGACGGGCAGGGCCACCAGGCCGTGCGGTCTCGTGAACACCACCCGGCCGACGCCGCCCGGGGCGAGCTTGGCCCAGCAGGCGGCCGGGTCCAACTCCTCCAGGAGCACGCGGGCGTTGGCGCGGGCCCGCCCGGACGGCACGTCGTGGCCGCCGCCGAGCAGGCAGCCGACCGTGGTGTCGAGCGCGTCGGCGAGCCGGGTGAGGCTGTCGACGCCGACCGGGACGGCATGCGTCTCCAGGTAGGCGACGAACCCCGCGTCCAGGCCGCCGCGTTCCGCCGTCTGCGCCCGGGTGAGGCCGAGTTGCGCGCGGCGGTGGGCGACCCGGCGGCCGAGGTCGCCGGGGTCGGCCGGGCGGGTGGGCGCCCGGTCTTCGTTCGTGGTCTTCATCACGACCTCCGTGTTCAGGCCGGGGTGCCGTTCGGAACGATCACCAGCGGCACCGTGCAGCGGTGCACCAGGGCCCGTCCGGTGGAGCCGAACAGCAGGCCGCGGAAGCCGCCGAGGCCCCGGCTGCCGATGACCAGGCAGCGGGCGCGCGTCGCGACGGCCGCCAGCATGGGGGCGGGTGAGCCGGTGAGCACCTCGCGCCGGACCCGGACGTCCGGGTACTTCTCCTCCCACCCGGCCAGCGACGCCGACAGGTCCATCAGGGACTCCTCGATCGGGTCGGGCCGGTCGGCCCCGGCCGGGCGCCGGACCTCCACGGCCTGGATGTCGACCCCGGCGATCGCGGCCTCCTCGAAGGCGAAGGCGACCGCGGCCCGGGAGGACTCCGAGCCGTCCACCCCGACCACGACGGCGCCGGGCCCGGAGAGGCCCTCGGGCGGCTCGGGGACGAGCGTGATCGGGCAGCGCAGGTGGCCGACCAGGGACGCGCCCTTGGAACCGATCGGCAGCGCCGAGCGCGCCTCGGTGAGCCGGCGGATGCCGAGCACCAGCTGCGCGGCCTCGTCAGCTGCCTCGCGCAGCACCCGGACCGGCCGGCCCTCGGTCAGCCTGGTCGTGATCTCCAGACCGGGGTGCTGTTCGCCGGCCAGCAGCCGGGCGGTGTCCAGCAGCGCGTCGCCGGCGGCCCGGAGGCCGATCACCCAGCGGCTCGGATCCTGCGCGGGCTCGCCTGTCGGCCAATCCTGGGCGTGCAGCAGGTGCAGCGGTAGACCCCGCCACCCGGCCTCGTCCGCCGCCCAGCGCACGGCCCAACGGCTCGCCTCGGAGCGGTCGACGCCCACGATCACGGGGCGGCGGGTTTCGAAGCCGTTCATCGCGGACTCCTCTCGGCCCGGCCGGCGCCGCCACCGGCTCTGTGCGGAGCTCTTGACCTCCTTCTGTGCGGAGCTCTTGACCACCTTCAGCGTCCACGTCGTGGCACCCGGCCGGGAGGGCCGGTCGGGCCGGACCCGCAGGCCGGTGGGCCCCGATGGCCGGCCGGCGGGGCCGACCGGCCCATGCGGAACACCGGGAAGCGGCCGACAGTGGAAGGACACGGGCCGCCCATCCCGGGGCGGTGCCGGAGGCCGGCCGGAGGGCCACCCCATGGACACCACCGCAGCACTCGCCGAACTGGACGAGGAAGGCCTCGCCGTCCTCGTCGACGCCTTCCGGCAGCGCGGGCCCACCGTGATCGGGCCCACCGTCCGGGACGGCGCCATCGTCCTCGCCGAGCCGGCCTCGGCGGACGAGCTGCCGTACGGCTGGGGCGTCGGGACCGAGGCGGGCACCTACCGGCTGCGCCGGCGCGACGACCGGGCGGCCTTCGCGCACTCCGCCGGGCCACAGTCCTGGAAGACCTTCCCGCACCCGCCCCGGGCCCGGCTCTGGCAGGCCGACCGGGCCGAGGACGGCACCGTCACCGTCCGTGAGGACGACGATCCGCCCCCGCGCTACGCCTTCCTCGGCATGCGGCCCTGCGACCTGCGCGCGATCGCCGTCCAGGACCGGGTGCTCACCGGCGGCGCCTACGCCGACCCGGTCTACGGGCCGAGGCGCGCCGCCGCGTTCATCGTCGTCGCGGAGTGCACCGAGCCCGGCGGGGTCTGCTTCTGCGTCTCGATGGGCACCGGCCCCGGCCTCCAGGACGGCTCGGCCTACGACCTGGCGCAGGTCGGAAAGGTCAGCGAGGCGCTGTGCCGCGCCGAGCGCGGCGACTGGATCGGCACCCGCGGCCCGTACGGCACGGCCTGGCAGACGCCGCCCGCCGGCTGCGGCGCGCTCTGCCCGGCGTACGGACGCGGCTGCTACGGCTGCTACGGTCCCATGGAGACGCCCAACACCCGTGCGATGCTGCCGCTGCTGCGCCGCGACGGCGTGGCGGACCCGGACATCTCCGGCCTCTACCGTACGTTCAACGCCGAGGCCCCCGCTTTCGCACAGGCGGCCCGGCAACCCACGGAGGACGGCGGATGACCCACCGCACCCAACGGACCCTCACCGCCGGGGCGTTGGCTCGCGTCGAGGGCGAGGGCGCGCTGCGCGTCTCGGTCCGCGACGACGAGGTGGAGACCGTCCGGCTGGAAATCTACGAGCCCCCGCGCTACTTCGAGGCCCTGCTGCGCGGTCGCCGGTACACCGAGCCGCCCGACCTGACCGCCCGCATCTGCGGGATCTGCCCGGTGGCGTACCAGATGAGCGCCTGCCACGCGATCGAGGACGCCTGCGGGGTCGTCGTGGACGGCCAACTCGCGCAGCTGCGCAGGCTGGTGTACTGCGGCGAGTGGACCGAGAGCCACACCCTGCACGTCTACCTGCTGCACGCCCCCGACTTCCTGCGCCTGCCCGACGCGCTGGCGCTCGCCCGCACCGACGCGGCCCTGTTGCAGCGCGGCCTGCGGCTGGAGAAGGCCGGCAACGAGATCGTCGAGGTCCTCGGCGGGCGGGCGATCCACCTGGTCGACGTCCGGATCGGCGGCTTCCACCGGCTCCCCACGCGCGCCGAACTCGATCACCTGGCAACGGTGTTGCGCCAGGCCAGGACGGACGCCGAGGACACCCTCGGCTGGGTCGCCGGCTTCGAGTTCCCGCCACCGTCCGCCCCGGCCGTCCCCGTCCCGCCGCGCGCGGGCACCGGGTACGGCGCCGCCGAGGCCCCGCGCGGGCTGCTCTACCACCGGTACGACGTCGACGCGGACGGGCTCGTCCGGCGGGCCGTGATCGTCCCGCCGACCGCGCAGAGCCAGACCGCCATCGAGGCCGACCTGCGGGCCGTCGTCCAGCCGCGCCCGCACCTGGACGACGCGGAGCCGACCCGCCAGTGCGAGCAGGCGATCCGCAACCACGACCCGTGCATCTCCTGCGCGGCGCATTTCCTCACCCTCACCGTGGACCGGAGGTGACCGACGTGGACGACCAGAACATCGTCGTCATCGGCGTTGGCAACGAGTACCGCCACGACGACGGCGCCGCCGTGGCCGTCCTCGCGGAGCTCTCCGCGGGGGGCCTCGAAGCCGACCGGATCACCCTGTGCGACGGCGAGCCGACCCGGCTGATGGAGCTGTGGGAGGGCGCGGACCTCGCCGTCGTGGTCGACGCGGTGCACAGCCACCCGGGCGAGCCGGGCCGCATCCACCGGGTCACCGTCGACGCCGACCACCTGCTCGCCGACCCCCTCGCGGACGACGAGGCGGCGGCCGGCACCCACGGCCTGGGCCTCGGCCACGCCGTGGCCCTGGCCGCCGCGCTCGCCAAGCTGCCGCGCGAGCTGCTGATCGTCGCGGTGGAGGGCGCGGACTTCTCGATCGGCGAGGGCCTGAGCCCGGCCGTCGCCGACGCGGTGCCGCGAGCCGTCGCCGAGGTCCGGCGGGCCGTGGAGGAGCACCGGGCGGGCTGACGGCTCCCGGCGTGAACCCGCCCGGCCACGGGGACTGCCACCGTCAGCTGCCGTATCCGCCCCCGCCGGGCGTGCGGATCTCCAGCGCGTCCCCGGCCGCCACGTCGGCGCTGCCGCAGCCGGGCAGGTCGGCCACGGTGCCGTCCCCGCGCAGGATCCGGTTGGCGCCGAGGGCTCCCGGTGAGCCGCCGGCCAGGCCGTACGGGGGCACCCGGCGGTGGCCGGACAGGATGCTGACCGTCATCGGCTCGCGGAAGCGCAGCCTGCGCAGGGCGCCGTCGCCGCCCCGCCAGCGGCCTTCGCCGCCGCTGCCGGGGCGGACGGCGAACTCCTCGACGAGGACGGGCAGGCGCCACTCCAGGACCTCGGGGTCGGTGAGGCGGGAGTTGGTCATGTGGGTCTGCACGACGTCGGCGCCGTGGAAGCCGGGCCCGGCGCCGGAGCCGGAGGCGATGGTCTCGTAGTACTGGTGGTGCTCGTTGCCGAAGCTGAGGTTGTTCATCGTGCCGGAGCCCTCGGCCTGGACGCCGAGCGCGGCGTAGAGCGCGCCGGTGATGGCCTGCGAGGTCTCGACGTTGCCGGCCGCGATGGCTGCGGGGTACCGCGGCGCGAGCATCGAGCCGGGCGGCACGACGATCCGCAGCGGGCGCAGGCAGCCGTCGTTGAGCGGGATGTCGTCGGCGACGAGGGTGCGGAAGACGTACAGGACGGCGGCGGTGACGACGGCGGAGGGGGCGTTGAGGTTGGTGTCGAGCTGGGGCGAGGTGCCGGTGAAGTCGATGACGGCGCTGCGCTGTTCGCGGTCGACCCGGACCTCGACCGCGATCACGGCGCCGGAGTCGGTCTCGTACCGGTAGGCCCCGTCGGAGAGGCCGTCGATCGCCCGGCGCACGGCCTGCTCGGCGTTGTCCTGGACGTGGCGCATGTAGGCCTGGACGACGTCCAGGCCGAACTGGTCGATCATCGCGTTGAGCTCGTCGACGCCCTTGCGGTTGGCGGCGACCTGGGCCCGCAGGTCGGCGAGGTTGGTGGCGGGGTCGCGGGACGGGTACGGCGCCCCGGTGAGCAGCCGCAGGGTCTCGGCCTCGCGCAGCCGCCCGTCCGTCACGAGCGGCCAGTTGTCGAGGAGCACGCCCTCCTCGTGGATCTCGCGGCTGGCGGCGGGCATCGAGCCGGGGGTGATGCCGCCGATCTCGGCGTGGTGCCCGCGGGAGGCGACGAAGAACAGGACGTCGTGCCCGGACGGGTCGAACACCGGGGTCACCACGGTGATGTCGGGCAGGTGGGTGCCGCCGTGGTAGGGGTCGTTGACGGCGTAGGCGTCGCCGGGGCGCAGGTGCGGGCCGCGGCGGCGGAGCACCTCCTTGACGGTGGTGCCCATCGAGCCGAGGTGGACGGGGATGTGCGGGGCGTTGGCGACGAGGTTGCCGTCCGGGTCGAAGAGGGCGCAGGAGAAGTCGAGCCGCTCCTTGATGTTGACGGACTGCGCGGTGGACTCCAGCCGGGCGCCCATCTGTTGGGCGATCGCCATGAAGAGGTTGTTGAAGACCTCCAGCAGGACGGGGTCGGCGGCGGTCTCCACGGACGGCTCGGCGCGGGCCCGTACCTGCTCGACCAGCAGGTGGCCGGCCGACGTCACCGTCGCCCGCCAGCCGTCGTCCACCACGGTGGTGGCGTTCGCCTCGGCGATCACGGCGGGGCCGGTGACGGTGTCGTCCGGTCGCACGGACTCGCGTTCCAGCAGCGGGACCCGGCGCCATTCGCCGCCGGTGTACAGCCGCACGGTGGTCGGCTCGGCCTCGGACACGGGAGGCAGCGTGTCGAGCTCCGGTTGGTCGCAGAGCCCGGTGCCCTCCACCGCGAGGGCTTCGACGACGACCGGGCGGTCCATCAGGAACGAGTACGTGGCGCGGTGCCGCTGCTCGAACTCGGCCGCCATGGCGGCGGGTTCGCCGAGCGGGACGGCGATGGCGGTATCGGTGCGCTCGTAGCGCAGCCGGGCCCGGTACGTCAGGCGGACGCGATCGGGCGCAGTGCCCTGGTCGAGCAGTTCCGCGGTGACGGCCGCCGCGAGCTCGTCGGCGAGCGCGCGTACGGCGGCCATCTCCTCGTCCGCCAGCGGCCGTTCGACCGCCCGCTCGCGCAGGACGGTCGTGTCGGCCAGGCCGATGCCGAGGGCGGACAGCACGCCGGCCATCGGCGGGACCAGTACGGTCCGGATGCCCAGCGCCTCGGCGACCGCGCAGGCGTGCTGGCCGCCCGCACCGCCGAAGGTGGTGAGGGCGTAGCGGGTGACGTCGTGGCCCTGCTGGACGGAGATCCGCTTGATCGCGTTGGCGATGTTGCCCACCGCGATCCGCAGGAAGCCCTCGGCGACCTCCTCGGGTGTCCGGTCGCCGATCCGGTCGGCCAGTTCCGCGAACTGACGCTGCGTCAGCTCCGCATCGAGGGGCTGGTCGCCGCCCGGCCCGAAGACGTGCGGGAAGTGCCCGGCCTGGATGCGCCCGAGGAGCAGGTTGGCGTCCGTGACGGTGAGCGGGCCGCCGCGCCGGTAGCAGGCGGGCCCGGGATCCGCGCCGGCCGAGTCCGGCCCGACCCGCAGCCGTCCGCCGTCGAAGCGCAGCACGGAGCCGCCGCCCGCCGCGACGGTGTGGATGGCCAGCATCGGCGCCCGCAGCCGCACTCCGGCGACCTGGGTGGTCACCACCCGCTCGTACTCGCCCGCGAAGTGCGACACGTCCGTGGACGTGCCGCCCATGTCGAAGCCGATCACCCGCTCGAACCCCGCCAGCCGGGACATCCGCACCATGCCGACGATGCCGCCGGCCGGGCCGGAGAGGATCGCGTCCTTGCCCCGGAAGTGCCCGGCCTCGGCGAGGCCCCCGTTGGACTGCATGAACATGAGCCGGACGTCCGCCAGTTCGTCGGCCACCCGGTGGACGTAGCGGCGCAGCCCGGGGGAGAGGTAGGCGTCCACGACCGTGGTGTCCCCGCGCGGCACCAGCTTCATCAGCGGGCTGACCTCGCTGGACAACGAGACCTGGGCGAAGCCGAGTTGCCCGGCGAGCCGGCCGATCGCCCGCTCGTGCGCGGGGTGCAGGTAGCTGTGCAGGCACGCCACGGCGACGGAGCGGATGCCGTCGCGCAGGCAGCCGCGCAGTTCCTCGGCGAGCCCGTCGAGATCGGGCGGGCGCAGCACCGTGCCGTCGGCGGTGATCCGCTCGTCCACCTCGACCACCCGGGCGTACAGCGGCTCGGGCAGCACGATCTCGCGGGCGAAGATGTGCGGCCGGTTCTGGTAGCCGATCCGCAGGGCGTCCGCGAAGCCGCGCGTGACGACCAGCGCGGTCGGCTCGCCGGTGCGCTCCAGCAGGGCGTTGGTGGCGACCGTGGTGCCCATCCGCACGGAGTCGACGCGGGCGCCGGGCGGGAGCAGGGCCCGGATCCCGGCCACGGCGGGGTCCCGGTGGTGGGCCGGGTCGTGGGAGAGCAGCTTGTGTGTGAGCAGGCGGCCGTCCGGGGCCAGCGCGACGACGTCGGTGAAGGTCCCGCCCCGGTCCACCCAGAACTGCCACCCCCTGGATCCGGCCATGCCCGGCTCCCTCCGCCGTGCCGCGTGGCGCCCCGCGCACGAGTATCCGACCGCGCGGAGGGGGCGGGCAAACGGGACGAGTGCAAAAACGGGACATACTGGGCGTGCGGGTCGATCGTGGAGGCGACGATGGCGATCACGACGGTAGGAGTGCTCCGGGAGACCGCGCCGGGCGAGCGCCGGGTCGCCCTCGTCCCCGACCTGGTACCCGCCGTCGACCGCCTCGGCGCGACGGTCCTGGTCGAGCCCGGTGCCGGCGCCCTGGCCGGCCACCACGACACCGAGTACCGCGCCGCGGGCGGCGCCGCCGTGACCGGACGGACCGAACTGCTGCACCGCGCGGACGTGCTGCTCGGCGTCCGTCCGCCGACCGGCACCGCGGCGCGCGACCTGCACCCGGGCCAGGTGGTGGCCGCGATGCTGCGCCCGCAGCGGATCCCGTACCTCGTCCGGCAGTGGGCGGCCCGCGGGGTCACGGCGATCGGCCTCGACCTGGCACCGCCCGACCGGCCCGAGGCCTACCCACTGGACGCCGAGGCCTCCCAGGCCAGGGTGGCCGGCTACCGGGCGGTGCTGCTCGCCGCCACCCGGCTGGGCCGCTGCCTGCCGCCCTGGGGCGCGACGGACGGGCTGTTCGACCCGGTCAGGGCCCTCGTGGTCGGCGCCGGACCCGCGGGCCTCCAGGCGATCGACACGGCCCGCCGCCTGGGCACGCCGGTCCACGCCGTCGAACTCCGCCGCCACGAGCGAGCCGCGGTGGCCGCGCTGGGAGCCGAGCTGCTGGACCTGCCCGGCCTCCACCCCGTCGCGGACGACCGGGAGCTGTGGGAGGCCCTCGACCACGAGCGCTCCGCGTGGACGGCCGGACTCGGCGAGGCCGTCCCGCGCCACGAGCTCGTGGTGACCGCCCTGGCGCTTCCCGGCCGGATGCCTCCCGTGCTGCTCACCACCGCGGCGGTGGCGGCGATGCGGCCGGGCTCGGTGCTGGTGGACCTCACGGCCGGACCGGAAGGCGGCAACGTCGAGGACGCCCTGCCGGGCACGACCACACTGGTCGGCGACGGGGTGACGGTGATCGGTGCGGGGGAGCTCGCGGCCCAGGTGCCCGCCACCGCCTCGCGCGCGTACGCCCACAACGCCGTCGCGCTGCTCGCCCGCCTCCTGCGGAGCGCGGCGCCCGCGACGGACCCGGTCCTGGGACCGATGCTGGTGACGCACGGGGGCATGGTGGTGCACGACCCCACCAGGCGCCTGCTGCTGGAGGCGACCGCCCTCGCGGGCCTGCCCTAGCTAGGCGGCGTGCGAGAACAGGCCGGCGTGGCGGGCGATCGATCCGGCGTGCCCCGCGCACTGCTGGTAGCAGCAGGACAGCAGCACGAGATCGGCGGTGTCGGCCGGGCCCGTGGCCTCCTCCCGGATCAGCGACGCGTACAGCAGCCGTTGGCGTTGGCCGACCTCGTGCAGGTCGGTCAGCACGTCCGCGACGCCCTCGGGCGCACCCGACTCCAGGACGTCGGCCGCCCGCGCGACCAGGTCCAGCGCCGCCTCCGCGAGCCCGCGCAGCGGGGCGCACAGCCGCGCGCCGAAGGGCTCCTGCTCCTGCCGCGCCCAGGCCGCCTCCAGCAGCCGCTGGGCCAGCTGCCCCAGGGCCTCGGCCTCGGTGCCCACGTGTACGCCGACGACCACCGCGGCCCGCCCACCGGGCGTGTCGGCGGCGTCCTCCTCGATCCGGTCCCGCAGTTCCGCCAGCGCCTTCTCCGCCTCCGCGATCCCGTCGGCACCGCCCGCCGGATCCGTCAGCACGTCCGTCGCGCCGCGCAGCGCGCCGTGCGCGAGCCGGACGAGACCGGCCAGCTCGGTGATCAGGGCGCGGTACGCGTCGTGTCCGCCACCAGGCATCCGTCCACTCCCGTCCTCCGGCCCCTCGACCAGTGTCACCCCGGCCCCTGCTCCGGGGTTCACCGTCCGGGAGGCGCACCGGTCCGTCCGGACGTCTACTGGGGCTGGGGCCGCCGCCGCGCGAACGGGCGGTGGAGCCGTGGCGCCGAGTCGGGCGAGGACGCGAGCCGTACCCGGCCCCGCCCTGGAGAGCCGAACCGTGGAACGCAACCGCTATGCGGACCTCCTGCGCGTGGGGGCGATCGGCACGGTCGTCCTGGGCCACTGGCTGCTGACGAACCCCACGTACCGGAACGGGCAGGTCTCGGGTCAGGACGCACTGCAGTACGTCGCCTGGGGGCGCTGGCTCACACTGCTCTTCCAGGTGATGCCCGCCGTGTTCCTGGTCGGCGGCTTCGCCAACGCGGCCTCCTGGACCGGGCACCGCGGACGCGGCGGGGACTGGGCGAGCTGGGTACGCCGACGTGCCCTGCGCCTGTTGTGGCCCGCCACGGTGTACCTGGCCGTCGCCTTCCTCGGGGTCACGGCGGCCCGGGCCAGTGGCGCCGACCCGAGCGAACTGGCGCGGACCGGCTGGTACCTCGCCCTGCACCTGTGGTTCCTGCCGGTCTACCTGCTGCTGATCGCGCTCACTCCCGTGCTCCTCGTCGCGCACCGACGGTGGGGTCTGCGCGTGCCCTTCGTGATGGCGATCGCCGCCGCGGCAGTGGATCTGGCGGTCCTCGGCCCGCGACTGCCAGTGGTCGGCTTCGCCAACTACCTGCTGGTGTGGGGCTCCATGCACCAGTGGGGATTCGCCTGGCACGACGGTCGCCTGACCCGCGGCCGGCGCCCGGTCCTGATGGCGGCGGCCGGTGCCGTCCTCCTCGCGGGCCTGCTGGCCTGGGGCCCGTTCCCGGTGGACATGGTCGGCACCGGGCGCCGCGCCGGCAACACCACGCCGCCGTCCATCGCGCTGCTCGCGTTCGCCGCCGCGCAGTGCGGCCTCCTGCTGGCGGCGGAGCCCGCCGGGCGGCGTCTGGTCCTCCCCGTGAAGCGGCAGGAGCGGCTGGTCCGTCTCAACCGGGCGGTGATGACGGTCTACCTGTGGCATCCCGTCCCGGTGGTGATCGTCGCGATCACGCTCTACCCGGCCGGGCCGGCGCCCCAGCCCGCCGTCGGCACCGGGCAGTGGTGGGCGCTGCGCCCACTCTGGATCGCCGTCCTGGCCTTGGTGCTCGTCCCGCTGACCCTGGCCGTGCAACGGGCGCAAGGACCGCTGCGCGGCCTCGCCGCCGATCCGGGACGTGACGGGTGGAGGCTGGCCGTTGTGCTCGCCTGCGGTCTGGCCGCGGTCCTGCCGGCCCTCGCCCGCCTGGCCGTCGACGGCTTCGCCCCGGCCGGCCACCCGGCCGGGGCCGTCCTCGCGCTGTACGTCGGCGGGTTCCTGGTGGTGCTGTCCTCCCGCGGCCACGGACAGTGGTTCCACTGCTCGCCGAGGCCGCCGCCCTCCTCCACGGCGGCGAACCGCTCGACATCCTCCTGATGCACGGTTGACGCAGGACGTCCCGACGCGGCCAGGAGGGTGCATGGGCTCCGTCCCGCGGTTTCGGCGGCGGACGGCCCGGAATGCGCGGGGCCCACGACCAGGACGAACCTGGAAGGAGAGGCTTTCCGTCCACGAGGACGGTGAGCGGCCGGTGCCACCCCCGGGAAGGGCCGGCGCACTCAGCGTGGGACCGGAGGTCGGCGTACCGGGCCGGATCCCGCAAGCCGTGCCGGCCCGGAGACGGACCCGGGACTCACAGAAGGGACGGCGGTCATGGTCACTGCACGCGACATCATGCACACCGGGGCGACCTGTGTGCTGGAGAGCGAAACGCTGGAGGTGGCAGCGCGGCGGATGCGTGAACTGGACGTCGGCGCCCTGCCGATCTGCGGCACCGACGACCGGCTGCACGGGATCGTCACCGACCGCGACATCGTGGTCAAGTGCCTGGCCGAGGGCCGGGACCCCAGGACCATGACCGCGGGCGAACTCTCCCGGGGCAAGCCGATCACCATCGACGTCGACGCCGACCAGGGCGAGGTCCTACGGATCATGGAGGAGCACCGGATCCGCCGCCTGCCGGTCATCGAGGCCCACCGGCTGGTCGGCATGATCAGCGAGGCCGACATCGCCCGGCACCTGGACCGGCACGAGGTCGCCGAGTTCGTCGAAGCCGTCTACGCCCCTCGCCTGAGTCTCACGTGACCGCCCGCGGGTTGCCGACGGCGCGGTCGGAGCAGAACGGCCGGCACTGCGCCGGGAACGCTTCCTGCTCCGTCGTCGTGGTCCCCGCAGCCGCAGGCGGACCGTTTCAAGGAGAACCCGGATGACTACTGGAACAGAGACCGGCACGCAGGCCCTGCGTGATGTGCTCACCTCGCCCGGCCCCGTCCTGTCGGTCTACTTCGATCTCGATCCCCGCCCGGAGATGGGCCTGGACGCCGAGGAACGCTGGCAGGGCCTGTGCCGCGACCTCGCGTCCCAGGGGGCGGGCACCCACGAGCTGGACGCCCTGACCCGGCGCTTCCTGTCCTCCCAGCCCGGCTCCGGTGTCCTCGCGGCCTTCGCCACGGGCGGGGAGGTGGTGCATTCGGCCGTCCTTCCGGGCTGTGAGCAACGCGACCTGGTCCTGCGGGCGCCCCTGCCGCGTCTGCTGCCGCTGCTGGCCTGGCGCCAGGACCGCCCCGCGCACGTGGTCGCCGTGATCGACCGCACCGGAGCGGATCTCCGGCTCTATCCCGACGGTGCCACGGAGGGTGTCCGTCGGACCGTCATCGGCCCGGACGACGAGATCGAGCGCAACCGGCCCGGCGGTCGGTCCCAGATGCGCTACCAGCACCGGGCCGAGGACTCCTGGGAGCACAATGCCGTCCAGGTCGCCGAAGCGCTGGGCACGGCGCTGGCCGAGGTGGACGCCCACGTGCTGATGCTGGCCGGCGACGTCCGTGCGCGGCAGTACCTCACCAAGCACCTGCCCACGTGGGTCCGCCACAACGTGTCCATCCGGCCGGTCAGCGGCAGCCGCAGCCCGGACGGGGCCTGGCCGCACCGGATGGCCCAGGTCGAGACGGAGACCTGCCGCGCCGGCCAGGAGCGGACGACCGCGCTGCTGCGCGGCTACGTCGAGCAGCTCTCCCCGCGCGGCCACGCGGTGGAGGGCATCTACGCGACCGTGCGCGCGCTCGCCGACGGCGCGCTGCGCACCCTGCTGATCACCGACGGGCTCGCCGGCCGCCGCACCGCCTGGTTCGGCCCCGGACCCACCGACATCGCCGACCAGCCCGCCTCCCTGCCCCCGGACCTCAAGCCGGTGCTGCGGGCGGACCTCGCGGACACCGCCATCCGATCGGCGCTGCTCACCGGCGCCGACGTCCGGGTCCTCCGGCCCGGCACCCCCGGCAACCCCGCCCAGGGGATCGGCGGTCTGACCCGCCACACCTGATACTCGAAAGCGCCGTCCGACGCGTGGAGATGCTGAAGGCCCGCGCCGCGATGGTGGAACAGCCCGGCGATCGACTTCCCGGCGGTCTCCTTGACGGTGGTCTCGCGGTGGGCGACGACCACACCCGGGGTCATCACGCCGCGGACGGGGCGGTCAGACCAGGCCGGCGCCCCAGGCGCGGGCGCGGTCGAGTTCGCCGGAGCGCAGCGGACCGTCGGCGCCCTCGACGATGAAGCCCTCGGGCTCGGCGACGACGTCGTAGTGGTGGCGGGAGAGCCGCTGGGCGATGCCCTCGGCGGCGCCGCCGGCGAACGGGGTGCCGACGCGGGTGTCGAAGGCTGCGGCGTAGGTGCCGGGCTCGGTGTCCGGCAGGTCGTGGAACCAGGAGCGCAGGCCCGACCTTTCGGCGGTCTCCCGGGCTTCGGCGGCGGCGTCCTCGCGGCCTTCCCTGCGGCTCTCGGCCGCCACGGCCATCCGGCGGCTGAGCCCGGAGGACATGCCGTGCAGGTGGGTCGGGCCGCCGACCACCAGGAGGTCCGCGGACCTGGTCAGCTCCGTGCCGGCGTCGGCCACCGGGAGGCAGTCGACGGAAGCGGTCGGATCGGCCTGGTGGACGCCCTCGGCGATGGCCTCGGCGATCTCCCGGGTGTTGCCGTACATGCTCTCGTACACGATCACGGTGTGCATGGTCTCCGCCTTTCGTCACCCTCAGGCTCGCGCGACGTGGACGGTCCGGGCGTGGGCCGTTCGACCCGGATCGGGCCGCCGTCCGGTCCCGGTCAGCCCTGGGGGACGACGGCGACCGGGCAGTGGACGTGGTGGATCGCGGCGTGGGCCACCGGGCCGAGGTGATGGTGGCGGAACGGGCCCCGGTGGGCCCGGCGGCCGAGGACGACCAGCCCCGCCGTCGCCGCGGCGTCCACCAGGACGACGCCGGCCTTGCCGCGGATCAGCTCGGGGGTCACGTCCACCTCGGGGTGGCGGGCCCGCCAGGGCTCCAGGACCTCGGTGAACCGCGTCCGTTCGACGGCGGAAAGCTCGCCCTCCAGCCCGCCGATGGCGCCGTAGGACATGTACTCGCTGCCGGCCGGCGGCCCCCAGGCGTGGACGACGCGCAGGGGCGCGGCGCGGACGGCGGCGGCCTCGAAGGCGAAGGCGAGCACCTCGTCGGCCGGGTGCGCGAGGTCGAGCCCGGCGAGGACGGCGCCGCCCTGGCCGCCCCCACCGGCCCGGACCAGCACCACCGGACAGGCGGCCCGGCGCAGCACCTCCTGGCTCACCGAGCCGACCAGGAACCCGTGCACGGTGCCCAGCCCGCGCGAGCCCAGCACGAGCAGCGCGGCGCGCTGCCCGGCGCCCTCCAGGGCCTCGGCGGGGTCGGCGGGCAGGTGCGCGGAGCTGACCGGCAGGTCGGCGTACCTGGCGCGCAACTCGGCTTCACGGGAGGCCAGTTGGTCCATGGCGAGCCGGTAGGTCTGGTCACTGCCGACCACGTCCCGCTTGGGCAGGGGCCAGGCCCGGAGCAGTTCGAGCGGACAGCCGCGCAACCGCGCCTCACGGGCGGCCCAGTCGGTGGCGGCGAGGCTTTCGGGCGAGCCGTCGAAACCGACGACGACGGGAGCGTTCACGGTCGGCTCCTCAGTCCCGCAACGGGTCGGGCGCGGCGGTCAGCCGCCGGACGGCCCCGTCCGCGACCCCGCCGGGTTTCGCGCGCCGCGTCGCCCGGACGTCGATGGTGGTCAGGACCCCGAAGCCCTGCTCCTTCAGCGCGGCGGTGACGGCCTCCACCGTCTGTGGGAACGGCCGGTCGAGCCGGACGCCGAGACCGTGGTCCACGATTCCTCCCGGGGGTCGTGCCCCAGTATCGGCGGGAAGGACGGCCGGCGCCCTTCGACGCGGGTCAGGCTCGGCGTTCGGGGGAGGGCACGGTCACGATCGGGCAGTGCGCGCGGTGCAGCGGGCCGTGGGGGACCGAGCCGAGCCGCGTGCCGGTGAAGCCGCCGCGCCCGTGACGGCCGACGACCACGGCGAGGGCGTGCTCGGAGGCGGCGCCCAGTTCCTCGCCGGGGCGGCCGGTCAGTCGGCGAACAGGTGCGGATGGACCGGGACCGGGCGGCGGGTGTCCTCGTGCTCGTAGTGGTGGATCCGGGCGTCCGGGCCGGGGAAGTACTCGGTCACCCGGTCGTCGTCGGACCAGCGCACGTCCCACGGCGGGCTGCCGTCCGGGTGGTGCAGGCCGACGATCTCGCCGTCCCTGCGGGCCGCGCCGGGCCGGGTGGCCTGGACGATGATGCGGTCTCCCAGTGCGGCTTTCATGCCGTCCTCCCGGGTCGGTGCGCGGCCGGGGCGCCCGGCCGTCCGTACCTCCATGGCACCACCGACGGCCTCGCGCGGCAGGGGCCGGACGGTCCCGTGTCCTGGGACCGCCCGGCCCTGGGGACGCGGTCGCGGCGGCGGAAGACTGGCCGTACGGCCTGCGGGGCCCCCGGCACCGAGGAGGCGCGCCATGTCCGCCGCAGCCACCACGCACACGCACCCGGCCATGGGCACGTCCCTGCGGCAGCACCTCCGCCGGGCCGCCGGACGGGACCACAATCCGCTCTGCCGTGCCCTCGACCGGGCGTACAGCCGCCTGGTGGCCGGGTTCGCGTTGACGCTCCTCGGCGTGCTCGTCGTGGCGACGGCAGCGGCGGTGCTGGTGGTCCGCGCGGAGACGCGCACCGCGCAGCAGGTCGCCCGGCACCGGCACGTCGTCACCGCCGTGACCACGGGCCCGGCGGTGACGGACGACCTCCGGGCGGGCAGTCCGCGGACGCACGCCCAGGCCCGCTGGACGTACCCGGCCGGCCCCGGCACCGGGAGCGTCCCGGTCCCGGACGGCACGCTCGCCGGGACGGCCGTGCGGGTCGGGCTCGACGACGCCGGGCACCCGGTCGGCGCGCCGAAGGGGGCGGCTCCGATCCTCTCGGACGCCACGCTGGTGGGCCTCGGCACGGCCGCCGCGCTCGGGCTGGGCGCGGAGGGCGGCTTCGCGCTGCGCCGCCGCGCACTGGAGCGGCGGGCGGAGGCGAGCTGGGACGACGCCTGGGAGCGGGTCGAGCCGCGCTGGACCGGGCGCCGGTGAGTGCCACGGGCGTCACAGGTGGAAGCGATGGGTCTCGCCCGGTCGGACCGTCGCTTCCTTGCCGCGCAGACGGACGACGACCGGGTCCTGGCGGTCCTCGCGCAGGCTCACGGTGGCCGTGCGCCGGTCGACGGCGACCGTGAGGCCCCAGTGGCCCCGGTAGCGCAGGTCCAGCTCCAGCCGGCCGAGGGCGGACGGCAGGCGCGGGTCGAGCCAGAGGGCGTCCTCGCGGATCTCCAGCCCGGTGTAGCAGCGTTGCAGCAGGTCCACGGCGCCTGCCATGGCGCCCAGGTGCACGCCCTCCGCCGTGGTGCCGTGCTGGCTGTCCCGGAGGTCGGCCACCAGGGCGTCGCGGAAGTACCGCCAGGAGGCGCGGCGGTCGGAGCGGGTGAGCACCCAGGAGTGCACCACGGAGCTGAGCGTGGAGCCGTGGACGGTGCGCCGGAGGTAGTAGCCGGTCGTGCGGCGGAGCAGTTCGTGGTGCGCCGGGTGGCCGAGGCGGCGCAGCAGGTCGCGGACCTCGCGGGCGGAGAACAGGAACCAGAGCATCAGGGCGTCGGCCTGCTTGGAGGCCTTGTAGCGGTTGACGCTGTCGCCCTGTGCCTCCAGGATCCGGTCGAGCCTGCGCAGGTCCGGGTGGCGCTTGCGGTACGCGGCCCAGTCGAGTTCGGCGAGCCGCTCGTAGCCGTCGAACTGGCTGAGCACGCCCTCGTGGAACGGGACGTGCAGGTGCCGCCCGACCTCCTCCCAGCGGTCGAGCTCCTGGTCGTCGAGGGCCAGTCGCTCGCGCAGCTCGTCGCGCCGGTAGCCGGGCAGGACGTCCAGTGCGTCCTGGGCCCGGGCCAGCACCCAGGAGGCCAGCACGTTGGTGTAGGCGTTGTCGTCCAGGCCGGGCCGGTTCGCCCAGGGGTAGGCGTCGTGGTACTCGTCGGGGCCGAGGACGCCGCGGATCGACCAGTGCCCGTGTGCCGGGTCGTGGACCGCGCTGGAGGACCAGAAGCGGGCGATCTCCAGCAGCATCTCGGCGCCGGCCGTGGCGAGGAAGTCCCGGTCCCCGGTGGCCTGGTAGTACTGCCAGATGTTGTACGCGACCGCCGAGCCCACGTGCCGCTGGAGGTGGCTGTGGTCGGGCAGCCAGCGGCCGGACAGCGGGTTGAGGTGCAACTGCTGGGACTCCTCGCGGCCGTCGCTCGCGCTCTGCCACGGGTACATCGCCCCGCGCAGCCCGGCCTCGCGGGCCTGCCGGCGGGCGGCGTCGAGGCGGCGGTGGCGGTATCGCAGGACGGCGCGGGCGAGTTCGGGGAAGCGGAGGTTGAGCAGCCGCAGGACGAACAGCTCGTCCCAGAAGACGTGTCCCCGGTACGCCTCGCCGTGCAGCCCGCGCGCCGGGATGCCGACGTCCAGGTCGACGGAGTGCTCGGAGTAGGTCTGGAGCAGATGGAACAGGTTCAGGTGCAGCGCGCCGATGCCGTCGAAGGCGGCCTCGATCCGGCAGCGGCGCCACAACTCGGCCCACCGTAGGGCGTGTTCGGCCAGTAGCCGGTCGAAGTCCGCGGCCTCGGCGGTGAGCTGGCGGCAGGCGCGCAGCGGAGTCTCGATCGCCCGGTCCCGCGAGGTGTGCAGCGCGGCCGTCTTCTCCACCGTGACCGGTCGGCCGCACTCGGCCGCCACGGTGAGGATGTGGGCCGCCCAGCCCTCGCGGCACTCGGTGGCCACCGCCGCCGCCCGGTCCGTGCTCGTCCGGGCGCAGAGGGCGATCCGAAGGGGCGAGCCGGCTGCGGCAGCCTCCACCCAGAGCAGTCCGCGCTCGTCCACGCCCTGGCCCACCGGTGTGAGGTGACGCTCGGCCAGCCCCCGGTAGCGGGCGACGCCGGTGTTGGCGACGCGGCCGTCCAGCGCCGAGCGGACCTCCAGCGGGCCCGACCAGTTCTCCGGGGTGAACGTGCTCTCCAGCGCGAGCAGGTGCGGCCGGGCCTGGCTGGCGAAGCGGCGCTGGACGACCCGGGTGCGCCGCCCGCGCCGGTCCTCGACCAGGGCGTCGCGGGTCAGCACGCCCCGGCGCAGGTCCAGCTCGACCGTCTGCGCGGCGGGCGGGCCGGTGAACCACTCCCCGCCGACCGGGCGGAAGGTCAGCGGCAGCCAGTTCGGGCAGTTGACCAGGTCCTCGTTGGTGACCACGTTCCCCGCGACCGTCGAGGACGCTCGGTCGTAGCAGCCCGCCACGTACGTCCCCGGGTAGTGGACCCCGTCCGCGGCCGACTCGGGCGCGGCGCCCCGGCTGACCAGGTAGCCGTTGCCGACCGCGCACAGGGCCTCCCTCAGCCCCTCCTCGCCGGGGTCGAAGCCCTGGTAACGGAGGGTCCACGCGTCCGGCATGTCGGGCTGTCCCGCAGGTGGGTCCGCTGCCATCGCGACCTCCGTTGCCGACCGCTTTGCTCCCCAGTCTGCGCACCACCGGGCCGAGCCGCTCGGTGCACCGGGACACCGGCGCCCTTCGGCGGGCCGAGCGGGGCCGGTCGGCCCTCCCCGGGGACGGCCCGGCCCGGGGAGGCTTGAGGCGTAGCACCCGACGGTTGAGGAGTTCCGCCATGTCCGTCGTTCACCCGCCGCAGACCACGGCCGAGGCCCTGCTGGCCGACGGCACCACGGTCGGGATCCGGGCCCTCGGCCCGCAGGACCACCAGGCCGTCCTCGACCTGCACGCCGACGGGATGTCCGAGGAGAGCCGGCGGATGCGGTTCTTCGGCGTCAGCCACAACGCGCCGAAACAGGCCGCCGACCGGCTGTGCGGGGAGCACCAGGGCCTGCTGTCCCTGGGGGCCTGGGTGGGGGAGGAGCTGATCGGTGAGGCGGACTGCGAGCTGCTGGAGGACCCGCCGCAGACCGCGGAACTCGCCCTCGCCGTGGCCGACCGCTGGCACCACCGGGGCGTGGGCACGCTGCTCCTCGAACACCTGGTGCACGGCGCCAGGGCCCGCGGCGTCCGCTTCTTCGAGGCCGACACCCTGTTCGACAACCGCGCCGTCCACCAGGTCTTCGCCGATCTCGGCCTGCCCGTGCAGCGGCGCTTCGAGCAGGGCGAGGTGAGGCTCAGGGTGCCGCTGGACGAGACGGACGAGCGGTACCGCACGGCCGTGGACGAGCGCGGCCGCCGCGCCGACGTGGCCAGCCTGGCGGCGCTGCTGCGTCCGGCGTCGGTCGCGGTGATCGGAGCCTCCCGGCGGGAGGGCTCGGTCGGGCGGACCGTCCTGGGGAAGATCCGCCGGGGCGGTTTCACCGGGGCGGTCCGGGCCGTCAACCCGCATGCCGCGGAGGTCGACGGCGTGACCGCGTACCCCTCCGTCGCCGCCCTGCCCGCCGTGCCGGACCTCGCCGTGCTGGCCGTCCCGGCCGCGGCGGTGGGGCAGGTGGCCGAGGAGTGCGGCGCCGCCGGGGTCCGGGCACTGGTGGTGCTCACCTCCGGGCTCGGCGCGCAGGACGCCCGCCGGCTGATGCGCGCCTGCCGGCGGTACAGCATGCGCCTGGTCGGCCCGAACAGCCTCGGCCTCGCCCAGGCCGATCCCGCCGTCCGGCTGGACGCCGAGTTCGGTGCCGCGTTCCCCCTCGCCGGGACGGCCGGAGTGGCCGTCCAGAGCGGCGGCGTGGGAATCGCCCTGCTGGAACGGCTGGGCTGGCTGGGCATCGGACTGTCGAGCTTCGTGTCGCTCGGCGACAAGTACGACGTCAGCGGCAACGACCTGCTCCAGTGGTGGGAGGCGGACGGCCGCACCGACCTCGCCCTGCTCCACCTGGAGTCCTTCGGCAACCCGCGGGCCTTCGCCCGCACCGCCCGCCGCGTCACCCGCACGATCCCGGTGCTCACCGTCGACGCCGGACGCTCCGTCGCGGGGCGCCGCGGCGCCGCCTCGCACACGGCGGCCGCCGCCACCCCCACCGTCACCAGGGAGGCGCTGTTCCGGCAGGCCGGCATCACCGCGACCCGCAGCATCGACGAACTCGTCGAGGCCGCGGCCCTGTTGCACGCCCAGCCGCTGCCCGCACCGCGCGGCGCGGTCGCCGTGGTGTCCAACGCGGGCGGCATCGGCGTGCTGGCCGCCGACGCCTGTGCCGACGTCGGACTCGCGCTGCCCGAACTGCCGCAGCACCTGGCCGGACTGCTCCCCGCCGGCGCCTGCGTCCGGAACCCGGTGGACACCACCGCGGCGGTGGGACCGGTCGAACTCACCCACTTCCTGCGGGCGTTGGAGCACGAGCCGGACATCGACGCCATCCTGGTGTGCCTGGTGCCGACGGCGCTCGGCGTCACGCACGACCGTGACCCGGTGTACGCCCTGCTGGAGGGGCCGGCCCGGCGCCGCGTCCCGATCGCCGCCGTGCTCCTCGACCAGCAGGTACCCGTCCGCTGCCGGCCCTGCGCCGACGACGGTCTGCTGCCGGTCTATTCGGACGCCGTCGCGGCCGCCCGCGCCCTGGGCCACGCCCGGGACCGCGCTCGTCGGCTCGCCGAACGCCCGTCCGCCCCCGCCGACGCCGCGGACTGCGACCGGAGTACCGCCCGCAGCCTGGTCGACGGCCACCTCTGCGCCCACCCCGAGGGCGGCTGGCTCGACCCGCTGAGCACGGCCGACCTGCTGGAGAGCTACGGGCTGCCGCTCACCACCTCCGTCTGGGCGCGCGACGAGCACGCGGCGGTCGCCGCCGCCGAAGAGCTGCGCCACCTCGGGCACGAGGGCAAGGTGGCCCTGAAGGCGTACTGGCCGGGACAGGTGCACAAGAGCGCGGTGGGAGCCGTCCGCACCGGCCTCGCCGCGGGCGCCGAAGTGCGGGATGCCTACCGCGAGTTCACCCGGCGCTTCGGCGCGGAACTGGCCGGCGCGGTGGTCCAGCCGATGGCCGCCCCCGGGGTGGAACTGCTGGCGGGCGTCGTCCAGGACCGGGTCTTCGGCCCGCTCGTCGTCCTCGGCCTCGGCGGCACCGCCACCGACGTCCTGGCCGACCGGGTCGCCCGGCTCGCCCCGCTGAGCGAGCGCGACCTCACCACCATGCCCGCCGAACTCCGCAGCGCACCAATGCTGTCGGGGCAGCACGGCGGTGCGGCCGTGGACCTCGCCGCCGTACGGTGCGTCCTCGCCCGGCTCTCCCGGCTCGCCGACGACTTCCCGGAGCTCGTCGAGGCCGACCTCAACCCCGTCATCGTCCGCCCCGACGGGGCGGTCTGCGTGGACGCCAGGGTCCGCCTCGAACCCCGGCCGTCCTTCGACCCCTACCTGCGCCGGCTGCGCCGGCCGACTGCGGCCGAGGGGGAGTGAACACGGTGAAGCACGGCGTTCTCGACGGCGCCGTGGCCGACGTCCTCCCGGCGGCCTCCTCCGCACGGCCACCCGACCGGACCCGGGTCCGCGACCGCACGAGCCTTCCCCGGCCGCCCTCACCCCCGGCAGCGGAGTCCTCCCCGGCTCGCTGCACGTCCGCTGCGAACGCGGCCTGGTCTCGGCAGGTAGCCGCAGTGGTCCAGGCGGGCGTGGGTGAGCACGACGGCCTGGACGTCCGCCGGGTCGAGCGGCAGGGGGACCGCCTCCGGAAGGACTCGGGGCCCTCCCATCGTCCGGCCGTCCGGCCGTGCTGTCCTGGGCCGAACCGGCCCTGGCGGCAGGGACCGTCCGGCCCTGTCCGGTGGCTTCCGGCGGGCGGACAGTGAAGGCGGGACCACTGGAGGAGGAGTGAGGACGATGCAGCACCGCAGCGTCAACGACGTGATGACCCGTGAGGTCGTCACCGCCCGGCCCGACACGCCGTTCAAGGAGATCGCGGCGCTGTTCCACCGCAACGACATCACCGCGATCCCGGTGATCGACGACCAGGGCCGCCCGCTCGGCATGGTCTCGGAGGCCGACCTGATCCGCAAGGCGGCCGTGCTGCCCGACCCGGAGGGCCGCTACCCGGGCCGCTGGCTCGACCCGGAGGACCGCGCCCGCGCCGAGGCCGAGACCGCCGGCGGGCTGATGACCAGCCCCGCCGTCACCGCCCGCCCCGGCTGGTCGGTGGCCGAGGCCGCCCGCGCCATGGGCAGGCACAAGGTCAAGCGCCTGCCCGTGGTCGACGAGATCGGCCGTCTGGTCGGCATCGTCAGTCGCGCGGACCTGCTCCAGGTCTTCCTGCGCCACGACGCGGCCATCCGGGACGAGATCAACCACGACGTCCTGGGCCAGGCCCTCTGGCTCGCCCCCGGCGACGTCCAGGTGGCGGTGCGCGACGGAGTCGTCACGTTGAAGGGCAGGCTTCCGCGCCGCAGCCTGGTCCCGATCACGGAGCGGCTCTGCCGCGCCGTGGACGGTGTGGTCGCCGTCCACCACACGCTCGACTGGACCGAGGACGACACCTCCCCGGACCTGGAACACCCCCGCGCCTACCGCGCGGCGTCGTAGACGTCGTTCGTAGGAGGACACCATGACCCGCACTCCGAACACCGTCGCCGACGTCATGACCCACGCGGTGGTGGCCGTCGGCCGTGACGCCGACTTCCGTGAGGTCGCCGAGACCCTGCAACGCTGGCGGGTGAGCGCGCTCCCCGTGCTGACCGGCGACGGCCGGGTGATCGGAGTCGTCTCCGAGGCCGACCTGCTCACCGCCGGCGACCGGGACGGCGAGCGCGCCGACGCCCTGACGGCCGGGCGCATGATGTCCGTCCCGGCGGTCACCGTGCACCCCGGCAGCCCACTCAACGAGGCCGCCCGGGCGATGGCCCGCGGCCGCTTCAAACGGCTCCCGGTCGTCGACGAGGAGGACTACCTGGTCGGCATCGTCAGCCGCGGCGACCTGCTCAAGGTCTACCTGGAGGATGACCGCGAACTGGCCGACCGGGTCCGTTTCGAGCTGACCGCCACCCTCGGCCCGGTGGCCGCGGTGGACACCGACGTCCGCGCGCAGAACGGTCGCATCACCTTGTCCGGCGACCTGCCGGACACCGTCACCGCGCCCGTCCTGGAGCGGCTGGTGCGGTCCGTGCCCGGCGTGGTCGGCGTCGAGCTGCGGCTCGCCGCGCCGGCGTGACGGGGCGGCCGGGGTGGCCGGGGTGACCGGAACCGTGATCGCCGCTGTCGACGGATCGCCGGAGAGCCTGGCCGCCGCCCGCTGGGCCGCCGACGAGGCGGCCCGGCGCGGCGCCCGGCTCCAGTTGTTGTACGCCTGGCCCCGGCCGCTGCACGCGGTTCCCGGGTTGCCCGGCGTCAGCGAGGCACGCGGACGGGCGCTCGGCATGCTCGCCGACGCGGCGGACTGGGTGCGGGCGAACCACCCGGGCCTCAGCGTCGATACGGCCGTGGCGGATGACCACGCACCAGCCGGGATCACGGCCTCGGCAGCCTCGGCCGGTCTGCTGGTGCTCGGTTCCCGCGAGCCCCGTGGACCGCTGGGCTCGGTCGGCCTGGCCGTAGCGGCCCACGCGCTCTGCCCCGTCGTCCTGGTCCGGGCGACGCCCGGGCCGCCGCCCGGACCACCCCGGGAGGTGCTCGTGGGCATCGACGCGCACGAGCCCGCCGAGGCCGTCCTCGCCTTCGCCCGGAGGGCCGCACGGGACTCCGGCGTCCCGCTGCGGGCCGTCCACGCCTGGACGCCCGCGAAGTGGTGGTCGCTCTCCGCAGCCGAGCGGGCCCGGCTCACCGAGGCGGAGGAGGGCGTCCTGGTCGACCTGCTGGCGTCCGGGACGGCCGTGGACGCCGTCCCGGACGTCCGGCGCGCCCGGCCCGCCGATGCGCTGGTGGGCGCCTCCCGCTCCGCCGGCCTGCTCGTGCTCGGCCGCACCGGGCACCGCCTCGGACCGGTCACCCGGGCGGTCGTCCACCGCGTCTGGTGCCCGGTCGCCGTCGTTCCGCACGGCTGAAGCGGTGCGCCCCGCGGCGCGGGCGCGCAGAATCGGTGGTGCCACCGACCGCGCACCGCAGGGAGCAGGCCATGGACGCGTCACCGCCCGTACGGGTGTTCCTGCTGGACGACCACGAGGTCGTCCGGCGGGGCGTGCGCGACCTCCTGGAGGCCGAGCCGGACATCGAGGTCGTCGGCGAGGCGGGCACCTGCGCCCAGGCCCTCGCCCGGGCGCCGGCGCTGCGCCCGGACGTCGCCGTGCTGGACGTGCGCCTCCCGGACGGGGACGGCGTGACCGTCTGCCGGGAGCTGCGGGACCGCATGCCCGCACTGGTCTGCCTGATGCTGACGTCCTTCGACGACGACGACGCCCTGCTCGACGCGATCATGGCCGGAGCGGCCGGCTACGTCCTGAAACAGGTCAAGGGCGCCGACCTGGTCAGCGCGGTCCGCACGGTGGCCTCCGGCCAGTCCATGCTCGACCCGGCCACCACCCGCAAGCTGATGGACAACCTGCGCCACCACGAGGAGAGCGGCGCCGACGCCGTCCTCGCCGGGCTCACCCCGCGCGAACGGGAGATCCTCGCCCTGGTCGGTGAGGGCAAGACCAACCGCCAGATCGGCCAGGAGCTCTACCTCGCCGAGAAGACCGTCAAGAACCACGTCTCCCGCCTGCTCGCCAAGCTGGGCGTCGAACGCCGCCTCCAGGCCGCCGTGATCGCCGCCCACGCCGATCCCGACCAGCGCCACCAGCGCCCGCACTGAGAGGCCAGCCACGCCCCGGCTCGCGGTCCGGGACGTGCTGGAGCCGGAGGCTCAGGCCTTCGGCAGGGGCACGCGCCAGAGCAGTTCGGTGCCGCCCTCGGGGCGGGTGCGGGCGGTGAAGGTGCCGCCCAGGGCGGTGGCACGGTCGGCGAGGTTCGCGAGGCCGCTGCGGCGGCCGCCCCCGGGGAGGCCGACTCCGTCGTCGGTCACGGCGATCGTCAGCTCGGCGCCGACGTCGATCGACACCTCGACGGAATCCGCCTTCGCGTGGCGGGCGGCATTGGAGAGGGCCTCCTCCAGGACGGCGACGGCCGCGTCCGCGACCCCGGTGGGCACCCCGACGTCGAGCAGGCCCGTCATCCGCAGGCCCGGGGTGAAGCCGAGAGCGCGGGCGGCGTGTTCCACGACCTCGACGAGCCGGGCGCGCAGGCCGACCGCGGCCGGGCCGCGCTCGCGCAGGCGCAGGCCGAAGATGGTGGCGCGGATCGTCTTCGCCGTCTCGTCCAGGTCGTCGATCGCCCGTAGGACGCGGTCGGTGGCCTCGGGGTGCTCGATGAACCGGGTGGCACCCTGGAGGGTCATCCCGGTGGCGAAGAGCCGCTGGATGGCCAGGTCGTGCAGGTCGCGGGCGATCCGGTCGCGCTCCTGGAGCAGTGCGATCTGTTCGGAGTCGCGACGGCGCTCGGCGAGCTCCATCGCCACCGCCGCCTGGGCGGCGAAGCCCAGCAGCGGACCGGACTCGCCCTCGTCGAACAGCGGGGCTCCCGCGGCCCGGGCCAGCATCAGCACGCCGCGCACGCCGCGTTCGGCGGTCCCGATGGGGACGGCGACGGCCGGGCCCAGGCCTTTCCAGCGGGGTGGTCCGGTGGTGATCCTCGGATCCTTCCGGACATCGGGACTCACCACCAGGCCACCGGTGCGGACGGCCGCGCCGACGAACGACCCCTCCACCGGCAGGACCAGGCCGCGGTGCTCCTGCTCGCCCAGCCCGGCGGCGATCCGGACCTCCAGCTCGCCGGTCTGCGGCAGCGGCACGGCGACGGCGGCGAGGTCCGCACCGACGATCTCGGTGGCCCGGGCGAGCAGCAGGTCGAGCACGTCCTGTTCCGAACTCCCCGACAGCAGGCTGGCCGTGACGTCGGCGCCCGCCTCCAGCCAGCGCTCCCGCTGCCGGGCCCGGGCGTAGAGCCGTGCGTTGTCGATCGCCACCCCGGCGGCGACGGCGAGGGTGGCGAGCACGGACTCGTCCTCGGCGTCGAAGTCACCGCCGCCGCGCTTCTCGGTCAGGTAGAGGTTGCCGAACACCTTGTCCCGGATCCGGATCGGCACGCCCAGGAAGCTGTTCATCGGCGGGTGGTCGGCCGGGAAGCCGTAGGAGGACGGGTGGTCGGAGATCCGGGAGAGCCGCAGCGGCTCCGGGTGGCGGATCAGCTCGCCGAGGATGCCGTGCCCGGACGGCAGGGCGCCGATCAGCTCGACCTGCTCGTCCGTGACGCCGACCGGGATGAACTGCGACAGCCGCTGGTCCTCGCCGATCACGCCCAGGGCGCCGTACTCGGCGTCCACCAGGGTGACCGCCGCCTCCACGATGTGCTTCAGCGCCTGGGACAGCTCCAGGTCGCGCCCGACCGCCAGCACCGCCTCCAGCAGGCTGTGCACCCGGTCGCGCGTGCCGCGGGCCGCGTCCAGCCGGGCCTGGAGCTCGTCCAGCAGCTCGTCCAGCCGCAGCTTCGGCACGGGAGACGGATCCTCCGATGCGCTGCCCAAGGAACCCTCCATGGCTCGCTTGACGCCACTGACCAGGGTAGGCGCGGACGGCCCGCCGCGCCGGGCGCGAGGGGCCCATCGGCCCAGCGGGAGGACCCCACCGGGCCCCTGGCGGCGGCCACGGATCGGTAGAAGGTTGGAAGGGCGGAACCACCGGCTCCGGCCCGCGAAAGGAACGGACACGGCATGAAAGCGCTCACCTACCACGGACCCGGCCGCCGCACCTGGGGCGAGGTCCCCGACCCGGCCCTCCGGGACTCGGAGGACGCCGTCGTCCGGGTGGATGCGGTCACCATCTGCGGCACCGACCTGCACATCCTCAAGGGTGACGTCCCCGAGGTCGCCGAGGGGCGCGTCCTCGGCCACGAGGCCGTCGGCACCGTCACTCAGACCGGCCCGGGCGTGCGCACGGTCCGGGTCGGCGACCGGGTGCTGATCTCGTGCATCTCCGCCTGCGGCCGGTGTGCGTACTGCCGCCGGTCGCGCTACGGCCAGTGCACGGGCGGTGGCGGCTGGGTCCTCGGTCACCTGATCGACGGCTGCCAGGCCGAGTACGTCCGCACCCCCTTCGCGGACACCTCCCTGCACAAGCTGCCCGAAGACGTCACCACCGAGGACGCCCTGCTCCTCGCGGACATCCTGCCCACCGCCTACGAGGTCGGCGTCCGCAACGGACGGGTGGGCCCGGGCGACACCGTCGCGATCGTCGGCGCGGGGCCGGTCGGGCTCGCCGCGGTCCTCACCGCCCGGCTGTACAGCCCGTCCCGCGTCGTCGTGATCGACCTCGCGCAGAGCCGCCTCGACGCCGCCGGGCGCTTCGGTGCCGACACGACGCTGACCGCGGCCGAGGCCACCCCGGAGGCCGTCCGGGAGCTGAGCCGGGACGGCCTCGGCGTGGACGTCGCGATCGAGGCGGTGGGCGTCCCCGGAACCTTCGAGCTGTGCACCACCCTGGTGCGCCCCGGTGGCCGGGTGGCCAACGTGGGCGTCCACGGCACGTCGGCGGTGCTCCACCTGGAGGACCTGTGGATCCGCGACGTCACCATCACCACGGGTCTGGTGGACACGTACAGCACCCCGATGCTGCTCGACCTGGTGGCCGCTGGCCGGCTTGGCGTCGCGGGGCTGGTCACCCACCGCTTCGGTCTCGACGAGATGCAGGAGGCGTACGACGTCTTCGCCGACGTGGCCGACACCGGGTCCCTCAAGGTCGCGCTCTTCCGGACGTGAGTTCGCGCATCTGCCGGGTCGCCGCGCCGACCCCGGCGGTCGCCGGCGGCCCGGCCCGCACCCGCGCCGCACGGCGCCGGCGGACAGGTGGCTTCGCCCATGTCCCGAGCGCGGCCCGGCCGGCAGTGGCGGGACGCCTGGGGCTGCCGGTGCCGGCAGCCCGGAGAACCCCCGTCATCACAGGTCACCACACACGTCTTCGTCTTCTAGGCACCGTCGGCGGCCGCCGTTCGGTAGATCCGGCTTCAAATCTCGAGCACGCGTTTCACACATCCCCCTCATTGGACGGCCCCGATGCTCTACATTGATTTTCGATCGCACGGTCGGACGCGAGGCGACCCGTGGTGATCCACAGGTCCGGCGCTGCGGACAGCCGGTGGTCGCGTCCCCGGCGGCAGACGTCGGGGTGATCGATTCTTGGCGCCCGAGAGGGGGCTTTGAGTGTGAAGAGCCACCGTCGACGGTCTCCCGCGCACCTCGGGACTCCGGCAGGACATGCGAACAGCCGGCGCCTGGGCGGGATGTTCGAGTAGCGCTGCAGTAGCCGGTTCGCCATTCGCGGGGGGGGGGGCGGGGCCTCCCGGAGGTAGGAACAGCGCGACACGGGAGGCGGGGCCTCCCGAGGGGAGGAATCAGGTGCGGGAGGCGTGAGCCTCCCGGGGGGAGGAACCGTGTGGAGCGAACACGTCGAACCCACTGGCGACCTGAAGGGGGCTGTGGAGCAGGGGGAAGGAGAATTAGTCGGCCCGTTTCTGCCGGCGCGGGGGCGTCCGAGGAACGGGAGAATCAGCCGGCCCGAGATCGACTGGGAGCAGCAGTACCGCCGTACTGTGATCATCAGCGATACCGTGGCCACCGCCTTCGTGGTCGCGGCGATAGGCGGCTTCTTCGGGGTCAGGGACGCGGCCAACTGGCACGAGAAATGGGGAATTCTCGCCTTCGGCACCGAGCTGCTGGTGCTGGGAGCGCTCGCGATGACCCGGTCGTGGGCTCCGGCCGTGCTCGGCCAGGGGGCCGAGGAATTCCGCCGGCTCGGACGCTCACTGTTCACGGCGGCCGTCGTACTCGCGCTCGGCGGGATCGCCCTCACTTCAAGCAACATCAAGCTCTGGATCTTCGTCGCGATCCCGGCGATCACGCTCATCACCATGACCGAGCGGTATCTGCTGCGCCTCTGGCTCCACAAGCAGCGGAACCACGGACGGTGCCTGCGCCCGGTGCTCGCCGCCGGGAGCCCGGCCACCGTGCGCGACCTGATCACCCGGACCCGCAAGTTCCCGCACCTCGGCTGGCGGGTGGAGGCGGTGTGCACGCCGTACTCGCTCGGTCCGGACGGTGACCGACTGGACGGAGTGCCGGTCGTCGGCCGGCTGACGGACGTCGCCAACCACGTCCGCCGCGACGGCTACCGGGTCGTCGCGATCACACCGGACCCGTACTGGTCACCCGACCGGCTGCAGCGGCTGGCCTGGAACCTCGAAGGCGGCGATGCCGAGATGGTCGTGGCACCGGTGCTGATGGAGGTGGCCGGACCGCGGCTGCACGTCGACGCGGTGCTCGGGATCCCGATGCTGCGGGTCAGCATGCCGGCCTTCACCGGGGGGCGCCGGGCGGTCAAGGAGGTCGTCGACCGGCTGGGCGCGGCAGTCCTGCTGGTCCTGTTCGCGCCGCTGATGGTGCTCGTCGGGCTGCTCGTGCTGGTGGACAGCCGGGGCGGGGCGTTCTACCGGCAGCACAGGGTCGGCAAGGACGGCCGCGAGTTCACCCTGGTCAAGTTCCGCACCATGGTCGCCGGGGCTGACAGGGCACGTGCCGAACTGGCCGACCGCAACGAGGGCGCCGGCCTGCTGTTCAAGCTCCGCCGGGATCCACGGGTGACCCGGGTGGGAGCAGTGCTGCGCCGGTACTCGATCGACGAGCTCCCGCAGCTTCTCAACGTGCTCACCGGCTCGATGTCGCTCGTCGGTCCGCGGCCTCCGTTGCCGGAGGAGTCCGCCGCGTACGGCCCGGACATCCGGCGGCGGCTGCTCGTCAAGCCCGGGCTCACCGGCCTGTGGCAGATCAGCGGACGCAGCGACCTGCCGTGGGAGGAGGCGGTCCGGCTGGACCTTCGGTACGTGGAGGACTGGTCGCTCGCCCTGGACACGGTGATTTTGTGGAAGACCCTGCGCGCGGTGCTCCAGGGGCAGGGGGCGTACTGACGCGAGGGGGCGTCGTCCGATCGGCACGTGGATGGCCGGCCAGAAGGGCCTGCCTGAGGGGAGGAACGGGTCATGAGGGTCAGCGTCCTGGGGCTCGGCTACGTGGGCTGCGTGTCGGCCGCGTGCCTGGCCAGCCTGGGGCACGAGGTCATCGGGGTGGACGTCAACCAGGTGAAGGTCGACCTGGTCAACGACGGCAAGGCCCCGGTGGTCGAGGAGCGGATCGGCGAGCTCATCGCCGAGGTCGTGCGGACCGGAGCGCTGCGCGCCACCGGCGACGTCCGTGAGGCGATCATGGCCAGCGAGGTGTCGCTGGTCTGCGTGGGCACGCCGTCGGAGCCCAACGGCAGCCTGTGCACCACGTACCTGGAGCGGGTCACCGAGCAGATCGGTGCCGCGGTGGCCGAGCGGGGCGGGCGGCAGACCGTCGTGTTCCGCAGCACCATGCTCCCGGGCACCTGCCTGAACCTGCTGGTACCGATCCTGGAGAAGTACGCCGGCGGCACGGCCGGGGTGGACTTCGGGGTCGCCGTCAACCCGGAGTTCCTGCGCGAGGGGACGAGCGTGCGGGACTTCTTCGACCCGCCCAAGACCGTCATCGGCGAGCTCGACCCCGCGAGCGGCGACGTGGTCGCGGCGCTGTACGACGGACTGCCCGGCGAGGTGTTCCGGGTGCCGGTCCCGACGGCCGAGGCGATCAAGTACGCGGACAACGCGTTCCACGGCCTCAAGATCGGCTTCGCGAACGAGCTGGGCGCGGTGTGCCGGGCGCTCGGAGTGGACTCGCACCAGGTGGTGGACGTGTTCCTGGCCGACCGCAAGCTGAACATCAGCCCCGCCTACCTGCGGCCCGGCTTCGCCTTCGGCGGCTCCTGCCTGCCCAAGGACCTGCGCAGCCTGGTCCACGCGGCGCAGCGGGCCGACGTCTCGGTGCCCATCCTCTCCCACGTGCTGCCCTCCAACTCCGAACACCTGCAGCGCGCGGTGGAACTGGTCGAGCGCACCGGCAAGCGCCGGGTGGGCCTGTTCGGCCTGTCCTTCAAACCCGGCACCGACGACCTCCGCGAGAGCCCGCTCGTCGAGCTGGCGGAGAGGCTCTTCGGCAAGGGCTACGACCTGCGGATCTACGACCCCAACGTGAACCTCGCCCGGCTGCTCGGCGCGAACCGCGAGTACATCGAGACCAGGCTGCCGCACCTCGCGCAGCTGCTCGCGGAGTCCGTCGGCGAGGTGCTCGAACACGCTGAGGTGTGCGTGGTCGGGACCAAGGACCCGGCGGTGCTGTCGGCTTTGCCCCACGGCGACGGCCCGGTGATCGTCGACCTCGTCCGCCTTCCCGACGCCGAGGCGCGCCGGACCGGACCGGGGTACGTGGGCCTTGCCTGGTGACACGTCGTTCGATGACACGGTCGGCGGCGACGGGCGGGCCCGTCGCGCGCTGGTCCTGGTGGAGAACCTGTCGGTGCCGTTCGACCGGCGGGTGTGGCAGGAGTGCACGACGCTGCGCGACGCGGGCTGGACGGTGCACGTCATCTGTCCGCGGGGGAGCAAGCGGGACACGGAGCCGGAAGCGGAGATCGACGGGGTGCGGATCCACCGCTACCCGTTGCGCGCGGCCACCGGGGGGCCGGCCGGCTACCTGCGGGAGTACGGATCGGCGTTGTGGCACACGGCCCGGCTGGCCCGCAAGGTCGGCCCGGTCGACGTGGTCCACGCCTGCAACCCGCCCGACCTGCTGTTCCTGCCGGCACTGTGGCTGAAGCGGCGCGGCGCGCGGTTCGTCTTCGACCAGCACGACCTCGTACCCGAGCTGTACCTCTCCCGGTTCGACCGCGGCGAGGATCTGCTCTACCGCGCCGTGTGCGCGCTGGAACGGCTGACCTACCGGGCCGCGGACGTCGTGCTCGTCACGAACGAGAGCTACCGGGACGTCGCGCTGCGCCGTGGCGGTCGGCGGCCGGAGGACGTCTTCGTGGTGCGCAGCGCGCCCGACACCGACCGGTTCCAGCCGGTGCCGCCCGAGCCGGAGCTGAAGCGCGGCAAGCCCCATCTGCTGTGCTACCTCGGCGTCATGGGCCCGCAGGACGGCGTCGACTACGCCTTGCGGGCCCTCGCGAAACTGCGCGATGAGCTCGGGCGGACCGACTGGCACGCGGTGTTCGTCGGCGGGGGCGACACCTTCGACGCGATGGTGGAGCTGTCCCGGCGGCTCGGGCTCTCGGAGCAGGTGCAGTTCACCGGGCGGGTTCCGGACGCCGACCTGGTGCGCTACCTGTCCACCGCGGACGTTTGCCTCTCCCCGGACCCGCGCAATCCGCTCAACGACGTGTCGACCATGAACAAGGTCCTGGAGTACATGGTGGTGGGCCGGCCGATCGTCTCGTTCGACCTCCGGGAGGCGCGGGTCTCCGCCGGTGACGCCGCCGTCTACGCGCCCGCCAACGACGAGGCCGAGTTCGCCAAGCTCATCGCGCTGCTGATGGACGATCCGGAGAAGCGGGCCTGGATGGGCAAGCTCGGCCAGGAGCGGATCAGCGGGCCGCTCTCCTGGCGGAACTCCCAGCGATCGCTGCTCGCCGCCTACGCCGCCGCCTGCCGCCCGCTTGTGAAAGGCAGTCGGGCTCCGGTGTCGGCGGGCGGCACGGACCGGGCAGGGAGAAGGCCTCGCCGTTGAGCGACGAAACGATACGCCTGGTCACGGTCGGCCGGATCCTCCGTCGGCGCTGGCGGCTTCTCGCCGTCCTCGCCGTGGTGGGTGCGCTCGTCGGCTGCGGCGCCTCCCTGCTGTTTCCACCGCGCTACACGACGTCGGCATCGGTCCTGCTGCCGGGGGTGTGGCAGGACCGCGAGCTGCTGACCCAGGCGGAGATCGCGACCAGTTCGGTGGTGGTCGACCGCGCGGCCGCCACGCTCGGCTGGACCGGGGTCAGCGGCAGCGAGCTGCGGGACCGGGTGAGCGCCACGGCCGCGGACGGGAACATCATCAAGATCTCGGGTACGGCCGACACCCCGGAGCACGCACAGCAGCTCTCCGATCAGGTGGCCCATCAGTTCGTCGCGTTCGCCTCGCGGATCGCGGGCGACAGCACCGACCCCGAAGCGGCGCAGCCCGAGGCACTGCGCCAGCTGGTCCTCCAGGCCGGCCGCCGCATCAGCGACCTCGCCGCTGCGGCCGGTCCGGGGCAGACCGTGGAGAGCGTGCAGACCCGCACCGAGCTGGCGAATCTGCGCACCGCGCTGCAGGACGCCATCAAGAAGCTGGACCAGGTCGACCCGGCCGCCAACAAGGCCAACATGGTCGTCATGGGGTCGGCGCCCCGGCCGTCCGGCGAGGCACCGCCGACGAGGATCCAGCTCGTTGCCGCCGGGGCGCTGCTGTTCTTCCTGCTCGCGGTCGTCGGCCACCTCACCGCCGCCCGGACGAGCCGTCGGCTGCGCACCGAACCGGAGATCGCCGCGGCGCTGGGCTCGGCGTTCCTCGGCACCGTCGACGTCCCCGGCGACCGGTCCGCGCACCGGCCCGGGGGCCGTGGCCCGCGGACCCTGGTCCGCCGGCTGCTGGGCACGGACGTCCGGTGGGACCTGCCGACCCCGCGCGCCTGCGGCGACGAGGCCGGCCGGCAGCTCCGCCACCGGCGGGTGTGCGCCCGCCTTCGGGACCAACTGCCGTTCCCCCGGCGGCTGCTGGTCGTCGTCCCGGAGGGCGACGAGACGGCCCGCCGGGCCGCCGGGCAGCTCGTCGCCGAGGCAGCGGGCGATCCCGTGCTGCGGGCGGTGGACGTGTCGGTGTCCCGGCCGCTGCTTCCGGACCACGACGGCGAGTCCGGTGCCCTGGTCGTGCTCAGCGCGGGCACCTGGACCGCCGGGGAGCTCGCAGGCATCGCCGGGGCGTGCGCGGACGCCGGGCACGAGGTCGTCGGTGTCGTCGTCGCCGAGACGGTCCTGGACCGTCCGGCGCGCTCCGCCGACCGCCGGCCGGAGGGCGCCACGCCGGTGCTCGCGGTCGGCGACGACGCGAGGAGAGGTCCGCAGTGACGACGAGCACGACGCCGGAGCCGGCGGCCCCCGCCCCGCTGCTGGACCTGCAGTCGCTGGTGGTCGCGGTGCGCAGGCGCCGCCGCCTGTGGTGCGTCATGGCGCTGCTCGGGCTGCTGGCAGGCGCGGCGCTGGCCGTCCTGCGGCCGCCCGCGCCGAGCGCGACGGTCAAGGTGCTGGTCGCCCATCAGGCGGACCAGCCGAACGACCCCGGAACGCTGATCCGCACCGACGCCGCCCTGCTGCAGACCACGGGGATCGCCGGCAAGGCCCTGCAGTCCCTCGGGTCCTCGGAGAAGCCCGAGGACTTCATGCGGGACTACGGGGGCACCGGCCTGACCAACAACCTGCTGCAGATCAACGTGGCGGGCCACAGCGACGCGGAGGCGGTGGCCCGGGCCAAGGCGCTGGCCGACGCCTTCGTCGCGGACCACGTGCGGCGGATCCAGGAGGCCGCGGACGCCGAGGCCAAGGCCCTGCTCGACCAGCGCGACCGGCTGCGCGAGGAACTCGCCCAGGTCGACCAGGCGATCGGGGACGCCTCGCAGCGGAGCGACCCGAAGACGGCGGCGAGCCGGGAGTCGCTCGACGCCGGCCGGGCCGAACTCGCCTCGCGGATCACCGACTTCAGCCAGCGCGCCGCCGAGGCGAGCGTCGGCACGCCCCGGCTCGTCGCCGGCACGCAGATCGTGGACGCGCCCCGGGCCGTGCGGCAGTCGCTGCCCAAGGACGCCGCCACCGACGCGGCGATCGGGCTCGTCCTCGGCCTGGTCCTCGGGCTCGCGGTCGCCGCGGTCGGCGCGGTGGTGGCGGACCGCCCCGTGCTGCGCCGGGAGATCGCGGCGAACCTCGGCGCCTCGGTCATCGCGGAGCTGCGCGGCGTGCCCCGCAGGTCGGGCGGACGGTGGCAGCGCCGGCGGACCCGGACGGCCCGGACCCGGCTCACCGCGACCCTGGCCCGCAGCGTGCGCGGCTCCGCGGAAGCGGTGTCGCTGCTCGAACTGGGCTGTGCGCGCAGCACGAGCGCGATCGCCCTGGACCTCGCCGGTGCGCTGGCGGCGGAGGAGGAGGGGCCGTGGGTCGTCGTCGACGGCCTGCCCGGCCCGCAGCTCGCCAAGCGCCGCGCCAGGCCGGGGGATCCGACCGTCGTCGTCGGCGGCCGCACCGGGGCCGCGCCGCCCCGGGAGCGCCGGCTCGGCGTCGGGTCGGTGGCACCCGGCACGGCGTGGACCGACCTCCAGTACCTCGGCACGCGGACCGTGCTCGTCGTGCGTGCCGGGCACGGCAGTGCCGCATGGCTGCACACCGTGGCGCGGCAGCTCGCGGACCAGGGCATCCCGGTGATCGGGGTGGTGCTGATCGACCCCGACCCGCGGGACCGGACCGACGGCACGCTGTGGGACGGGCCGCACGCCGCGCCGCGCGGCCGGAACGCGCGCCCGCCCCGGCGCAACGGGACGGGCGGGCGGCGGACGGAACGACGACAGAGGTGGACCGCACGGGTCCCGGACAGCGACCAGGAGGCGAGGTAGGACATGTGTGGCATCGCGGGCACGTACCGATGGCCGGACGGGAAGGTCGTGACCGACCTGCTCACCGACACCCTCGCCCACCGCGGTCCGGACGGGGCGGGCCGGTACGGCCACCCCGTCGGTGACGGCGAAGTGCACCTGGGGCACCGCCGGCTGGCCATCGTCGACCTGTCCGAGACCGGCGCCCAGCCGATGGTCTCGGACGGCCTCGTCCTCACGTACAACGGCGAGCTGTACAACGCGCCCGAGCTGCGCGCCGAACTGGCGGCCGCCGGGGTGCGCTTCCGTGGTACCTCCGACACCGAGGTGCTGCTGGAGGCCTGGCGGCGCTGGGGCACGGACTGCCTGCCCCGATTGCGCGGCATGTTCGCGTTCGGGATCTTCGACGAGCGGACCGGTGACCTGGTGCTCGCCCGCGACCAACTCGGCATCAAGCCGCTGTTCCTGGTCCGGCGCGGTGAGGGCCTGGTGTTCGCCTCCGAGCTCAAGGCGCTGGCCGCCGCCACCGGCGGGTCGCTGCAGGTGGACGACGCGGCGCTGGTGGCCTCACTGCTGTACTACTGGGTGCCGGACTCGCGGTGCGCGTTCCGCGAGGCGGAGAAGCTGCCGCCGGGGAGCTGGCTCCGGTGCCGGCCCGACGGCCGGGTGGAGCGCGGCCGCTTCTGGCACCTGCGGGACGTCGCCGCCGAGGGCCGGGAGCGGGCCCGGGCCGGCGAGGTGCCGGATCTCGCCGCCATCGTCGAGGAGTCGACCCGTCGCCACCTGCTCTCCGACGTACCCGTGGCGACCTTCCTCTCCGGCGGGCTGGACTCCAGCTACCTGACCGCCCTGGCGGCCCGCGACCAACCGGGCATCTCCGCCTACACGATCGGGTTCCGGGCGGAGGACGCCAGGTTCGAGGCGATGCCGGACGACCTCCGCTACGCCCGGCGGGTGGCCGAGCAGTTCGGCGTCGACCTGCACGAGATCGAGATCGCTCCGGACGTGCTCGACCTGCTGCCGCGCATGACGTACCACCTGGACGAGCCGATCGGCGACCCCGCCGCGATCAACACCTTCCTGATCTGCTCGGCCGCCCGGGAGGCCGGGGTCAAGGTGATGCTCTCGGGGATGGGTGCCGACGAGCTGTTCGCCGGCTACCGCAAGCACCTGGCCAACCGGCTCGCGCTGCGCTACCAGCGCATCCCGCGGCCCCTGCGGCGCGGCCTGGCCGCGACCGTGGACCGGCTGCCGGTCGCCACGGCCAGCCGGGGGTTGCGGTCGGTGCGGTTCGCGAAGCGGTTCCTCTCCTTCGCCGACCTGCCCGAGGAGACCGCGTTCCGGCGCAGTTACACCATGTACGACCGGGACGAACTGCTCGCCCTGGTCAATCCGGACCTGGCCGGGACCGTCGAGGACGTGCTGACCGAGCACGCGGACGTCTACCAGGACAACGACCTCGACGACTTCGTCAACCGCATGTGCCTGGGCGACGCCCGGATGTTCCTGCCGGGCCTGAACCTCGCGTACACGGACCGGTCGAGCATGGCCGCGTCGACCGAGGTGCGGGTGCCGTACGTGGACGTCGAGGTGGTCAGGGCGGCGTTCGCCGTGCCCGGCGATCGCAAGATCGTCGGACGACAGGGCAAGGCCGTCCTCAAGGAGGCGGCCACCTCGATCCTGCCCCGGGAGATCGTGTACCGGCCCAAGGGCCTGTTCAGCGCCCCGCTGCGCGCCTGGATGAGCCGGGACCTGGCACCGCTGGTGCGCGAGGTGGTGAACGACGGCGTGCTCGTGAGTTCCGGGTTCCTGCGCCGCGACGCGCTGGCGCGGCTCGTCGCCGCGGACGCCGCCGGGCAGCAGGACTTCTCCAAGCATCTGTGGCACGTGCTGACCCTCGAGTACTGGTACCGCGGCGCGACCTCCGGCTCCGGCCACAGCGCTCACTTGACGGCGTAGGGCTCACTCGACGGCTTAGGAACAAGGGGACTTCCGGTGAAACAGGTTGTGCAGAACTACAAGAGCGGCGAGCTGTCGGTGCTCGACGTGCCGGTGCCGGGATGCAAGCCGGGCGGTGTGCTGGTCCGCAGCGCCTTCTCGCTGATATCCACCGGGACCGAGCTCATGAAGGTGTCCGAGGCCGGCATGTCGATGCTGGGCAAGGCCCGCTCCCGCCCGGACCAGGTGGCCAAGGTCATGCAGAGCGTGGCCACCAACGGGCTGCCCGCCACCTACCGCAAGGTGATGGGCAAGCTGGACTCCTACACGCCGCTGGGCTACTCGCTGTGCGGGGTGGTCGAACAGGTCGGCGCCGGGATCGACGATGTGAAGGTCGGCGACCTGGTGGCCTGCGCCGGAAACGAGCACGCGCTGCACGCCGAACTGAACTGGGTGCCGAAGAACCTCTACACCCCGGTGCCGGACGGCCTCGCGCCCCGGCACGCGGCCTTCGGCACCGTCGGGTCGATCGCTCTGCAGGGCGTCCGCCAGGGGGAGCCGCAGCTCGGCGAGGTGGCGCTGGTCATCGGCCTCGGGCTGATCGGGCAGCTGGTGGTGCAGCTCCTCGCCGCCGCGGGCGTCCGCGTGGTCGGGGCCGACCCCGACCCGGTGCGCTGCGAACTCGCGGCGCGCCTGGGCGCCGTGGCCTGCGGCGATCCCGGGTCCGCGGCCGTGGAGACCGCCGTCGCCGAGCTGACCGACGGTCACGGCGTGGACCAGGTGTACCTGGCCGCCGGCGGCGGCAGCAACCAACCCGTCGAGCTGGCCGCCCACTTGAGCCGGGACCGCGGCCGGGTGATCGACATCGGCAAGTGCCGGCTGGACCTGCCGTGGAACGCGTACTACGAGAAGGAGCTCGACGTCCGGTTCTCCCGCTCGTACGGCCCCGGGCGCTACGACCCGGAGTACGAGCTGGAGGGGCGGGACTACCCGATCGGCTACGTGCGCTGGACCGAGCGCCGCAACCTGGCCTGCTTCCTCGACCTCGCCGTCCGCGACCGCGTCGACGTGGAGCCGTTGATCTCCCACATCGCCGACTTCGACGACGCCGTCGAGACGTACCGGCGCCTGAAGGACGGCGAGTTGAAGGCCGTGGCCGTGCTGTTCCGCTACCCCGGGGCCGAAGGGGAGCGCCAGGCGCAGGCCCCGGCGGTGGCGGTGCCCGCGGTGCGCCTCGGCGGCAAGGCGCCCGCCCCGGCCCGGGCGACCAACGCGCCGGTGCGGCTGGCGTTCGTCGGCGCGGGGAACTACGCGACGTCGATGCTGCTGCCGCACCTGGCCCAGCGCGAGGGTGTCGCCCTGTCCACGGTCGTCACCACGACGGCGCTGTCCGCGGCCAACGCCCAGCGCAAGTTCGGCTTCGCCCAGGCGACCACCGACCTCGACGCCGTGCTCGGCGACACGTCCATCGACGCGGTGTTCGTGGTCACCCGGCACAGCTCGCACGCCGAACTGACCCGGCGGGCCCTGCTGGCCGGCAAGACGGTGTTCGTGGAGAAGCCCCTGGCCCTCACCGAGGACGAACTGGCCGGCGTGCTCGCGGCGGTGGAGGAGTCCGGCAACGACCGGCTGCAGGTGGGCTTCAACCGCCGGTTCGCGCCGCTGCTGCGGGAGGCCAGGGCCCGGTTCGGCGCCCGGACCGGTCCGGCGAGCCTGCGCTACCTGGTCAACGCGGGCCGGCTGCAGCACGGCAGCTGGTACCTCCAGCAGGGCACCGAGGGCTCGCGGTTCGTCGGCGAGGGCGGACACTTCATCGACACGGCGAGCTGGCTGCTGGGGGCCGACCCGGTCTCGGTGTACGCCGTCGCCGCGTCCGGCAACGAGGACCTGCAGGTCGTGCTGCGCTACCCGGACGGCTCCACCGCCACCCTCAGCTACGTCACCACCGGCGCATCCGGCTTCCCCAAGGAGACGCTGGACCTCGTCGCGGACGGCAAGGTGCTGAAGCTCGACGACTTCGTCCGCGCCTCGGTGCATTTCGAAAGCACAGCCGGCCGCAAGCGGTGGGTGAGTTCGCGGCTGCCCAAGGCCCGGGACAAGGGCCAGTCCGCCGAACTGGCCGCGTTCGTCAAGGCCGTGCGGACCGGGGGGCCGATGCCGGTGCCGCTGGAGTCGCTGGTCGCCACCACGGCGGCCACCCTCGCCGTGCCGGCCGGCCTGGCCGGCGGCGCGCCGGTGACGTTGGCGAGGACGCGATGACCATGAGCGCGGGCTGGTACCTGCGGCGGCTGTCCCGGATGGGACCGCGGGAGGTCGGCGGCCGGGTGGGCGACGCGGTGCGCAGGCGGCGGTGGCGGTCGGCGCCGCCGCACTGCCCGAGCGTGACCGGCGCCCGGTTCACCGCCGTCCTGCCCGCCGGGGCGATCGCCGCAGTGCCGCCGGACGCCGCGAAACGTCTCGTCGCCGAGGCGGACCGGCTGATGGACGGGCACGCCGGGTTCTTCGGGGTGGACCGCGACGACCTGGCCGCCCCGGACTGGTGGCGCGACCCGAAGACCGGGCGCCGGGCCCCGTCCGGTTACGCCTTCGACGTGCCGTACCGGGACGAGGACGCGGTCGGGGACATCAAGCAGATCTGGGAGCCGTCCCGGCACCAGTACCTGACCGTGCTCGCCGCCGCCTACGCGATCACCGGGAACGGGCGGTACGCCGAGCGCGTGGCCGAGCACCTGCGGTCGTGGTGGGCGGCCAACCCACCGCTGCGCGGCGTGCACTGGATCAGCGGCATCGAGCTGGGCATCCGGCTGCTGTCCTGGGTGTGGATCCGCCGGCTGCTCGACGGCTGGCCGGGCGCGGCCGGGCTGTTCGAGGGCAACCCGGTGGCGCTGAACCAGATCTGGCACCACCAGCGCTGGCTGGCCGCCTTCCCCAGCCGGGGCTCCTCGGCGAACAACCACGTCATCGCCGAGGCCGCCGGGCAGTTCGCCGCGGCCTGCGCGTTCGGGTGGTTCCCCTCCTCGGCGCGTTGGCGATCCGGCGCGCTGCGGTCGCTGGAACGGCACCTGCGCGGCAACACCTTCCCCTCCGGCCTCAACCGCGAGCTGGCCACCGAGTACCACGGACTCGTCCTGGAACTCGGCCTGGCCGCGGTGGCCGAGGCGGATGCCGCCGCCGTGCCGGTCCCCGCGACCGTCCGGCTGGTACTGCTGCGGATGACCGACGCGCTCGCGGCCGTCGTGGACAACCGGCTGCGGCCGCCGCGCCAGGGGGACGCGGACGACGGTCACGGTCTGGTCGTGGACGGTGCGGGCACCGACCGCTGGGCCTCACTGCTGGCCACCGGGGACGCCGTGTTCGGCCGGCTCGCCTGGTGGCCGGCGGTGACCGGCAGCGATGTGCGCACCCCGCTGCTGGCCGCGCTGGTCCGGCCGTACGGGCGGACCGGAAGCACACCGGCCGTGACCCGCCCGGCGGCCCGGCCGGTCCACTTCCCGGACGCGGGCATGACCGTGCTGCGCGGTCCGGGGGAGATCTGGTGCCGCTGCGACGGCGGTCCGCACGGGTTCCTGGCCATCGCCGCGCACGCCCACGCGGACGCGCTGTCCGTGGAGGTCCGGCACGACGGGGTCGACGTGCTCGCGGACCCGGGGACGTTCTGTTACCACGGGCAGCCCGAGTGGCGGAGGTACTTCCGGTCGACCCTGGGCCACAACACCCTGGAGCTGGACGGCGGTGACCAGTCCGCCTCCGGCGGCCCGTTCCTGTGGACCCGGCACGCCCGCAGCCGCGTCCTGGTCGCGGACACGTCCAACGGGAGCGTGGCCCGCTGGTGCGCCGAGCACGACGGCTACCGGAACTCGGTGCACCGTCGCCGCGTGGAGCTGACCGCCGCGAGTCAGGAGCTGCGGGTGGTCGACGAGGTGCGCGGCCCGCGCCGGGCCGTGCGCCTGGCGTTCCACCTCGGCCCGGAGGTCGCCGCGGACCTGACGGGGAACCGGGCCGTGCTGACCTGGACCCGGGACGGCGAGGACCGCTCCGCGGTGCTCGACCTGCCCGGGCAGCTGTCCTGGCGGGCACACCGTGGCGAGACCGACCCGCCGCTGGGCTGGTACTCCGCCGGCTTCGGCCGCAAGGAACCCGCCACCACGCTGGTCGGCACCGGCTTCGCCGACGGCGCGCAGGGGTTCACCACCGTCCTCAGGTTCCGCGGCTAGGGGGGCGGGTGGGGATCAAGAGGTGGCGCCGGGGAGCGTCGGCGTCGGCGGCGCTGACGCTGGCCCTGCTGATGGCGACCGGCTGTACGAGCACGTCGGACGCTCCGGCGGAGCCGACCGCCACGCCGTCCGGGTCCGTGGCCCAGGTGTGCGCCGAACCCGAGGCCGGGCCGGTGACCGCGCCGGCGGGCGCGGTCACGGTCGACCCCGCGGTGGTCGGCGACCTGGCGGCGAAGACCAGGAGCAGCCCCCCGAACACCACGTTCTGGCTCCAACCGGGGACGCACAGCCTCGAAGCGGACCGGTACGCCCAGGTCGTCCCCAAGGAGGGGGACAGCTACCTCGGCGCGCCGGGCGCGGTGCTCGACGGCCGGAAGACCAACCAGTACGCGTTCGGCGGCAGCGCCGGCAACGTCACCATCCGCTACCTGACCGTGCAGGGTTTCGTCGCGCCGCAGAACGAGGGCGTGGTCAACCACGACTCGGCCGACGGGTGGGTGATCGAGCACGCGACGATCCAGAACAACTCCGGCGCCGGGCTGATGGCCGGTGCCCGCCAGCAGGTCCGCGCCAGCTGCCTGCGCGGCAACGGCCAGTACGGCATGAACGCGTACAAGGCTGGCGCCCCCGTCGGCGGTCTGGTGGTCGAGGGCAACGAGATCGCGGCCAACGACACGGACGAGTGGGAGCGGCGCCAGCCGGGCTGCGGCTGCACCGGAGGCGTCAAGTTCTGGGCCGTCAACGGCGCCGACGTACGCGGCAACTGGGTGCACGACAACCGCGGAACCGGGTTGTGGGCGGACACCAACAACAACGACTTCCGCATCGAGGACAACGTGCTGGAGGCCAACGACGGTGCCGCGCTGATCTACGAGACCAGCTACAACGCGGTCATCCGGAACAACACCATCCGGCGGAACGACGTGGTCGAGGGCCGCAGGTCCGCCGACCGCGGCGACAATTTCCCGTTCGCGACCGTCTACCTGTCCGAGTCCGGCGGCGAACCGCGGATCCCGGCCCGCACGGACAAGATCGAGATCTACGGGAACGTGCTGGAGGACAACTGGTCCGGGATCACCCTGTGGGAGAACGCCGACCGGTTCTGCAACAGCCCGGCCAACACCTCGTCCGGTGACTGCACCCTGCTGGTGAAGAACACCGACCGCTGCGCCCAGCCGACGATCGCCACCGCACCGCTCTACGCCGACTGCCGGTGGAAGACCCAGCGGGTGGACATCCACGGCAACCGCTTCGTGCTGCACGCGTCCGTCGTCGGGTGCACGGTGAAGTGCGGCCGCATGGCGGTGCTGGCCAACTACGGCACCTATCCGGACTGGTCGCCGTACAAGGGTGAACCGGTGGCCGAGGCGATCACCGGCAAGCAGCAGAACCGCTGGCACGACAACGCCTACCTCGGACCATGGAGCTTCGTCGCCCACGACCCGAGCCGGACGCTCGACTTCGGGCAGTGGCAGGGCGCGCCGTACCAGCAGGACACGGGCAGCACCTTCCAGCCACAGGCCGGTGGTTGAGGTGGGCCGGGATCTGACCTACGACAAGCCGCCGGGCGGACCGGACACCGCGGGCACGCAGCGAGGCGCCGAACCGTGCCCCGCCGGCCCACCGAAGACCGTCGAGCTGGTCTGGGGGCTGCTGATCCTCAACACGCTCGGCTCCGCCGGGGCGCAGACCGTCATCCCGCTGCCCCGCTCCCTCATCCAGATGGTCACCATGGGCGCGCTGGTCTCCGCGTTCGCACTGGCGCTCGCCCTCAACCTCCGGCTGCGCATCCGGGCCAGCGCCCACCTCTTCCTGCTCACCCTGCTGCTGGTGCTGAGCGTGATCTCCAGCGCGAACCTGGAGTCCGGGTTCGGCGCGCTGTTCCGCTGCGCCCGGCTGGCGCTCTTCGTCGGCACGCTCTGGCTGCTCAGCCGCTGGTGGGACGGCAGCCAGACGTTCGTCCGGTACCACATCCGGATGTACGTCGCGGTGCTCGCGTCGGTGGCCGCCGGCCTGGTCGTCTCACCGGGCGCGGCCATGCCCGAGCTCTACGGCGGGCGACTGGTCGGCGCGCTGTGGCCGCTCACCCCGCCGCAGATCGGACAGTACGCCGCGGTGATCATCGGGCTCACCGTGCTGCTCCTCCTGGATCGTCGGACCACCAGGGCCGGCGCGGCGGCGATCATCGTGCCGTCACTCGTCCTGCTCGCGCTGACCCACACCCGGACGGCCACGCTCGGCCTGATCATCGGCTTGGCGTTGGCGGTCGGCTCGCTCGTCCTGACCAGCGCCGCCGCCCGCCGGTTCTTCGCCTGGGCGGTGCTGTGCGCCACCGTGGCCGCGGTGGGCCTGAGTTCGCTGCTCCAGGCGTGGTTCCTGCGCGGACAGAGCCAGGAGAACTTCTCCAACCTCACCGGTCGGGCCAAGGTCTGGGACGCCCTGCTGGCAGCGCCCCGGACGACCGCGGAGCAGCTGTTCGGCAGGGGCCTGGGCGACAAGTCGTTCGGCGGGCTGCCGATCGACAACAGCTGGCTGGCCGTCTACAACGAACAGGGGCTGACCGGCGTCGCCATCGTGGCGGCGATCGTCATCGTGCTGGGCGGCGTCGCGTTGCTGCGGCCACCGTCGCTGTCGAGGGCCGGCGCGATCTTCCTGATCAGCTACTGCGCGATCGCGTCGTACACCGAGGCCGGGCTGGGCGACGCCTCGCCGTACCTGCTGCATCTGACCGTGGCCGCCTCGCTGTTGGCGGCACCTGCCGCGGCCGCTCCCCTCCCGTCGCCCGAAGTCCCCCGACGACGCACACCGCAATGGGCCCAGAGATAGGAGGGAACTTGAGCATGCACATCCTCGTGGTGCACAACCGCTACGCCTCGGCGCAGCCGAGCGGGGAGAACAAGGTCGTCGACCAGGAGGTGGGGCTGCTGCGCGAGGCCGGCCACCGGGTCGAGGCGTTCGAGCGGCGCAGCGACGACATCGCCGCCCGCTCCCTGCCGGGCAAGGCCGCGGTGCCGCTGCTGGTGCCGTGGAACCCGGCGGTCCGCGCGGAGCTCGCCGCCCGGCTCCGCGCCGAGCGGCCCGACGTGGTGCACGTCCACAACGTCTTCCCCCTCCTGTCGCCCGCGGTGCTGGCCGCCTGCGCCGACGCCGACGTGCCCGCCGTCGCCACGCTGCACAACTACACCCAGGTCTGCCCGCCGGGCACGCTGCAGCGGGACGGCCGGCCGTGCACCGAGTGTGTCGGGGCGTCACCGCTGCCCGCCGTCCGGCACGGCTGCTACCGGAACTCCCGGCTGGCGACGGTGCCGCTCGCGGTCAGCCTGATGGTCAACCGGCGGCGGTGGTGGTCCGGCGTGGAGCGGTTCTTCTGCATCTCCGCGGCGCAGCGCGACGTCCTGTCGCGGGCCGGCATGCCGGCCGAGCGGTTGGCGGTGAAGCACAACTTCGTGCCCGAGCCGGGTGTGCGCCGAACGGATTCCGGCGAGCACCTGCTCTACCTCGGCCGGCTCGCGGAGGCCAAGGGCGTGCGGCTGCTCATGGCCGCGTGGGACGCGATCGCCGCGGAGGGCGGTGCGGGCGTGCCGCTGGTGATCGCCGGGGCGGGGCCGTTGGAGCAGGAGGTGACCGCGTGGGCGGCGGGCCGGGACGACGTGCGGTACGTCGGCCTGTACGACCCGGACCAGTGCCGGCAGGCCGTCGCGCGGTCGGTCGCCGTGGTGGCCCCCTCGACGTGGCTGGAGGCGTTCGGCCTGGTGGTCGTGGAGGCGATGGCGGCCGCGGTCCCGGTCGTCGCGGCCGGTCACGGCGCCTTCGTCGAACTCGTCGAGGACGGGGTGACCGGGCTGCTGCACCAGCCGGGCGAGGCCGCCTCGCTCGCGTCCTGCATACGCCGGATCACGGCCGGGCCGGACCGCAACCAGGAGATGGGCCGGGCGGCCCGGCGCCGTTACGAGCAGGGGTTCAGCCCGGCCGTCGGGCTGGAGCGCCTGGTGGAGGGGTACCGCACCGCGATCGCGGGTCGGTCCGGCGGCGCGGACGGCGCGCCGCCGGTAGGGAACGGAAACGCTGGCTCGCGGCGGGGCACCCCGCGCGAGCGGGAATGGGGGCAGTAGATGACACGATGCCGACTGTGCGGCTCGGCGGCGATGGGGAGCGTCGTCGACCTGGGGGCGACCCCGCCGTGCGAGAGCTTCCTCGCCGCTGACCAACTGGACCAGCCGGAGCCGGCGTACCCGCTGCACCTGCGGGTCTGCACCGACTGCTGGCTCGCGCAGATCCCTCCGCTGATCACGCCGGAGGAGACGTTCACGCAGTACGCGTACTTCTCCTCCTACTCGACCTCCTGGGTGGAGCACGCCCGCACGTTCGTCGCCGATGCCGTACAGCGGCTGGGTCTCGGCCCCGACGCCTTCGTGGTCGAGGTCGCGAGCAACGACGGGTACCTGCTCGGGCACGTGGTGGACCGGGGGATCCGCTGCCTCGGCATCGAACCGTCGGTGAACGTCGGCGCCGCGGCCCGGGAGGCGGGTGTGCCCACGCTCACGGCGTTCCTGGACCCGGCCACCGGCGCGGCCGTCCGCGCCGAGCACGGCCCGGCGGACCTGGTCGTGGCCAACAACGTGTACGCGCACATCCCCGACGTGGTCGGGTTCACCCGGGGCCTGCGCGCCCTGGTGTCCGACGACGGCTGGGTCTCCATCGAGGTGCAGCACCTGCTGACCCTGATCGAGGAGAACCAGTACGACACGATCTACCACGAGCACTTCCAGTACTACACGGTCGCGTCCGCGACCCGGGCGCTGGCGAGCGGCGGACTCGCGCTCGTGGACGTCGAGCTGCTGCCCACGCACGGCGGCTCCATCCGGCTGTGGGCCCGGCCGACCGAGGCGGCTGGCGAGCCGACGCAGCGGGTGGCCGACGTGCTGGACCGGGAGAAGGCCGCCGGGCTGCAGGAGCTGTCCGGGTACACCGAGTTCTCCGCCCGCGTGGCCAAGGTGCGCCGGGACCTCCTGCGGTTCCTCATCGAGGCGGCCGAGCGCGGCGAGACGGTCGTCGGCTACGGCGCCCCGGGCAAGGGCAACACGCTGCTCAACCACTGCGGCATCCGGCCCGACCTGCTCCCGTACACCGTCGACCGCAACCCCTACAAGCACGGCAGGTTCACCCCGGGCACCCGCATCCCGATCCTGCCGCCCGAGCGGATCGCCACCGACCGGCCGGACTACGTCCTCGTCCTCCCGTGGAACCTGCGGGCGGAGCTGGTCGAGCAGCTGTCCTTCGTCCACGAGTGGGGCGGCCGGCTGGTCTTCCCCATCCCGGAACTGAGCATTGTCGAGGTGGGGCCGTGAAGGTCGTCCTGTTCTGCGGCGGTTACGGGCTGCGCATGCGCAGCGGAGCCTCCGACGACGTGCCCAAGCCGATGGCGATGGTCGGCCCGCGACCGCTGATCTGGCACGTCATGCGCTACTACGCGTACTTCGGGCACACGGAGTTCATCCTGTGCCTCGGGTACGGCGCCCACCACATCAAGAACTTCTTCCTCAACTACGAGGAGACGACGTCCAACGACTTCGTACTGCGGGGCGGGAAGACCGAGCTGCTGTCCACCGACATCGCCTCCTGGACGATCACCTTCGCGCAGACCGGCATCGAGTCGCCGATCGGCGAGCGGCTGCGCCGGGTGCGCCACCACCTGGACGGCGACGAGATGTTCCTCGCCAACTACGCCGACGTGCTCACCGACGCCCCGCTGCCGGAGATGATCGACCGGTTCGCCCAGCGCGACGCCGGCGCGTCGATGATGGTGGTGCCGCCGCAGTCCTCGTTCCACTGCGTGGACCTCGGGGAGGACGGCCTGGTCGGCGGCATCACCGCGGTCAGCGACATGCCGCTGTGGGAGAACGGCGGCTACTTCGTGCTCCGCCAGGAGGTCTTCGACCACATCCCGGAGAACGGGGACCTCGTCGCCGACGGCTGCGCCCGACTCGCCAAGCGCGGACGGCTGGTGGCGCACCAGCACCGCGGCTTCTGGAAGCCGACCGACACCGTGAAGGAACGGGCCGCGCTCGACGCCGCCTACGCCCGGGGCGACCGCCCGTGGGCCGTGTGGGAACGCGACGGCGCCGGGGTGAGCGCATGATCCGGCTCGGCGCCGGGCGCCTGGACCGGATCGTCGCCGTGGGGGCGCACTGCGACGACATCGCCATCGGCGCCGGCGGCACGCTGCTGACGATGTGCCTCGCGCGCCCGGGCCTGCGCGTCGACGCGCTGGTGCTCTCCGGTGGCGGCGGCGAGCGCGAGCAGGAGGAGCACGCCGCGCTCGCCGCCTTCTGCCCCGGCGCCGAACTGCGCCTGACCGTGCACAAGTTGCCGGACGGTCGGCTGCCCGCGCACTGGGACGAGGCCAAGTCCGCCGTCGAGGACCTGCGCGCGCAGACCGAACCGGACCTCGTCCTCGCGCCGCGCACCGACGACGCCCATCAGGACCACCGCGGCCTGGCGCAGCTGATGACCACCGCGTTCCGCGACCACCTCGTGCTCGGCTACGAGATCGCCAAGTGGGACGGCGACCTCGGCCGCCCGGCCGCGTACCAGCCGCTCGCCCCGGAGGTCGCCGAACAGAAGGTGCGGCTGCTGCAGGAGCACTACCCCTCGCAGCGGCACCGCCCCTGGTACGACCGCGAGTCCTTCCTCGGGCTCGCGCGGATCCGCGGCATCGAATGCCACGCCCGCTACGCCGAGGCGTTCGACATCACCAAGCTCACTCTCAACCTGGGGGGTTGAACATGCGCGTACTGCTGACCGGACACCAGGGCTACCTGGGCACCGTTATGGCCCCGGTCCTCGCCGCCGCCGGCCACGACGTCGCCGGGCTGGACGCCGGCCTCTTCGCGGACTGCGTCCTCGGCCCGGTCCCCGCCGATCCGCCGGGGGAGCGGGTGGACCTGCGCGACGTCACGGCCGACCACGTCGCTGGGTTCGACGCCGTGATCCACCTGGCCGCGCTCTCCAACGACCCGCTCGGCTCGCTGGCCCCCGACCTCACCTACGACATCAACCACCACGCCTCCGTCCGGCTGGCCCGCCTGGCCCGCGACGCCGGAGTGCGGCGCTTCCTGTACGCCTCCACCTGCTCGGTCTACGGCGCCGCCGGCGGCGACGACCTCGTCACCGAGGACGCCCCGCTGCGCCCGGTCACGCCGTACGCCGAGTCCAAGGTGCGCGTGGAGGACGACCTGCACGCCCTGGCCGACGGCGACTTCACCCCGGTGTACATGCGCAACGCCACCGCCTTCGGCTACTCGCCCCGGCTGCGCGCCGACATCGTGCTGAACAACCTGGTGGGCCACGCGCTCCTGTCCGGCGAGGTGCTGGTGCTCTCCGACGGCACCCCCTGGCGCCCGCTGGTGCACGCCGCCGACATCGCCCGGGCCTTCGCGGCCGCGCTGGTCGCGCCGCGGGAGGCGGTGCACGACCGGGCGTTCAACATCGGCAGCGAGATCAACAACGTCACCGTCGCCGAGATCGCCGAGCAGGTCGCCGAGGCGGTGTCCGGCTCGCGGGTGGTGATCACCGGGGAGAGCGGTGCCGATCCGCGGTCGTACCGGGTGGACTTCTCCCGGTTCCGCGCCGCGGTGCCCGGCTTCGACTGCGAGTGGACGGTGAAGCACGGCGCGCTCGAACTCGCCGACGCCTACCGGAAGTTCGGGCTGACCCGGGAGGGCTTCGAGCGACGCTTCACCCGGCTGGCCGTGCTGCGCGAGGCGTCCGGGGCCGGCGCCGTCGACGACACCCTGCGGTGGCGCCGGTGACCGAGCTCGGCGAGGAGATGTACGCGCTGGTGGAGCGGATGTACCCGCTCTGCCGGAGCATCACCGGCGACGGGGTGCGCGCCACTCTGGAGATCGTCGGCGAGTACCTTCCGCTGCGGGTGCACGAGGTGCCGACCGGGACGCGGGTGCTCGACTGGACGGTGCCGCAGGAGTGGAACATCCGGGACGCGTACGTCGCCGACGGCGCGGGCAACCGGGTCGTCGACTTCGCCGCGTCCAGCCTGCACGTGCTCGGCTACAGCGTGCCGGTGGCGGCCACCATGCCGCTGAGCGAGCTGCGCGCACACCTGCACACCCTGCCGGACCACCCGACCTGGGTGCCGTACCGCACCAGCTACTACACGCCGGAATGGGGGTTCTGCCTGTCCCAGGAGACCCTGGACGAACTGCCGGACGGCGACTACGAGGTGCGCATCGACTCGACCCTCGCGGACGGCCACCTCACCTACGCCGAGCACGTCGTCCCCGGGCAGGTCGCCGACGAGGTGATCGTCTCCTGCCACGTCTGCCACCCGTCGCTGGCCAACGACAACCTGGCGGGCATCGCGGTCGCGACGTTCCTGGCGCGCGAGCTGGCGCAGCGGACGCCGTACTACACCTACCGGTTCATCTTCGCCCCCGGCACCATCGGGGCGATCACCTGGCTGGCCCGCAACGCGGAGCGGGTGGAGCGGGTCAAGCACGGCCTGGTGCTGGCCTGCGCCGGGGACCCGGGCCACCTGACGTACAAGCAGAGCCGGCGCGGCGACGCGGAGATCGACCGGGTGCTGCGGCACGTCCTGCGCGCCTCCGGACGCCCGCACCACATCACCGAGTTCACCCCGTACGGCTACGACGAGCGGCAGTACTGCTCGCCCGGGTTCGACCTCGGTGTCGGCTCGCTCGGCCGGACCCCGTACGCCGGGTACCCCGAGTACCACACCTCGGCGGACAACCTGGACTTCGTCCGGCCGGAGGCGATGGCGGACACGCTCGCCGTCTGCCGCGAGGCCTTCGCCGTGCTCGACCGCAACCGGCGCTACCTCAACCTCAGCCCGTACGGCGAACCGCAGCTGGGCCGCCGCGGGCTGTACGACTCGCTCGGCGGCCGCAGCGACGCGAAGCAGGCCCAGATGGCCATGCTCTGGGTGCTCAGCCTCTCCGACGGCGAGCACAGTCTGCTGGACGTCTCCGAGCGGTCCGGGCTGCCGTTCGACACGGTCGCCGTCGCGGCCGGTGCCCTGCGGGGCGCCGGGCTGATCAAGGCGTGACGCCGGTGACCACCGAGGGGGTGAAGACGACGACACCGGCGGCCCCGCCGGGAGCGGCCCGGCGGACCGCCAAGCGGGCCGTCGTCGGCCGGCTGTCCTGGGGACTGGCCGACCAGGCGGCCTCCAGCATGACCAACTTCGCGGTGGGGATCTACGTGGCACGCGAGCTGGGCGTGACCGCGTTCGGCGTGTTCAGCCTGGCCTGGCTGACCTACGGCGTGGTGCTCAACGTCGCCCGCGGGCTGGCCACCGACCCGCTCGTGGTGCGCTTCAGCGGCGTGCCGGTCGCGTCCTGGCGCGCGGCGGCGGCCCGGTCGTCGGGTGCCGCGCTCGGCGTCGGTGCCGCCCTCGGCGCCGTGTGTCTGCTGGTCGGGCTCGGCCTCGGCGGCCGCGTGGGGCCCGCGTTCGCCTGCCTCGGCGTCGTCCTGCCGGCGCTGCTGCTGCAGGACGCCTGGCGGTTCGCGTTCTTCGCCGCCGGCACCGGGCGAAAGGCGTTCGCCAACGACCTCGTGCAGGGCGTCGCGCTCGTCCCGGCGATGGTCGCGGCGGCCCGCGTGGGCAGCGTGGCCGCCTTCGTGCTGGCCTGGGGCGCCTCCGCCGCGGTGGCCGCGGGGTACGGCTGCATCCAGTCCGGCATCCGGCCCCGGGTGACCCGAGCCCGCGGGTGGCTCCGCGAGCAGCGCGATCTCGGCTACCGGTACCTGGCCGAGAACGTCAGCCTCAGCGGCGCGAGCCAGCTGCGGGCGTACGGGCTCGGCGCGATCGCCGGGGTCGGCGCGGTGGGTGCGGTCCGGGGCGCCGAGCTCCTGCTCGGCCCGTTCCTCGCCCTGCTGATGGGGCTGTCGCTGGTCACCGTGGCGGAGGCGGCGCGAGTGCTCAGGCGGGCACCGCAACAGCTCGGCAGGTTCTGCCTCCTGCTGGGCGGCGGGCAGGCCGCCGCCGCGCTGCTCTGGGGCGCGGCGCTGCTCCTGCTGCCGGACCGGGCCGGCGAGCTCGTACTCGGCGGCGTCTGGCCCTCCGCCTCGCGGCTCATCGTGCCGGCCACGCTCGGCGTCGCGGGCGCCGGCCTCGGCAGCGGAGCGGCGGCCGGGCTGCGCGCGCTCGCCGCGGCCCGGCGAAGCCTGCGCTGCCAGCTGTTCGCCTCCGCCTGCTACGTCGGCGGTGGGCTCGGCGGGGCGGCCGTGGCCGGCACGGTCGGCTCGGCCTGGGGCGTCGCCGCCGCGACCGCCTGCGGCTCGGCCGTGTGGTGGCTGCAGCTGCGGACCGCCCTGCGCGAGCGCCACCGCGCCCCCATCCCCGAAGTAGAGGACGGCATCCCCGAATTGAGGACCCCATGACCGCCCAACCCAGGCTGAGCATCGGCCTGCCCGTCTACAACGGCGAGGAATACCTCGCCGAATCGCTCGACGCCCTGCTGGGCCAGACCTACGAGGACTTCGAACTGGTCATCTCCGACAACGCCTCGACCGACGCGACCCAGGACATCTGCCGCCGGTACGCCGCGCGGGACTCGCGCATCCGCTACCTCCGGCTGCCCCGCAACATCGGCGCCGCGCCGAACCACAACCACGTGTTCACCCAATGCCGTGGCGAACTGTTCAAGTGGGCCTCGCACGACGACCTGTACGCCCGGGACCTGCTGCTGCGCTGCGTGGAGGCGCTCGACGAGCGGCCGGACGTGATCCTCGCGCACTCCGGCCAGGCGGTCATCGACGGCGACGGCCAGGTGAAGGTCCCCTACGAGTACGGGCTCGCCACCGACTCGCCGCACGCGCCGGAGCGCTTCCGCAGTCTGCTGTTCGAGCCCGGTGGCGACGACTTCTACGGGGTGGTGCGGGCCGACGTGCTCCGCCGGGTGAAGCCGCACGACAGCTACCACCACGCGGACCGCACGTTCGTCGCCGAGATCACCCTGCACGGGCCCTTCCACCAGGTGCCGGAGCTGCTGTACTTCCGCCGCGACCACCCCACCCGCGCCGAGCGGGCGAACCCGTCCAAGCGCTCCCGGTGCGTCAACCTGGACCCGCGCCGGGCGGGCCCGCTGCACCCGACGCCCCGGCTGCTCGCCGAGTACGTCTGGGGCTTCGCCTCGGCGATCCGGCGGGCGCCGCTGTCCCCGGACGACCGGCGCGCGTGCTACCGCCACCTGGTCGCATGGATGACCAGCCGGCTCCGGCCGGGCGCCGGCGAGCGGGTCGAGGACCGCGCCCCGGTCGAGCCGGCCCAGCTCACGGTCTCCGTCGACGCCCTCGTGGCCGGACGTGAGGGGAGGCAGGCATGACGTCCGCGGACGGCACTCCGGTGCGCGTCGGGGTGTTCGGCCTGCTCGGCTCCGGCAACCTCGGCAACGACGGGTCGCTGGAGGCCGTGCTCGGCTACCTCCGCACCGAGCACCCGCAGGCGGTCGTGGACGCGCTGTGCGGCGGACCCGAGGTCGTCACGGCCCGGTACCGGATCCCCGCGACGCGGCTGCACTGGTACCGCGGGGAGTACCGGACCGCATCGCGGGCGGGCGCGATCGCGGCGAAGGGTCTGGGCAAACTCGTCGACGCCGTCCGCACCGCCGCCTGGGTGCGCCGGCACGACGTGGTGATCGTGCCGGGCATGGGCGTCCTGGAGGCCACGCTGCCGCTGCGGCCGTGGGGCTTCCCGTACGCGCTGTTCCTGCTCTGCGCCTCCGGCCGGCTGTTGGGCACCCGGGTGGCGCTGGTCGGCGTCGGCGCCGCCGCGATCGGCAACCGGCCGACCCGGGCCCTGGTGCGCTGGTCGGCGCGGCTGGCCGCGTACCGGTCGTACCGGGACGCCCTGTCCCGCGACGCGATGCGGGCGATGGGCGTGGACACCGCGCGGGACGAGGTCTACCCGGACCTCGCCTTCGCCCTGCCGACGCTGCCGGCGAGCGCGTCCTCGGGGCCGCCGGGCACGGTCTGCGTCGGCGTCATGGACTTCCACGGCGGCAACGACGACCGCGCCCGGGCCGAGGAGATCCACCGGCGCTACCTCGACGGGACGACCCGCTTCGTCCGCGCGCTGGTCGAGGACGGCAGGCCGGTCCGGCTGCTCATCGGCGACGAGGTCGACGTGCCGGTGGTCGCCGCGATCCTCGACGCGGTGGACTCGCCGCTGGTCACCGCCGCCGAGACGGCCTCACTGGCCGACCTGATGAAGGAGATGGCGGCCGCCGACACCGTGGTGGCGACCCGGTACCACAACCTGATCTGCGCGCTGAAGGTCGGCACGCCGACGCTCGCACTGAGCTATGCGGCGAAGAGCGACGCGCTCATGGACCGGATGGGGCTGGGCGCGTACTGCCACCCGGCTCGCGAGGTCGACGCCGACCGGCTGATCAGGCAGTTCCGGGCGCTGGAGCGGCGATCGGCGCAGCTGCGGCGGACCCTCACCGAGCGGAACCTGACCGCCGCCCGGCGCCTTGAGCACCAGTTCACCGCCTTGACCGCGGTCCTCTTCCCGACGACCGACCACACCCACGCCCACACCCACGCCCATGCCCTGCGGGAGGCTCCATGAAGGCGACCGAAGTCCCGGCGATCGCCGGCGCGTACCTCTTCGAGCCGACGCCGTACGCCGACGAGCGCGGCTTCTTCTGCCGCACCTTCGACGCCGAGGTACTCCGCTCGGTGGGCCTCGACCCCGACGCCTTCGTCCAGCACAGCGTGTCCCGCTCGGTCCGGGGCGTGCTGCGCGGCCTGCACCTGCGCTCCGGTGCCGGCGAGGCCAAGCTGGTGCGGTGCTCGTACGGGGAGGTCTTCGACGTCGTCGTGGACCTGCGGCCCGACTCGCCCACCTACCGCAACGTGGCCACCTTCGAGCTCTCCGGCGAGACGCAGGTCAGCGTCTACATCCCGGCGGGCTGCGCGCACGGCTTCCAGGCACTGACCGACGCCGACGTCTCGTACCGGATCGACCGCCCGCACGATCCGGCCGAGGACGTGACGATCGCCTTCGACGACCCGGAGCTCGCCGTCCCCTGGCCGCTGCCGGCCACATCGATGTCCAAGCGGGACCGGGAGGCACCGAGCCTCGCCGAGGTCCTGCGACACAAGGAGAGGTGAGGCCGGCATGGACACCCGAGTCACCGAAGAGAGCGAAGAGTTCCTCCTGCCCCGGTCGCGGATGGCGAACGAGCGGCTGCACGCCGTGATCCCCGGGGGCGCGCACACCTACGCCAAGGGCGACGACCAGTACCCCGAGAACCTGGCCCCGGTCATCAGCCACGGCCGCGGTGCCCACGTGTGGGACATCGACGGCAACCGCTACGTCGAGTACGGCTCCGGCCTGCGGTCGGTCAGCCTCGGCCACGCCCACCCACGCGTGCTCGAGGCGGTGCGGCGGGAACTCGACCGCGGCAGCAACTTCGTCCGGCCGTCCATCGTGGAGGTCCAGGCCGCGGAACGCTTCCTGGCCACGGTGCCGACCGCCGAGATGGTGAAGTTCGCGAAGAACGGCTCGGACGTCACCACCGCCGCGGTGCGACTCGCCCGCGCCGTCACCGGGCGCCCGCGGGTGGCCATCTGCGGCGACCATCCGTTCTTCTCCGTCGACGACTGGTTCATCGGCACCACGCCGATGTCCGCCGGTGTTCCGGCGGCGACCACCGAGCTCACCGTGGCGTTCCCCTACGGGGACCTGGCCGCGACGGAGGAACTGCTCAGCCGGTACCGCGACGAGGTCGCCTGTCTGATCCTCGAACCCGCCGGCCACACCGAGCCGCCGCCCGGGTACCTCACCGGCCTGCGTGAGCTGGCCGACCGGCACGGCTGCGTCCTGATCTTCGATGAGATGATCACCGGCTTCCGCTGGTCCGAGGCGGGCGCCCAGGGCCTGTACGGCGTCGTCCCCGACCTCTCCACGTTCGGCAAGGCGCTGGGCAACGGGTTCGCCGTCTCCGCGCTGGCCGGGCGCCGCGACTTGATGGAGCGGGGCGGGCTGCGTCACCCCGGTGAGCGGGTGTTCCTGCTGTCCACCACGCACGGTGCGGAAACGCACGCGCTGGCCGCCGCGATGGCCGTGCAGACCACCTACGTCGAGGAGGGCATCACCGCTCGGCTGCACGCCCTCGGCGAGCGGCTCGCCGCCGGCGTCCGCGAGGCCGCCGCGGGCACGGGCGTCGGCGACCACGTCGTCGTCAGGGGCCGGGCCAGCAACCTGGTCTTCGCGACCCTCGACGAGAACCGGGAGCCGTCGCAGCAGTACCGCACCCTGTTCCTGCGCCAACTCCTCGCGGGCGGAGTGCTGGCCCCGTCGTTCGTGGTGAGCAGCGCGCTCGGCGACGCCGACATCGACCACACCGTCGACGTGGTGGCCGGGGCCTGTGCCGTCTACCGCAAGGCACTGGACGCCGCCGACCCCACCCCCTGGCTGGGCGGGCGGCCGGTGAAGCCCGTGTTCCGCCGCTTGGCGTGACGCGACGTCAGCGGCGCTCCCGCCGAACCGCGCCGGCCGTCCGGTCGACCAGCCACGCGGTCGCCGGTACCACCGTCAGCGCGGTGCACCAGCCGCCGAGGACGTCGGTCGGGTAGTGCGCGCCCAGAGCGACCTGCGCCCAGCCCATGGCCGCACCGGCGATCAGCGCCGCGGCGAGCACGAGTAGGGCGCCGGTCGTCCTGCCGGGGCCGAGCCCGTCTCGGCCCCGGCGGCGGGTCGCGAGCATCGCCACCACGAGGGCGAGCGCGGTGACGAAGGCGGTGTGCCCGCTCGGGTAGGACAGGTTCCCGCCGTGGATGGTGCGTCCCACCAGGTGTTTGAGCAGCGTCGCCGTCCCCACGGCCGTGCCGACGCCGGCGACGACGAACACCGCTGCACGAGGACGCCGGAGCAGCAGGCAGCCCGTCACCGTGGCCACGACCAGTGTCGAGGCGCCCACCGGCTCGCCCAAGGAGTCCATGGCCAGAGCGACGGACCGCCACGGCGGCCCCACACCGTCCACTGCCGCCCGGATCCGCGCGTCCACCGTGCCGGGCCCGCCCTCGTCGGCGTACAGGATCCCGAGCGCGACGACGACCAACGCGGCGAAGGCCGCGAGCAGCCCGAGCCACACGCGCAGCGACGGGGGCAGCACCGCGGGCGCCGGCCGGCCGGTCACACGCCCACCGCGTCCCGTCGACCTGCGGGCACGACGGCGGGGCGCCGTTTCCGGACGACTCCGGTGACCATGAGTCCGGGCACGCCACGGCCCGTGTGTCCCGTCAGTACCCCGGCTCCCGCGGGCGGCCCGGAATTCGGGCACTGGTCGCCGACCGCTTCCACGGCCCCCATCGGGATCAGCCTCCATTTGTCGACCCAACCGGCAATCCGGTCGCGGCAAGCCGCCGACGGACAGTCATGGAGAGTGCACCGGACCCTGTTCGCCGAGGAGACCGAGCAGGTCGGGGTTGTCGAGCCGGGCGGCGGTGTTCACCGTGACACGCCCGGAGGAGGTTCGCCAGGATCAATTCAAGACAACGGCCGTCAGCTGAGGTGAATCCCCGATGCGCTGTCCAGCACCTCGCGGGCCGTCTACGATGACCTGCGGGAATCGCGGATCGCCGGGGAGGGCGCAGTGGTGGCAGCTGGACCGGGGGGACGCCGGGGCAACCCGACGAAGCGTCATTTCAAAGCGCTGGCCCGGTTCTTCCAGGTGCCCGGCACCTACTTCTTCGAGGTGGAGTCGGGCGACCGGATCGCCGGGGAGCTGCTGCTCGGGGCGCTGCGGGACGCGGGCGCCCGGGATGTCGCACCGCGCGCCGCGACGCTCTCGCCGCAGGCGCTGACCACGATCGGCGACCTGATCGGGCCGATCGCCCGCCGCGAGGCCGAGGCCGCTGCACCCAGGACCCGGGCACTGTCAAGGACGTTGGCTGAAAAGGAATCCGACGTTGTGACGGAGCAGGCCGAGCGGCGGACGCGACGGTGACCGGAATGGAGCGGCGCAAATTGTGGCGGCGCTGTCGGCGGCTGGTGCGCACCCTTGAGCTGCCGGAGCCGTTCGGACTCCCGGCGTTGGGCGAGGTGCTGTCCGAACGGCTGGGCCGCCCGGTCGAGTTCCTGCCGCTGCCGGCCGGCTCCTTCGGTACCTGCGGCGTGCTGGTGAGCACGGACCGCGCCGAGTACATCGGCTATCCGACCGGCACCACGGTGCTGCACCAGCAGCACATCGTGCTCCACGAGGTGGGGCACCTGCTCTGCGGCCACCAGGACTCCGCCGCCGTCGACTCGGCCGCCCTCGGTGTGCTGGCGCCGCACCTGTCCACGGAGTTGGTCCGCCGGATGCTGGGGCGGGACGTGTACAGCGATGTCCAGGAGCGCGAGGCGGAGCTGTTCGCCTCGCTGGTCCTGCACCGGCAGGCCGGCCGTCGACCGCAGTCGGCCCCGCCCGGTTCCGGGCAGCGCAGCGAGGCGGCGGCCCGGCTCGACGCGCTGTTCGGGAGTCCGGTGCGGCAAGCGGGGTCCGGGCCCACCGATGTGTGATCGGCGCGGCGTGTGATCGCGGCGGTCGAGTGCCTGGCGGGCGCCATCGCGCTGCTCGGCGCCGGGCATCGGGCCTGGTACTGGCGTGGCGGCCGGCTCAGGCCCGGTCGCTGGGCGCTGGTCGCCTTCGCGGCCTGCATCGGGCTCTCCCTCGTGCTGCTGGGGATCGGCGAGCTGTCGGCCTCGGCGGCGGCAGACGGTTCGCCGATCGGCCGGGCGCTGCCGCTGGTGACTGCGGAACTCAAGCTCGCGGCCTGCTGCTTCCTGGTGCTGATGGCCCACGCCCTCGGGCCGCCGGAACTCCGTCCCGCCAGGGTCCGTTGGCAGGTCGCCGGGGCGGGACTGGTCATGTCGGCAACCGCCGTGCTCTACCGGGCCGCTGGGGTGACTCCGGTCGGAGGGGTGATCACCGTGCCTCCTGGCGGGCGGGCCGCCCTGGCCGTGTCGAGTCTCGTGTTCACGGTGTACAGCGCCTGGTGCGTCGGCCTGTTCACGGCGGTGGTGCACCGCGCGGCGCGGGGTCTCGGCCCCGGTCTGCTCCGCACCGGCCTGCGACTGGTGGTCGGCGGCGGGGTCTTCGGGCTGGTCTGGGCCGGGTCGAGCGTGGAGCCCCTGATCTCCGGTCTGCGCACCGGTCGGCAGGACGCGGGTGAGGACGCGTTCTCCGCGCCCGTCGCCCTTCTCGCGCTGGCCCTGGGCCTGGGCGGCGCCTCGCTGAGCGCCTGGGAGCAGCGGGCGGTGGCGCCGCTGCGCCGGCTGCGCGCCCGGCGCAGCTACCGGCGGATCGGGCCGCTCTGGTCGGCGCTGCACGCGATCCGCCCCGAGATCACCCTGGAGCGGCAGAGTGCGGGGATCGGTCGGCGGGGGAACACGGAGTTCGCGCTCTACCGGCGGGTGATCGAGATCCGTGATGCGCAGTTGTGGCTGCGCGCCCACCTCCATCCACGGGTGCCGGAGTGGGCGGCGGCGGCCTGCGGCAGCGAGGCGGGGGAGCGGCGGCGGGCGGCGACGGTGGAGGCGGCGGTGCTCGCCGCCGCGTTGGAGGCCGCGGCGGTGGGCCACCGGTACCCGTGCGCGCTGACCGAAGGCTATGTGCCGCCCTCGCTGCTGAGCGACCTCGAAGCGGAGACGGCCTGGCTGGTGATGGTCTGCGAGGAGTTCACCGACTCCAGGGTGGTGGCGGAGGTCCGGCAGCGGGTGCGGGCGGAACTGGGCCTTCCCACGGGCGCTTCCGCCGGCCCTCCCGCAGGTGGGGGATAGCGGACAGGAGCGCAGCGTGCACCACCCCGTGCCAGGGGAGCACGGCGCGGCGCCGGCCCGGTCGATCGGGCACGCAGCGGCGCGTCCGATCGCAGGGAGTTGCGACCGCGGTGGTTGGCGCCGACGGTGCGAGCCGGCTTCGGCGAGCGTGTTCGGGACGGAGCTGGTCTGCTGGTGCTGAGGGGGGCGTGCCGGTGCATCGGGAGGAATCCGGATGAGTACCTATCGAGTGGCACAGGTGGCCGCCGTCGGCGGGGCGTTCGAGATCGTCGAGCGTGATGTGCCGCGGCCGGGCCCCTGTCATGTGCGGGTCGCCGTGGAGGCCTGCGGGATCTGCCACAGCGACGCCATGTTCGTGAACGCCGGGCTGCCGGGCGTCCGGTTTCCGCTGGTCCCCGGGCACGAGATCGCCGGGCGCGTCGACGAGCTCGGCGAGGGAACACAGAGCGCCGGCTGGCGGGTCGGCGACCGCGTCGCGGTGGGCTGGTTCGGCGGCAGCTGCGGGCACTGCGCTGCCTGCCGGCAGGGCGACTTCATCCTGTGCCCGAACCTGAAGGTTCCCGGCTGGGCGTACGACGGTGGTTTCGCCGAGGCGGTGGTGGTGCCGGCCGACGCCCTGGCCCGGATCCCCGACGCGCTGGCGGCCGCCGATGCCGCGCCGATGGCCTGCGCCGGGGTGACCACGTACAACGGGCTGCGGACGAGCTCCGCACGGCCGGGCGACCTCGTCGCCGTACTCGGCATCGGCGGCCTCGGCCACCTGGGTGTGCAGTACGCGGCCGCCATGGGCTTCGAGACCGTGGCCATCGCCCGCGGCGCCGACAAGGCCGACTTCGCCAAGCAGCTCGGCGCGCACCACTACATCGACAGCACGGCCGGCACGGCGGTCGCAGACGCGCTGCAGTCCCTCGGCGGCGCCAGGGTCGTCCTGGCCACCGCCGCGAACTCCGCCGCCATCACGGCGACCGTGGACGGGCTGTCCCACCGGGGTGAACTGGTGGTCATCGGCGCGGACACCGAGCCGCTTCGGATCACCCCCGTCCAGCTGCTCATGCACGCCCGGACCGTCCGCGGCCACCCGTCCGGCAGTGCGCAGGACGTCCAGGACACCATGGCGTTCAGTGCCCTGCAGGGAATCCGCCCGATGATCGAGACCGCGCCGCTCGACCAGGCCGACGAGGCGTACCGGAAGATGCTCTCCGGTACCGCCCGCTTCCGCATGGTGCTCACCACCGGAACGGGATGACGGAGACCGACGTGCCGGAGCTCCGTCCGGCTGTGAGGTCGGCACTGTCTACGTCGGGAGCTTCGCACTGCATGCCAACGGTCATGTGGTGGGCGGAAGTTCATCGCAGCCCGATCCGGGAACCGCCCGGTCGCCCTCCGCCGGGCCCGGCCCCGGTCGGGGCGGAGCGGGCGGGTTCCGGCCGGGCTCCGCGGGGTGGGCGGCGGGTTCGGCGCGCCGGATGGCGATGACGGCGGCGTCGTCGTTGAGACGGTGGCCGACGTGGGCGAGGAGGTCGCGGCGGATGTGGTTGACGAGTGTCTCGGGGGAGCATTTGGCCCAGTGGGCGGCGCGTTCGGCGAGCGGGTAGAACTCGCCGGAGTCGTCGCGTGCCTCGGTGACCCCGTCGGTGTACAGCAGCAGGGTGTCGCCTCTTTCGAACGGGAAGTCGTCGCTCGGGTACCCGCCGTCGCCGAGGTCGTTCACGCCGAGGGGCGGAGCGGCCGGCACGGAGTCGACGGGCAGTGCGCGGCCGTCGCGCAGCAGGAGGGGCGGCGGGTGTCCGCAGTTGGTCATGCGGGCGACGGGCTCGTCGTCGGGCAGGTCGAGGAGGATCGCGGTGATGAAGTGCTCGACGATGTCGCTGCTCTCCTGGGCGAAGTCGGTGAGGTAGCGCCCCACGTTGTGGTCGAGCGTGGACGCCAGGTCCGCCAGGGAGTCGTGCTGTGCGGCGATGAGGCGGAAGGCGCTGACCAGCAGGGCCGACTCGCCGACGGCGGCCAGGCCCTTGCCCCGGACGTCTCCGATGACCATGCGGGTTCCGCCCGCGGTGCGGGTGGCGGTGTAGAGGTCGCCGCCGATCTGCGTCTCCTTTTCGGCGGCGAGGTACATCGTGGCGATCTGAAGCGGCCCGATCCGTTCGGGCAGCGGGCGCAGCAGGGCGCGCTGGGCGGCTTCGGCGACCGACTGGGCGCGGGCGAGCTGTCTGGCCCGGTGTTCGCGGATGGCGGTGAACATGACGATCAGGACGCACAGGACGGTCAGTGCGACGATCTGCGCGATGTGGTTGCTGGTGGTGAAGCCGCCGTGGAGGAAGGCGATGAGGACCTGGGCGGCGACGGCCAGGGCTCCGACGAGGGCGGTCGGGCGGAGGCCGGCGAACGAGGGGGTGAGGGCAGGGGCGATCACCAGGAGCGGGCCGAGGTGGATGGTGGTGGGGGACCGGAGATCGACCACGGTGATCGCCGCGATGAGGGCGAGCGGGATCAGCAGCAGCGCCCAGCCCCGTTGCCCGCGCTGCTGGTGGCGGGCCGCGCGTGCTCGGACTTCCATGTCCCCACTGTGCTCCTGGGCGTCGGCGAGCGCAGGTGTGTAACACAATGCGTGGTGGCCGACTACCGAAGGCAGCCGTCCCGGTGGCGTCGTCCCCCCGGGGTGCTTCGCTGCGCCGGACTTCGGCGGCATGGAGTGGCGAATTCGAACCACCCCAATCAGCACGGCGCCAGGCAATGTTGCTCGCAGCGGGAAGGCCCCGCGCAGAATGGATCTCAATCTGAGAATGGATCTCAATCTGGAAGAGGCCTCGCGAGGTACAGGCATTTCACCGGTATGCGATATGTGCCGCATTTTCACCTGGCTGGACTCATGGTGTCACACCTTGGACATGTCCGAAATGACAGTCATAGGGGCTGTCGTTACGTTCGTCGCAGGTCGGCCGCCCGGCCGACGTCCGTGAGACAGAGAGACAGTGACATGCGCACCCGCATATTGGCTGTGGCCGCTGCCGGCGCAGGCGCGGCGACCCTTGCAGCCACCGGTATCACCTATGCCCTGATCGCCGGATCCGCCTCGGCGTCCCCGTCTGTCGAGCAGGCGGCCCAGCCCGTCCAGCAAGCCGCCCCCGCGCCCCCGTCCGTCGAGCAGGCGGCCCAGCCCGTCGAACAAGCCGCCCCGGCCGCCCCGGCCGCGGCTGTCGAGGGCGGCGGCGAAAGCAGGGAGAAGCGCGAGGGCCACGACCGCCAGGGTGGCGGACGCGGCCGCGGCCATGAGGAAGCGGGAAGGATCTACTTCAACGAGCGTACGTACTCCGCGTCCTCCGAGGGGTGCATCACCGCTGCCAGCGGACTGGGCTCCACCAGCTTCAGTATTTTCAACGACAGCCGGAAGACCGTCGAGGTCTTCCGCGGCTTTTCCTGTGACAATGGCGCTCCGGTTGCCACCGTGGGTCCCTACGGCGCCACCAATGGCGTCGTGACCAGTACCGTCCACGGGGGCGTGTTCGGTGACGACGGCGCCGTGGGCAGCTTCCGGGTGATCGGCGAACACGACGAGTGGTGACGGCGGCGCCCGGAGCACGGCCGCTTCCCGGCCCCGCCGAGAGGACCGCGAGCGCTCAGAGGACCGCGAGCGGATTGACCGGGGAGCCGGTGCCGCGGGGGATGTTCAGGGGCGCGGTGACGAAGAGGAACTCCCATCGCGAGGTGCGCGCGCATGCCTCGGCCAACGGTTCCAGGTCCAGGTTGTCGATCAACGGCAGGCCCAGGGCGGTGATGGCCAGTACGTGGACCGGCGAGTGGACGCCGTCGACGGGGCTCGGGCGCACGTCGCTGTCACCGTCGCTGCCCAGCGCCGAGGCCTGTGACTCGCTCAGCACGCGCATCGCGCCGGGATGCAGTCCCGCGCTGAGGTCGTCCGGGTCCCACGCGCCCAGCCGCCGCCGTCGGGCGAGGTGGCCCGTGCGGACCAGGAGGATGTCCTGAGGGAGGAGCGGGCTGCCCTGTTCCTCGGCGCAGACCAGCAGCTCCGGGCCGCCGATCGCCTCTCCCGGCTCCAGCCAGGCATGGCCGCGCAGGCGCGGCACGTCCAGCAGGACTCCTCGGCCCACCAGCCCGGGCAGCAGGTCGGTCACCGCACCGTAGGCGGCACCTTGCGAGGAGAACACCTCCCGCGCCCGCACTCCCGCGAAGAGCAGTCCGCCGTACGCGATGTGGCACAGCGCGTCCAGGTGCGTCTGTGCCTTGCCGTGGTAGTCGGAGGCGATGAAGTCCCGGTGCACGGTCGGCTCGGGGGCCGTGACGTCCGCCAGTTCGGTCATCTGGTGCAGTGCCGGCCTGCGGTTGTCGGGGCCCGGCACGCTGTCCCACGGCCGCCCCATGGCGACGACCTCACCCGTGTGCACGAGTCCGGCGGCCGCCACCCGTCGCCTCCCTTCGACCGGCCCGGGGAGATGGTCGCGGCGCAGCTGCCGGAAAAGCCCGTCGAACTCGTCGCGGGTCATCGCCGGCCCGTTGACACTGGTCATGGCACTCCTCAACCCGTCCCCCGCTCTGCCGATGATGCGGTGACGGCCGCAATACCGCCACCGTGCTCGGGGAGTGTGCGCGATCTGGTGCCAAGCACCGCAGAACGGGCAAAGTCCTAATATTGCATCGAAGGGTGCAGCTCTGCGGAAATGTGAGCGCTGTGGCGGTCATGACAGCTTCGGATGTGGCGGGGACCGGCCCCGTACGGGCCCGTGAGCGGTTCATGCTCGGTGAGCCGGTCGAAGGCGGCGTGCGGAGTCTGATCCTGAACTCCTGGCAACGCTGCCAGTCGATGGGGATCTCCCCGGACGGGTCCGAGCTCCCGTACCGGCCGGACATCGATCTGGACGGCCGGCTGGTCCGCGCGGCCGGGCCCGTGCTGGACCGGCTGGCATCCAGGTTCGCCGGCACCCGGATGAACGTGGCCCTGACCGACGGGGACGGGGCGGTGCTGCAGCGCCGTTTCGGCGAAGCGTCCATGGTCAGGCAGCTGCCCGCGATCCAGAGCGTCCCGGGCTTCGTGTTCGCCGAGCAGTACGGCGGGACCAACGGCATCGGGCTGGCGCTCACGGAACGGCGGCTCATCCGGGTCTCCGGAGCCGAGCACTTCGCCGAGCGCGGCCAGTCGAACGCCTGCACGGCGATTCCCGTCCGCGACCCCCTCAGCGGACGGATCGAGGGCGTCCTCTGCTTCGCCTATCCGCCCGCCTACGAGGACCCGCAGATGGAGGACCTGATCCGCAAGGCCGCCACCGCCATCGAGCGGCGCCTGCTGGCGCAGAGCTCGGCGCGCGAGCGCACCCTGCTGCGCGCGTACCTCGATTCCAGGCGCGGCGCCCAGAGCGACCAGGCGGCCGGGGACGGGCGCCTGGTCGCTCTGGACGAGCTGTCCCGAAGCGGGCTGGACCGGCACGACCAGATACTGCTCGAACAGATGGCCACCGAGCTGATCTCCTCGGCCCGCCGCACCGCGGTCGAGGTGATGCTCTCCCAGGGCCGGCGGGTCACCCTGCTGAGCCGTCCGATGGCCAGCCCGTCCGGGGTGGAGGGCTTCGTCATCGAGGCGGTCCTGCACGGCGACTCGCTGCCCCGGCTCGTCGCCCCCGACCAGGCCGGTCGCCCCGACCAGGCCGGTCGGCCGGTCGGCCTCCCGGCGACCGCCGCGACCGCCGCGACTGCCGCGACCGCCACCGTCCCACCGCTCCGGGAGCCCGTGGGTGCCGCACCGGCCCGCGGGACCACGGCGCCGTCCGCCCCCGAGGGCGGCGCAGCCACCAGGCTGCTGCTGCTGGGCGAGCCGGGCGTGGGACGGTACGCCGTCGCGGCCCGCCGCCGCCTGGAACTGCTGTCCGAGGCCAGCACCCGCATCGGCACCACCCTGAACGTGACCCGCACCGCCTGGGAGCTCGCCGAGATGGCCGTCCCGCGGCTGGCCGACTACGTCACCATCGACCTGCCCGAAACCGTCCTGCGCGGCGAGGAGCCCACCGACCCCGGCAGCGAGCTGCACCGCACGGTGGTCCACGGCATCCGCACCGACTGCCCCTTCTATCCGGTCGGCGAACGGGTCCGCCTCAGCCCCGCCACGCCCCATCGCCGCTGCCTGGCCGACGGGCAGGCGGTGCTGGAACCCGATCTGCGTCAGGCCCCCGGCTGGATCTCGCAGGACCCCGAGGCGGCCGAGCGCCTCTTCGCGTACGACGTCCACTCCCTCATCACCGTCCCGCTGCTGGCCCGCGGCGTCGTGCTGGGCATCGCCGGCTTCTACCGCGCCCGCAACCCCGCCCCCTACGGGGACGACGACCGCTCGCTGGCCCAGGAGCTGGCCACCCGCGCCGCCATCTGCATCGACAACGCCCGCCGCTACACCCGCGAACACGCCATGGTCCTGGCCCTGCAGCACAGCCTGCTCCCGCGCAGCCTGCCCGAGCAGAGCGCCATCGAGGTCGCCCACCGCTATCTGCCCGCCGAGCCCGGGGTGCGCGGGGACTGGTTCGACGTCATCCCCCTCTCCGGTGCCCGGGTCGCCCTGGTCGTCGGCGATGTCGTCGGCCACGGACTGCACGCCGCCGCCACCATGGGCCGCCTGCGCACCGCCGTGCACAACTTCGCCGAACTGGACCTCGCCCCCGACGAGCTCCTCACCCACCTGGACAACCTCGTGGGGCGTCTGGACCGGGACGAGGACGGCGCGGAGCCCGCCACCGGCAACGACGGCATCATCGGCGCGTCCTGCCTGTACGCCGTCTACGACCCGACCTCGCAGCGCTGCACGCTGGCCCGCGCCGGTCACCCGCCACCCGCGGTGGTCCACCCGGACGGCACGGTCACCCTCCCCGACCTCCCCGCCGGGCCCCCGCTCGGCCTGGGCGGCCTGCCGTTCGAAACCGCCGAGCTGCACCTCCCCGAAGGCAGCCAGCTGGTCCTCTACTCCGACGGACTCCTCGAAGACCACCACCGCGACCCCGACGTGGCCCTCGACCGCCTGCGCACCGCCCTGGCCCACCCGAACCGCTCACCCGAGGACACCTGTCGCACGGTCGTGGAGGCCGTGGTGCCCGAGCACCCGGCCGACGACGTCACGCTGCTCGTCGCCCGCACCCGCGCCCTCGACCCCGGCCGGATCGCCACCTGGGACCTGCCCGCCGACCCGGCCCGCGTCGGCGACATCCGCGCCGCCGCCGCCCGCCGACTGAGCGACTGGGGGCTGGACGAGGTCGCCTTCGTCACCGAACTGCTGCTCAGCGAGCTGGTCACCAACGCCATCCGCTACGGCATCGAGCCCATCCAGGTCCGCCTGATCCACGACCGCACCCTGATCTGCGAGGTCTCCGACGGCAGCAGCACCGCCCCCCACCTGCGGCACGCGGCCACCACCGACGAGGGCGGCCGCGGCCTGTTCCTCGTCGCCCAGCTCACCCAGGCCTGGGGCACCCGCTACACGGCCAGGGGCAAGGTCATCTGGGCCGAATGCGCTCTGGAGGCGTCCGGCGGCGTCCCCGACCCCTTCGAGAGCCACTTCTTCGAGAACCAGTTCGCCGACATTCCCGAAATCGAATGACCCGCCCTCCGGACGCCAACGGCCACCGTGGCGTGTCAACGCCCCGGCGGCCGGGTCGAGCTGGTAGGAACGGTGGTCCATGCACGACACCCCCGGTCCCCTGGCGGGCCCACCCGCGCGCCAAGGCCCACTCGTCCGCATCCGCGGTCTCGGCAAGCGGTTCGGCGGCACTCCCGCGCTGGCCGGGATCGACCTCGACATCCATCGCGGCAGCGTCCTGGCCCTGCTCGGTCCGAACGGTGCCGGCAAGTCCACCCTCATCCGGACCCTCGCCGGGATCCACCACCCGGACCAGGGCGAGGTGACGGTGGCCGGGCACCCGCTCGGCACCGAGGCCGCCGCCCGCCGCATGGCCTTCATCCACCAGGATCTCGGTCTCGTCGAGTGGATGACGGTCGCCGAGAACGTCGCCCTGGTCGTCGGCTACCCGCGCCGTCACGGGCTGGTCTCCTGGCGGCGGACCCGGGAGCGCTGCGCCGACGCCCTCGCCCTGATCGCCGGGCACCTCGACGCCGACGCGCGAATCGCCGACCTCGCCCCCGCCGAGCGCTCGCTCGTCGCCATCGCCCGCGCGCTGGCGACGCGGGCGGAGCTCATCGTCCTGGACGAGCCGACCGCCAGCCTCCCCGCCGCGGACTGCGCCCGGCTCTTCGCCGTACTGCGCACCCTGCGCGACCGAGGGCACGGCATCGTCTACGTCACCCACCGGCTCGACGAGGTCCACCAGGTCGCCGACACCTTCGCCGTCCTGCGCGACGGCCGTCTGATCAGCTCCGGCCCGCTCGCCGGCCACAGCCGCCGGCGCCTGGTCCGCGACATCGTGGGCCGCGAACCGGTCAGCCACCGGGCCGCCCCGGTCGCTCCCACCCAGGGCCCGGTGGTGCTGAGCCTCGACGCGGTGCGGACCGCGAACGCCGGGCCGGTCGGCCTGAAGCTGCGCGCCGGCGAAATCCTCGGCATGGTGGGCCTCACCGGCGCCGGCCACCTCGACCTGGGCCGCGCCCTCGCCGGATCCCGTCCGATCCTCGGCGGGCGGGCCCTGCTCGACGGCCGACCGTACACCCCGCACTCGGTGGCCGATGCCGTCGACTCCGGCGTCGGCCTGGTCACCGGCAACCGTCAGGAGGAGGGCTGCGCCGCAGAACTGACGGTCCGTGAGAACCTCCTGGCGAACCCCCGGGCGGGCGGCCGGTCGGCGCTGCACTGGATCAGCCCGCGGCGCGAGCGGGCCCAGGCCGCCGCCCTGATCGAGCGGTTCTCGGTGCACCCCCGCGACAGCGAGGCGCCGATCGCCACGCTGTCCGGCGGGAACCAGCAGAAGGTCATGGTCGGCCGGTGGCTCCGGGCGCACCGGCGGTTGTTGATCCTCGAAGAGCCGACCGCCAGCGTCGACGTCGGCGCCAAGGCCGAGCTCTACCGCCTGCTCGACCAGGCGCTGGCCGACGGCCTCGCGGTCCTGCTCATCTCCACCGACTTCGAGGAGGTCGCCACGGTGTGCCACCGCGCCCTGGTGTTCGTCCGCGGGACCGTGACCGCCGAGCTGGCCGGTGCGGCCCTCACCGTCACGGAACTCACCTCCGCCGCCTCGGCCATGCCTCCCGTCACCGACGGTGACGGCAACAGGCGTGCGACGGGCCGATGACCGCACCGCCGTCCCGCCGATCCCCGCAGGGCCGCCGGCGCGGGCACCTGATCGGCAGCTACGGCCTGCCGGCCCTCGCCGCCCTGCTGTTCCTGGTCTTCTCCGTCGCGCTGCCGAACACCTTCCCCACGCTCGACAACGTCTCCTCGATCCTGTCCAACCAGTCGATCCCCGCCATCCTCGCGCTCGGTGCGACGATCCCCATCGCCACCGGCAAGTTCGACCTGTCCATCGGCTACGGCCTCGGCCTCGCGCACGTCGCGGTGCTGCGGCTCATCGTCGACGGCAACTGGCCCTGGCCGCTCGCCTGCCTGGCCGTGATCCTGGGCGGAGCGGCCTTCGGGGCCCTCAACGGCGTCATCGTCGAGTTCGGGCGGATCGACTCCTTCATCGCCACGCTCGGCACCGGCAGCATCCTGTACGCCTTCACCGGCTGGATCACCGGTGGCGCCCGGGTCCTCCCCGGTACCGGCGGTCTGCCGGTCGCCTTCACCGACCTCTACGACTCCACCTTCCTCGGACTGCCGGTGTCCGCCTCCTACGTGCTCGCGCTCGCGGCCGTCCTGTGGCTGCTGCAGGAGCGGCTGCCGCTCGGCCGGTACCTGTACGTCATCGGCTCCAACCCGCGCGCCGCCGAACTCGTCGGAATCCCCACCCGCCGCTACAGCGTCTACGCCTTCACCGGATCGGGCCTGGTCGTCGGTTTCGCGGGGGTCCTGCTCGCCGCGCAGCAGCAGATCGGCAACCCGAGCGTCGGCCTGGAGTACCTGTTGCCCGCGTTCGTCGGCGCACTGCTCGGCTCCACCGCGATCAAACCCGGACGCGCCAACGCCCTGGGCACCGTGGTCGCCGTCGCCGTCCTCGCCATCGGTCTGGCCGGCATCGGGCAGCTCGGCGCCGACTTCTGGGCCGTGCCGCTGTTCAACGGCGCGACGCTGCTCCTCGCCGTCGGCCTGGCCGGCTACTCCGCACGCCGCCGGCTGCGCGCCGGCGGCGCCGAGACCCGCGGTCCGCTCACGCCGCCGTCGGCGGACGCGGCATCCTCCCGGGACACGCCGTGAAGCGCGGTGCGGCGACCGTGCTGGCAGCGGTCATGCTGGCAACGGCGGGCGCCGCCGTGGACGGCTGCCAGCGCGGCGTGTCGACCGGGACCGGGGCCCCCGTCGCAGGGCCGTCGAGCGCCGGTTGCCCGGCGGCCACCCTCGCCAGGGCGAAGGCGGACGTCCAGCGGGCCGAGCAGCTCGACGTCCCCTGGAACGGCCCCACCAGCGGCCCCAGGGCGGTTCCCGGCAGGACCATCGTGTACGTCGCCCAGACCATGACCAACCCCGGCGTCGCGGGTGTCGCCAGGGGCGTCGTCGAGGCCGCGACGGTCATCGGCTGGAGCGTCCGGGTGATCGACGGACAGGGCACGCCCGCGGGCACCCAGGCGGCGCTCGGCCAAGCCGTCGGCCTCGAACCCTCGGGCATCGTCATCGGCGGCTTCGACCCGGACCTGACCTCGCAGCAGGTCGCGCAGGCCGACGCGGCGCACATCCCGCTCATCGGCTGGCACGCGGTCGCGGCTCCCGGGCCGAGCAGGAGCCCCCTGCTCTTCAGCAACATCACCACCAGCGTCGGGGACGTCGCGCGGCTCAGCGCGGACTGGGTCATCGCGGATTCCAACGGCAACGCCGGAGTCGTCGTCTTCACCGACGACTCGATCCCGTTCGCGAAGAACAAGTCCCAACTGATCAAGGGCGAACTCGCCACCTGCGCCGGCGTGAGGCTTCTGGCCTCCGAGAACATCCCCATCCCGGACGCGACCGTCCGCACCCCCCAGGAGGTCTCCGCCCTCCTCGCCCGCTTCCAGGGCCAGTGGACGCACTCCGTCGCCATCAACGACCTGTACTTCGCCGACGCCGCGCCCGCCCTGCGCGCGGCCGGCAGGCCCGGCAACGCCGCCCCGTACAACATCGGCGCGGGCGACGGCGACCCCTCGGCCTTCCAGCGCATCGACAGCAGGCAGTTCCAGGCAGCCACCGTCCCCGAGCCCCTCACCGAGCAGGGCTGGCAGATCGTCGACGAGTTCAACCGCGCCTTCTCCCACCAGCCCGCCAGCGGCTACGTCGCCCCGGTCCACATCACCACGGCCGCCAACAGTGGCGGAGCAACTTCCTGGGACCCGTCGGGCTACCGCCAGGCGTACCGGACGATCTGGGGCAGGTAGCGGGCGCGGTGCTGACGGAGGCCGTGCGATCAGTTCGCGTCAGTGCGGTCGTCGGTGAGGGGCTGCCGCGGGGTGGCGGCCCAGCGCCGACGCCCCGCGCTGCCGCTCCCGCTGCCGCCGAGCCTGCCCTTCAACTCATCCCGGGCGGGCTCGGCGTGTGGGCCCGGCTCCTCCCCGTCGGGGAGCCGGTGCGCGACAAGCACGGCGATGTCGTCGTCGAGGGCGGCATCGCTGTACGCGAGCAGGTCCTGGTGCAGGCGGTTCAAGAGCTCGCGTGGCGGCAGGGCGGTCCAGCCGCGGACACGCTGGGTGAGCGGGTAGAAGGCTCCGGTGCGGTCGCGGGTCTCGGTCACGCCGTCGGTGTACAGCAGCAGTTGGTCGCCCGGACGGAAGGGCTCCACGTCGACGTGGTAGTCGCCGCCGAGCAGCACACCGAGGTTGAGGGGCGGCGACGGATCGCACGGAGCCAGTTCGCCGACCCGGCCCTGGTCGATGAGCAGCGGCGGGGGGTGACCGCAGTTGACGATGCGGACCACGGGCTCGTCGCCGGGGATCTCGGCGAGCACAGCGGTGATGAAGCGTTCCTCACTGCCGGGGAGCTGGGCGGCCCGGCGGCTCATGCTCCTCTCCAATCTACGCGCTATCGCGGGCAGATCGGGCTCGTCGTAGGCGGCCTCGCGGAAGGCGGCCAGCATCGCCGCGGCCGTCTCCACCGCGAGCAGGCCCTTGCCCCGGACATCGCCGATCAGCAGGCGCACACCGTGCGCGGTGCTCATCGCCTCGAAGAGGTCGCCGCCGATCCGGGCCTCCGCGGCTGCCGACAGGTACAGGGTTTCGATGCCGATGCGGCCCAGGAGGTGGGGGACCGGACGCAGCAGCACGCGCTGCGCCGTCTCGGCCACCGAGCGCACGGTGGCCAGGGTGCGTTCCCGGCGTGTTCGGTGGGCGGCCAGCAGGGCGCCCAGCATCCCGACCAATGCCGTGGAGAAGTAGGTGGCCACGTAGTGGCGCTCCCACAGATAGCCCACGTCGCGGCCCGCGCAGCACGGAGTGCCCGCCAGGAGGCCTTCGAAGAGCACGGCGAAGACCGTGATGGTGGCGACGAAGGCGGGACCGTGGGCGTAGGCGGCGACGACGGGCAGGGCGATGAGCAGGAAGCTCACCGGCCACTGCACGGGAGTGATCGGTTCCAGCGCCAGGATGGCCGCGACATAGAGGGCCGGCAGCCAGCGTATCCATGCCGGCGGGGCGGGCACCCGCGGCTCCGCCCCGACCGGCTCCGTCGCACGGTGCCGGTCAGCCCCGCCGCGGCCTGGGAGCCTCACCGTGTGCTCCGGTGCCGGTGTGCGCGGTTGAACGAGAAGCCGCGGCGAACCGGCCGGGCACGGGTGGGCGGAGCGGGCCGCCGCGGCCCCACGAGCGGCGGATCCGTCAGCGTGCCGGAGAGCGTCCGCCCGGACGGCGGCGGGATTCCGACAGCCGCGGAGGGCGCCGCGACATGCAGCGGTGTGACCCCGAAATTCCGGTGGCGGGCGTCATCCGGTTCGTGATCCGCCTGTACACACATACCTCAATCATCACGGCACACCAGCCACTGCCGCCTGCCGACGGAGTCGAGCACGCGACGGCATGGCGCGGCACCCCCGACACGTGGCCGGCGCGACGGGGCGAGTGGCACCATGACCCGCGCGACCCCGACCGGGCCTGCCACGGCGATGACCTGCCCGCGGTCCGCGAAGCGCCCGTCGGCCCTCAGGCAACCGGCGCCCGGCGGGAGGCCGCTGCTCACCGCAGCCCCGGGAGACGCCGGGTCGCCGCGTGATCCGAGGTTCGAGTCACCTCACCATGACTTTCAGTGGTGACGTCGGGAGCGGCGTGGAACCCTCCGGGGAATCGGTTGGCGTCCCGGGGCGTGTCGTGCGGAGCGCGGTGGTGGCCGAAAGGTCGGTGGGGGACGGGGTCGCGCCGGTGGCCGCCCGGCCGTGGGGGGTCACCCGGCGGCCGCCGGCGCGAGTTCGTGGGGTGGCGCGCGACGCCTACTGCTTGCTGACCGTGATGGTGTCGGTCAGCGGGCCCCGGTGCCGGACCTCGATGCGGACGCCGGTGGCGGGGTCGGTGAAGGACTGGCCGGGCCGGTAGGCCGCCATGTCGAGCGGCGTGCAGCCCTCGGGCGGGGTGGCGGTGGGGTTGCCGTTGATCACCCGGATCGGGCCGTAGCCGGTCTGGACGGAGGTGTCGACCCGGTAGACCAGCACGCCGGTGGAGCACGCGGACGTGTCGCCGCCGACGGCGCGGCGGGACTCGGCGACGTACGCGGTGGTCTCGCCGGTGCGGATCACCGCGATCTTGGTGCCGCCGGGGCGTTCGATCGCGCGCAGGCGGACGGTACGGCTGCCGGTCGTGGGCAGGCAGGCGACCTGGCGGTCGTCGATCCAGCCGAACTTCCAGCGCTCCCAGCCCAGATGCTGCGGTGCCGGGCCGGAGATGAGGCCCATCAGGTCCCAGCCGCCGACGTAGCGGTGGGTGTCGGTGCCGTCGAAGGCGTACAGGTCGGGCAGGCCGAAGGTGTGCGAGGTCTCGTGGTCCGCGACCTTGGGGCCCCAGTGGTACATGTCCTGGCCGAAGGTGACCGCCCATTTGATCCGCGTGCCGCCCGCCACGATGCCGGGGGCGGCCGGGTCGTACAGGTAGGTGGGCGAGAAGGTGATGGCGGAGGCGGATCTGGTCGGGACGATGTAGAGCAGGTCGTACCGGGAGAAGTCGACGTCCGGGCCCGCGGCCTCGACGACCTGGCGTACGTACGCCTCGTGCTGTTCGAAGCTGATGCCGCGCTGGAAGCCGTAGGAGGTGGACGGCTGCGGCAGGTGGAGCCAGCGGTTGAGCGGGGTGATGTCGAGGCGGGTGCGGCCGTACGAGTCCTGCCTCATCCAGTCGGCGGCGGGGGCGAGTCGGTCGTGGTAGTCGGCGAGGTCGCCGGTGCCCGGGGCGTCGGGGAAGTCGACGAACAGCATCAGGACGTGCTTGGTGCCCAGCGGCTGCTGGAACTGGGTGGCGTCGGTGGTGTGGCCCTCGTCGGTCCAGCCGGTCCGGCCGGGCAGCGCGCAGGCGGAGGCGGAGGTCGGGACGGAGGAGGCGGCGACGCCGGGGCCGGCGGCGAGGAGCGGGAGGGCCAGGGCGATCGCGCCCGCGAGGATACGGGGGTTCAAGAGGTCTCTCCTTTCGGGGGATGGTCAGGCCCGGCCGGAGGCCAGGTCCATCAGGCGGGCGAGGACTCGCCCGCCGGAGGCGGTGACGCCGTCGTGCTCCCACTCGTTGGTGACCCAGGCGCGCAGGCCGCCGACCGCGCGGGCGGTGCGCAGGGACAGGCCGGCGTCCACGTACATGTCGTCGTGGTAGACGGCGGCGGCCACCGGGACCCGGTTCGCGGCGAGCCGGGCCGGGTCGTACAGCTCGGGCCAGTCGGTCCGTGCGGCGAGCAGGTCGGCGGCCTCGGCGAACGGGCGCAGGCCCGCGATCTCCCGGAACATCCAGGGGTAGATCATCTCGCCGGTGAGCAGCAGCGGGTCGGCGTCCTCGGCGAAGGCGGGATGGGCGGACAGGGCGCGTTCGGCGGCCCAGCCGGTGGCGGTGGCGCCGCGGCCGTAGATGGACTCCTGGAGGACGGCGAAGAGCGGGTTGTCGGTGAAGGAGGTCAGCTGCGTGACCTGCTGGAGGAAGGTGGCGGTGGGTGCGCCGTCGGCGTCGAGGGCCTCGTCGAGCAGCCAGTGCAGGCGGGCGGAGCCGTCGCCCATGCCGAGCATGAGGCCGAGGGTGCGCAGACGTCGTACGGTGAGCCGGTCGCCGTCCGGGAGGCGGGTCGGGTGGCGGTCGACGAGGTCCGCGAGGTGCCGGAGCAGCGCGCGGTCGCCGGGGTGGCGGAGGTAGTGGGAGGCGAGCCGCTCGCGCACCCGGGGATAGGTGGCGGCGTACACGTCGTCGGCGGTGGCGTCGAGGCCCGGCAGGCCGCCCGTGATGTAGCAGGCTCGAAGGCCCTCGGGCGCGAAGGAGAGGTAGCTGAGGGTGACGAACCCGCCGTAACTCTGGCCGAGCGTCTCCCACGGTTCGTCGTCCAAGAGCTGACGCCTGATCAGTTCGGCGTCGGCGACGATCGAGTCGGCCCGGTGCAGCGCCAGGTGATCGGCCAGCCGGCGAGCCGGGCCGAGGCCGGCCGCCGCGTGGGCGGTGACGGGGGTGGAGCGGCCGGTGCCGCGCTGGTCGAGCAGCAGTACCCGGTGGGTCTTCAGGGCGTGGCCGAGCCAGCCGCCGGTGTTCAGCGGGCGCGGTGACTTCCCGCCCGGTCCGCCCTGGAGGTAGAGCAGCCAGGGCAGGCGGTCCCGGGCGCGGACCGGGTCGGCGAGCTCGCGGGCGAAGACCTCGATGGTTGCGCCGCCGGGGTCGGCGTGGTCGAGCGGGACGGTGAAGACGTGGTCGGTCACGGCGAGCCCGGGCAGGCGGTGGCTGGTACGGATCACGGGGTTCCTCCAGCGAAGTGGCAGGCGACGTCGTGCCCCGGGGCGATCGCCCGCAGGACGGGCCGCTCGGCGGCGCAGCGGTCGGCCGCCTCGGGGCAGCGGGTGCGGAAGCGGCAGCCGCTGGGCGGGTCCAGCGGGCTGGGCAGGTCGCCGCGGAGCACGATCCGCTCGCGGGCGCGCTCGGCGTCCGGGTCGGGCAGCGGTACGGCGGACAGCAGGGCGCGGGTGTACGGGTGGGCCGGGGCGGCGAACAGGGTGTCGCGGTCGGTGCTCTCGACGACGGCCCCGAGGTACATGACGGCGATCCGGGTGCTGATCTGCCGGACGGCGCCGAGGTCGTGGGCGATGAACAGGTAGGCGAGGGCGTGCTCGTCCTGGAGGTCCTTGAGCAGGTTGAGGATCTGGGCCTGCACCGAGACGTCGAGGGCGGAGACCGGCTCGTCGCACACCACCAGCTTCGGCCGCAGGGCCAACGCGCGGGCGATGCCGATGCGTTGGGCCTGGCCGCCGGAGAACTCGTGCGGGTGGCGGTCGGCGTGTTCGGCCCTCAGGCCGACCCGTTCCAGCAGCCGTTCCACCGGCTCGTCGGGTTCCAGCCCCTGGTAGGCGAAGGGCGAGGCGAGGATCCGGCGGACGGTCTGCCGGGGGTTGAGCGAGGAGAGCGGGTCCTGGAAGACCATCTGGAGTTCACGGCGGACGGGGCGCAGCCGGGTCTCGTCGAGGTCGGCGAGGTCCTGGCCGGCGAAGTGGATGGTGCCGGAGGTCGGCCGCTCCAGCCGGGTGAGCAGGCGGGCCACGGTGGACTTGCCGCAGCCGGACTCGCCGACCAGGCCGAGGGTCTCGCCCGGGCCGACCCGCAGCGAGACGCCGTCGACGGCGGTGACGTGTCCGGCGAGGCGCCGGGTGAGGCCGTGGCGGACCGGGAACCGCTTGACCAGGCCGTGGGTTTCGAGCAGGGGGGTTTCGAGCGGAGTGGTCATGTGGTCGCCTCCAGGGTGGGCAGCCGGTGCGGCAGCGGCCCGTCGATGCGTGGGACGCAGGCGAGCAGGCCGCGGGTGTAGGGCTGTTGCGGCCGCTGGAAGACCTCGTGGACGCAGCCGCGTTCGACCGCCCGGCCGTCGTGCATCACGACGACCTGGTCGGCGAGGCCGGCGACCACTCCCATGTCGTGGGTGATCAGCATGATCGCGGTACCGGCCTCCTGCCGGAGCTCGCGCAGCAGGCCGAGGATCTGGGCCTGGACGGTGACGTCGAGCGCGGTGGTCGGCTCGTCGGCGATCAGCAGGTCGGGCTCCAGGCACAGCGCCATCGCGATCATCACCCGCTGCCGCATCCCGCCGGAGAACTCGTGCGGGTAGGAGCGGGCGCGCCGTTCGGGCTCGGGGATGCCGACCCGCTCCAGCATCCGGACGGCGACCCGGTGGGCCGCCTTCCGCCCGGCCCGGTGGTGGGCTCGGTAGGCCTCGGCGATCTGGAAGGCCACCGGGTAGTACGGGTTGAGGCAGGACAGCGGGTCCTGGAAGACCATGGCGATCCGGTCGCCGCGCAGGCGACGCAGGGACCGCTGGTTCAGGCCGGTCAACTCGCGCCCGTCGAAGCGGATTTCGCCCCCGACCCGGGCGTCGCGGGGCAGCAGCCCGAGCACGGCGAGGCTGGTGACGGACTTGCCGCTGCCGGACTCGCCGACCACGCCGAGCACCTGTCCGGCCGCCAGGTCGAGGTCGAGCCCGGCCACGGCGCGGACGCCGGAGCCGAAGTCGACGGTGAGGCCGCGTACGGTGAGGAGGGTCATCCGACGGCCCTCACTCTCGGGTCGAGCACGGCGTAGACGAGGTCGACCACCAGGTTGGCGAGCACCACGAAGCAGGCGGCGAACAGCGTCACGCCGAGGATCACCGGCTGGTCGGCGCCCGCGATCGCGTCGGCGGCGAGCTTGCCGACGCCGGGCAGGCCGAAGACCGACTCGGTGATGAGCGCGCCGCCGAGCAGGGCGCCGAGGTCCATGCCGAAGATCGTCACGATCGGCATCAGCGCGGGCCGCAGCGCGTGCCGGCGTACCACGGTGACCTCGGACAGGCCCTTGGCGCGCGCGGTGCGGACGTAGTTCCGGCCGAGGCTCTCCAGCATCTCGCTGCGGGTGACCCGGGCGTACACCCCGGCGTAGAGCATGGCCAGGGTGATCCAGGGCATCACCATCGACTGCGCCCACCCGGCCGGGTCCTCGGTGAGGGGGACGGCCGTGGGGTAGGGCAGCACGTTCAGCTTGACCACGAGGAGGTACTGGAGCACCAGCGCGGTGAAGTAGACCGGCAGCGAGACCCCGCCGAGGGCGGCCGTCATCGCGGCTCGGTCCCACAGGCTGCCGCGCCGCAGCGCGGACACCACGCCCGCCGCCACGCCCACGGCCAGCCACAGCACGGCCGCGCCGAGGGCGATGGAGACGCTGACGGGCAGCCGGCCGGTCAGCATCTCCCAGACCGGCCGGTTCGTCTGGAAGCTGAAGCCCAGGCAGGGGAACGGGCACTGGACGGCCTGCGCGCCGGTGCCGTACGTGCGGCCGGAGAGGATGCCGCCGAGGTAGTCCCCGAACTGGGCGAGCGGGGAGCGGTCCAGGCCGAGGGTGGCGCGGATCCCGGCGAGCCGTTCGGGACTGCAGGCCTTGCCGCAGGCGCCCTGGGCCGGATCGGCGGGCATCAGGTAGAAGATCGCGAAGGTGGCGGCGCAGATGACCAGCAGGATGAGCGCGGTGACGGCCAGTCTTCGCAGCAGATAGAGGATCATCGGGGTGTGCTCCGGGGGTCGAGCGTGTCGCGCACGGCGTCGCCCAGCACGTTGAAGGCGAGCACGGTGACGAACAGCAGGGCGCCGGGGATGAGGAAGTAGGCCGGGTCGGCGGCGTACCAGGGCACGGCGGTGGCGATCATCTGCCCCCAGGAGGGCGTCGGTGGTTGGACGCCCACGCCGAGGAAGGACAGCCCGGCCTCGGTGGCGATGCAGGCCGGGATCGACATCGTCGCCACCACCAGCACCGGTCCGGTGAGGTTGGGCAGCACCTCGCGCAGCAGCAGTGTCCGCCGGGACGCGCCGAGCACCCGGGCCGCCGCCACGAACTCGCCGCGGGCGAGCACCATGGCCTGCCCGCGCACGATCCGCCCGACGTAGGGCCAGCCGAAGAACCCGAGCACCACGACCAGCAGCAGCCGGCGGTCGGCACCGGGCGCGGCCGAGATCAGCGCGATCATGAAGATCAGGCTGGGGAAGGACATCAGCAGGTCCATCAGCCGGCCGATGACGGTGTCGGTCCAGCCGCCGAGGAAGCCGGCGAGCAGGCCGAGGGCAGTGCCCAGCGTCACCGACAGGGCGGTGGCCAGGACGGCGATCAGCAGTGAGACCCGCGCGCCGTACACCACGCGGGCGAGCACGTCCCGGCCGTTGACCGGCTCCACGCCCAGCCAGTGTTCGGCACCGATCCCGCCCGCGGCCCCGCGCGGCAGTCCGCCGAGCGCCGGGTCCACCGCCTCGCCGTGGAACGCCGTCGGGGTGGTGCCGGCCAGCCAGGTGATCAGCGGGGCGGCGAGCGCGGTGAGCACCAGCAGGGCGACCGCGGCCGCCGCCACCGCCGCGGAGCGCTGCGTCAGCAGCTTGCGCAGGACGATCATGCGCCCTCCTCGCTTCGCCCGGCGGTCGCTTCGCGAAACGCGCACCTCTCGATCGTCCGCTCGCTCACCTCCGCAGCCCCAGCGAGACGAGGTCGAGCCGGCCGACGAAGGCGGTGTGCCCGTACGCGCCGGTCACGTTCGGCCCGACCAGGACGGCGGCCCTGTCCCAGAGGAACGGCACGACGGGGGCGTCGCGCATGATGCGCTTGGCGAGTTCGCCGTAGGCGCCCTGCGCGGCGGCGGGGTCGCCCATGGCCGCGATCTCGTCCAGCCGGGCGTCGACTTCGGGGGAGTCGTACTGGGCGCGGTTGTTGTTGCCTTCGGTTGTGATCAGCCGGCCGTCGAACAGGATCGGCAGATAGGTGGAGGCACCCGGCCAGTCCGGCGTCCAGCCGTCGATCACCAGGTCGTGCTGCCGGGCCGGGCTGCCGACCGTGCTGTAGAAGGCCGAGGAGCTGATCTCGTTGATCTTCACGGTGATGCCGGCCCGGGCGAGCGAGGCCTGCACCGCCTCGCCCTGGGCCTTGCCGCCGGCGGTGGCCGGGGTGTCGAGGGTGAGCTCCAGGCCGGAGGCGTGGCCGGCCTCGGCGAGCAGGGCCCTGGCCTTGTCCGGGTCGCCCTTGCCGTCCTTGCTCGGGTACGGGTCCTCGGGCGCCGCGCCGGGCAGGGTGGGTGGCAGCAGGGTGGTGGCGACGTCGCCCGCGATCGGGCCGCCGCGGGTGGTGCGCAGGGCGTCCTTGTCGAGCGCGTACGCGATGGCCTGGCGCACCCGGACGTCGTCCAACGGCCGGTGCCTGGTGTTGACGCTGAGGAAGCGGGTGTTGATGGACTCGCCGGTGACCAGGCGTTTCCTCAGCCGCGGGTCGTTCATCACCCGTCCGACCGAGGCCGGGCCGATCGGCTCCAGCGCGACGGCGTCCGCGTCCTCGCCCTGACCGGCGATCAGCCGCTGGTCGACCACCGCCGGGTCGAGATCGAGGTCGATGACGACCTTGTCCGGCAGGCCCTTGCGGACGGTGTCGGTGGTCCGGTCCCATGCGGTGTTGCGGACCAGGGTGAGCTGCTTCTTGGGCTCGAACGTGTCGATCCGGTACGGGCCGGAGGAGAACGGGCGGTTGTCGTAGCCGGCACCGGTGTCCTTGTCCTGCGGCACCGGGGCGAACATCGGCAGCGACACGGCGGAGCCGAAGTCGGCCACCGGGCGGTTGAGATGGAAGACGATGGTCCGCTCGTCCGGGGTCTCGATCGACGCGAGCCCGGCCGGATCCCGGTACGGGCCCTTGTACGTCTCGCCGCCGGCCAGCCAGAGCCGGGCGTACGGTGGGCCCTCGGGCAGCTCGGCGGCGAAGGTGCGCTCGACGCCGTACTTGACGTCCTTGCTGGTGACTGGTCGACCGTCCTCGAACTTCACGCCGTCCTTGAGGGTGAAGGTCCAGGTCCGGGAGCCGTCGGCGGGGCGGCCGGTGTCGGTGGCCAGGTCCGGGACGATCCGTCCGCCGGCCTGCCCGGGGGCGGGGGCGAACGTGGTGAGCGTCCGGTAGAGCAGGCGGCCCACGTCCTGGGTGGAGGTGACGTAGGCGCGGGCCGGGTCCAGGTGCTCCAGGTCGATGCTGGACAGGACGTGCAGCGTGCCGCCCGGCGCCGGGGTGGCGTCCGCGGCGGCGCCGGTGCCGTCCGGCCCGCCGCAGGCCGCCGCCGACAGCAGTCCGAGGGTCGCGGTCAGGGCGCATGCGGCTCTTCGTGTCCTCATGTGTCCCCCTTCTGTGCGCTTTCCGGTTCCATCTATGCGATATGACATTTCACATGTGGGACAAGATTGGGCCGTCCTGACCCCTTCCGGGAGCTCCCGGCTGCTCATAACATCCGCTTATGGAGCTTGAGATACGGCACCTGCGGATGATCTGCGCCATCGCCGAAACCGGCAGCCTCACCCGGGCCGCCGCCTCGCTCCGGCTCACGCAGCCCGGCCTCAGCGCCCAACTGCGCCGGATCGAGAGCGTGCTGGGCGGCCCGCTGTTCGACCGCCGGCCCACCGGCGCCGTCCCGACCGCCTTCGGTGAGACCGTGCTCACCCGCGCCCGTGCCGTCCTCCCCACCGTCGACGAGCTACTGAGCACCTCCGCCCTGGCCGCCCGCGCTGGCAGCCCGACGCCCTGCTTCCGGCTCGGGTCCGTCAACGCCCCGCTGCTCGGTGGTCTGATCACGGCGTTGCGCACCCACCACCCCCAGGCGCGGATCGCCTCCCGCGCGCAGGGCTCCTCCGTTCCGCTGGTCGACGACCTCGCGCACGGGCGCCTCGACGCCGCCGTGGTCGGCGACTGCCCCGGCTACGAGCTGCCCGCACGCCCGGGTGTGGTCCTGCGGGCGGTCGTCACCGAGCCCGTGTTCGTCGCCCTGCCGGCCGGCCACCGCCTCGCCGCCGGGCCGGTGGTCCACTTGGACGAGTTGGAGGGCGAGGACTGGGTCGCACCGCGCCCGGACGACGACCGCGTCCGCGAGTACTGGTCCACCACCTTCCGGGCGACCGGCCACCGGATGCGCACCGTCCACGAGGCGGAAGGCCGACTGCTGCTCGAACTGGTCCGCAGCGGGCACGCGGTGAGTCTGTGCCAGGCCACGTTCGAGGAGGCCCCGGGCATCGCCGTCCGCCCCGTCGCCGGTGATCCGCTCTGGTACCGGCACCTGATCGCCTGGCACCAGGCGGGCCAACTGGCAGCCCTGGGCGCGGAGCTGGTCGAGCACGCCCGTGCGGCCCACCGGGCCGCGGCCGAACGCAGCCCGGCCTACCAACGGTGGCTGCGCACGGCCGGGGACCGGAGCGGGGCGGCAGCGGGCACGGGCTGACCGCGTTGCCGTCGGCCCGCCACTGCCGTCCGGCGGCGGGGCACGTTCCTGAGCCGCCTACGTTCCGGCTTCCACCCCCCGCCCGGCTACGTGATCTTCCTGTGCTTGCGCGCCGACCACGACCGGATTGCCGGCATGCGTGTCGCCGGCATCCGCGCAGCACTGCCGCTCCTGACCCCGGCCGGCCGCCGGGCCCTGTTCGCACCGGAGCTGTGCTCAGTCGGCGCGGCGATCCGGTTTCTGTGCGAACGTACGGCACATTGAGTGATGGCGCATTCGCGATAAGTCATTGCGAGGGTGGGGGCCGATCTCTCACCATGCGCAGGGAGGTGTGACAACTCCCATGCACTCCCAGCCCGTTCGTGTGCTATCGCGGTGCGCCGTGTCAGGTTCGTGAACAACACAACGAAGAGGCGGTAGCAGTCCCCATGACACAGGAAGCCAGGATCGACGTCGAACTGACGTGGAATCAGTCCGAGGAGGCCTCCTCGTCCGAGAAGGCGGCGGAGTTCGCGAAGCGCCTGCCGCAGGGCCCGTGGTTCGGAACCTCGATCGGTGTGGCGCGTGCCGGTGGCCGGAAGCCGAAGTACACCTTGCCGCTGCGGTCCGCCCGACCGTACCGACGGGAGGTGGCTCTTGGCGAGGCCGCGGTGTACCTGGCCGACGGCCATGACGAGCTGGAGCGGCCGTTCCTCTTCGCGGACGGCTTCAACTACGGCCCCAGTGACCTGCCGGGGCTGTTCGCCCACTTCAACGCGCCCTACCCGGGCAGCGAGGTCGGGTTCCTCGACCAGCTGCTCGCCACGGGCGTCGACGTCGTCCTGATCGGCTTCGAGCAGCGGCACACCTACATCCAGGCCAACGCCGGCGTGGTGATCAGCGCCATCCAGGAGGTCATCCGGCGGCGCCGCGGCAAGGCGGAGCTGATCGTCGGCGGGGTCAGTATGGGCGGCATCATCACCCGCTACGCGCTCGCCGAGATGGAGGACAAGGAGCAGGACCACCAGACCGGGACCTACCTCTCGTGGGACTCCCCGCACAACGGCGCCTGGATCCCGCTGGTGCTCCAGCAGATGGCCTACTTCTTCGAGTCGCTGCCGGCCGAGCCCGGCAAGGTGAAGGAGGCCGAGCTGATCAGAAGCCCCGCCGCGCAGCAGCTGCTGTACGCCTGGATCCCGGACGCGAAGTACGAAGGCCCCGTCGCCACCGCCAGTGAACTGCGCACGCAGTTCCTGGCCGAGCTGCGCGAGTTCGGCCAGTTCCCGCGGCGGCCGCGCAAGCTGGGCGTAGCCAACGGCACCGGCAACGGCACCGGCCGCGACCTGCCGCCCGGCGGCGAGGTGTTCAAGTACCAGGTACCGCTGGTCGTCTACGCCCAGGCCAACTTCCAGCCCGATGGCGGCGAGCGCAAGCCGATCGGTGAGATGCGGGCCGCCGGCCAGGTCCGGCGGGGCTTCACCTCGTACGTCCCCGGCCTCGACGGTGCGCCCGGCGGCACCCTCGACTCGTTCGGCAAGATCGCGGGGGCGCTCGGTGCCGGCATCCCGGAGACGTACAAGTTCAGTTGCTTCGTCCCCTCGGTCAGCGCGGTCGCGCTTGACTACGACCCGGCCGGGTGGGGTGTCGACCCGTACGAGAAGGTCGAGGGGGCGGACGAGAAGAGCGCGCTCGACGAGTTCAAGTGTGACAGCCGGAACACCGAGCACAGTCAGGTGACCAAGCCGCTGGTCGACTGGATCGTGGAGCGAATCGTCCGCTGACGCGAACGGCTCACGCGGGTGGCCGCCCCGAGCGCAGAGGCCCGGGGCGGCCTCGTCATACGGTGCCGCAGCCCGGACATCGCCGGCGTCCGCCGCCCCTGCCGGCTGGCTGCCGGGCTCACCGCCGGGGCGTCGGTCAGAGGGTGAACATCCTGGCGTACGGCGGGGTGATCCGCTCCTGTCGTGGGCCGAAGTCGACGAGGACTGCGGCGTCGGCTCCGTCCTCCACCTCGATGACGCGGCCGAGACCGTACTTGTCGTGGGTGACGCGGTCGCCCACGGCGAACCGCTTGGGCGGTGCGGCGGGCCGGGCTTTGAAGGGGCTGGTGGGCAGGGGGTGTCGGACTGCCGGTGAGTTTCTCATCCTGGTCAGTATGCTCCGAAAACCGGCGGAACGGGCCGTCCCGGAGGGTCCGAATCCGCCGCCGTGCGTCGGCCGGTTGGCTCATCCCCTCGTTCTGGCGCAAACTTTCTGCCGCGCTGGGGTGGGGCGTGGGCAACGCCAACTGCCCTACAAGGGATGATTGTTGCTGTCCCGGTTGGAGCGGGGAGGTCATGTCCGGCCGGGTGGGCCAGAAAATTCACGCGAAGTATTCGCCCGGGAGGGTCCGATCCTGCTACAGTCGAGTTAGTTGCAGTAGTGGTTCCCATGAACTTTGTGTGCGCCTGCTGATTTTTGCGGGCGCATTTTTGTTTTCCGGCTCTTTCCCGGCGGGTTCTCATCGCGGCGACTCGAAAGTCTGCATGGTGCAGACTTCGGACAGTCTCTCAAAGGGGATTTCTCATGGCTACTGGCACCGTGAAGTGGTTCAACTCGGAAAAGGGCTTCGGCTTCATCGAGCAGGACGGGGGCGGCGCCGACGTGTTCGCCCACTACTCGAACATCAGCGCCAGCGGTTTCCGCGAGCTGCTCGAGGGCCAGAAGGTCGAGTTCGACGTCACGCAGGGCCAGAAGGGCCCGCAGGCCGAGAACATCCGCCCGCTGTAGGTCTTCTGCCCGGGCTTTCGTCCGGAAGAGAGGGGCCCGTGCCGTGCGCAATGCGCGGTGCGGGCCCCTCTGTCGTACCGTCGGCACGCGTTCCGGGTGGGGCGGCTGGCGCGGAGGTTCGTCGGTCCGGACGGGCGGAGTGGGCGAACTCCCCGAACTCGCCGTACATCTGGGTGACGGTGGTGTCGACGACGGGCACGCCGGTGAGGTCGAACGTCCCGAGGAGGGCCCGGATGCCCGGGTCCATCGCCATGATCCCGAGTTCCTCTCGGATCGTGCCACGGCTCATCCTCGTGCCACGCGGCGCCGGTCGCGGTCCGGGCAGGGCCGTTCGGGTGGACCCGCCTTACGTCAGGAAGCCCCGGAGCAGCGCGGCCGTCGCGGCGAGGTGCTCCTCGGTGGCGCGGCGGGCGGCGTCGGCGTCGCCCGCCAGGATCGCCCGGACCATCGCGCGGTGCTGGTCGGCGGCGTGCTCGATGTTGCGGTCCAGCATCGGGATGGCGTTGAGGAGGTCGTTGAGGCGCATCCGGGCCTCGGCGATGCCCGCGGCCAGGGTGGGGGAGCCGGTGAGTTCGCCGATGGCCAGGTGGAAGCGCGAGTCCAGCTGCCGGTAACGCGCCGGCGGGGCGCCCTCCAGGTCGGTCAGCCGGCCCTCCAGGTGGGCCTGCTGGTCGGGGGAGAGGGCGCGCCGGGCGGCGGCTTCGGCGGCGCCGGTCTCCAGCACGTGGCGGTAGGTCAGCGCGTCCTCCAGTTCGCCGCCGAGGTCGCGGGCGGCCCGCCGCAGGTCGGCGACGTCCGGTGCGGGCAGCTGGTAGGTGACGAAGGAGCCGCCGTAGCGGCCGCGGCGGGACTCGACGCAGCCGGCCTGCTGGAGGGTCTGCAGCGCCTCGCGCAGGGTCTCGCGGCTGACGCCGAGCCGGGCGGCCAGCTCGCGCTCGGCCGGCAGCCGGTCGCCGAAGCCGAAGACGCCGAGCTTGATCGCCTGGAGCAGGCGCTCGACGGTCTCCTCGAAGGCGTTGCCGGTCCGGACCGGGCGGAAGATCGACCCGGCCTGCCAGTCCAGGCGCGCCCGCTCGCGTGCTTCGTCGACGTCCACGCCGGAATCGTACCCACGAGCGGGATCTTCGACTTGGTTCCCCCGTCTCTCTTGACGTGGCCCCGGGCCAGCCGGAACGATGCTGCTCACCCACCCAATGGTCTGATTCCAGACCATTGAAGAGCCGTCCGACCGTCGAACCCGCCGGAGCGGCCGCGCCACGCCGTCGTGGCCGCGCGCCACCCGGCACACCCTCAACCCCCAGGGGTGCCCATGACCGACGCACGCTCACCCGACCACCCTGCCCCGCCCGTGTTTCCGGAGAACACCCCCGCTGTTTCCGCCGACGAACAGCGGCTCCGCGAGCTCGGCTACACCCAGGAACTGGCCCGCTCGATGTCGGGCTTCTCCAACTTCGCCGTCTCCTTCTCGATCGTGTCGATCCTCTCCGGCTGCCTGACCCTGTACGGGACGGGGATGAACACCGGCGGCCCGGCCATGATCATCTGGGGTTGGCCGGTGGTCGGCCTGCTGACGCTCTGCGTCGGGCTGGCGATGGCCGAGATCTGTTCCAGCTACCCGACCGCCGGCGGGCTCTACTACTGGTCCGCCAAACTGGCCCGCAGCCGCGGCCCGGCCTGGAGCTGGTTCACCGGCTGGTTCAACTTCCTCGGCCAGGTCGCGGTGACCGCCGGCGTCGACTACGGCGCCGCCTTCTTCACCAACGCCTTCCTCACGCTCCAGTTCGGCGTCGAAGCGAGCCCCGCGCACACCGTGGAGATCTTCGCCGTCATCCTGCTGTTGCACGGCCTGCTCAACACCCGAGGGGTGCGCCTGGTCGCCGTCCTCAACAACGTGTCCGTCTGGTGGCACCTGGCCGGCGTCGCGGTCATCGTCGGCGCGCTCGCCCTGCTGCCGGAACGGCACGCCTCCGTGTCCTTCGTCTTCACCGAGTTCGTGAACAACACCGGTTTCCACAACCAGTTCTACGTCGCGATGCTCGGCCTGCTGATGGCCCAGTACACCCTCACCGGCTACGACGCCTCCGCGCACATGACCGAGGAGACCCACGACGCCGCCCGCTCCGGCCCGCGCGGCATCGTCAACGCCATCACCGTCTCGCTGGCGGCGGGCTGGGTCCTGCTGCTCGGCATCACCTTCGCGATCCGCGACTACGACGGCGCGCTCAACAGCGCCACCGACGTCCCGCCCGCGCAGATCTTCATCGACGCGATCGGCAACGGCGGAGCCGAGTTCCTGCTGCTCGTCGTCATCGGAGCCCAGTTCTTCTGCGGCATGGCCTCCGTCACCGCCAACTCCCGCATGATCTACGCCTTCTCCCGCGACGGCGCACTGCCCGGCTCCGCCCTCTGGCACCGCATCGACCCGCGCACCCAGACCCCCACCAACGCGGTCTGGCTGGCCACCGGCGGCGCGCTGCTGCTCGGCCTGCCCGCGCTGTGGAACAACACCGCCTACACCGCCGTGACCTCGATCTCCGTCATCGGCCTCTACATCTCCTACGTCATCCCGGTGTACCTGCGGCTGCGCCAGGGCCGGGAGTTCCCGCGCGGCCCCTGGCACCTGGGCCGCTGGAGCGGGCCGATCGGCGCGGTCGCGGTCGGCTGGACGGCCGTGATCACCGTCCTGTTCATGCTCCCCACCGTCAGCCCGATCACCGCCGAGAGCTTCAACTACACGCCCGTCGCGGTCGTCGTCGTGGTCGGCTTCGCCGGCCTGTGGTGGCTGGTCTCCGCCCGGCACTGGTTCACCGGGCCGGTCGTCCACGGCACGCCGCCCGAACCCGACGCACGCGAAACCGATCTGGAGGTCCGATGACCCGCCCCCGGCTCACCCTCGACGAGCTGCGCGCCCGCGTGGCCGACGGGTCCGTCGACACCGTCGTGCTCGCCATGACCGACATGCAGGGGCGCCTCCAGGGCAAACGCGTCGCCGCCGACTACTTCCTGACCGACGTCGTGCCGGGTGCCGCGGAGGGCTGCGGCTACCTGCTCGCCGTCGACGTCGACATGAACACCGTGGACGGCTACCAGATCTCCTCCTGGGAGGACGGCTACGGCGACCTGGTGCTGCGCCCGGACCTCGCCACCCTGCGGGCCGTGCCCTGGCACCCCGCCACGGTGATGGTCCAGTGCGACGTCACCCACCACGACGGCCGCCCCGTCGACGTCTCCCCGCGCCAGATCCTGCAACGCCAGATCGAGCGGCTGGCGGGCTACGGCTGGCAGGCCCACGCCGCCACCGAGCTGGAGTTCATCGTCTTCCGGGACAGCTACGAACAGGCCTGGGACAAGGACTACACCCGGCTCACTCCGGCCAACCAGTACAACGTCGACTACTCCGTCCTCGGCACCGGCCGGATCGAGCCGCTCCTGCGCCGGCTGCGCAACGGCATGGCCGGCGCAGGCCTCACCGTCGAGTCCGCCAAGGGCGAGTGCAACCTCGGCCAGCACGAGATCGCCTTCAAGTACGCCGACGCCCTCACCACCTGCGACAACCACGCGGTCTACAAGACCGGTGCCAAGGAGATCGCCGCCCAGGAGGGCTGCAGCCTCACGTTCATGGCGAAGTACGACGAACGCGAGGGCAACTCCTGCCACATCCACCTCAGCCTGCGCGACGAGCAGGGCGCCCCGGTGTTCGCCGGCGACCGGCCGCACGGCTTCTCCCGCACCATGGAACACTTCCTGGCCGGCCAGCTCGCCTGCCTGGCCGACTTCGCCCTGCTGCTCGCCCCCACCGTCAACTCCTACAAGCGGTACGTCCCCGGCAGCTTCGCGCCCACCGCCATCGCGTGGGGCCGCGACAACCGCACCTGCGCCCTGCGCGTGGTCGGCCACGGCCCGTCGCTGCGCTTCGAGAACCGCGTCCCCGGCGGCGACGTCAACCCGTACCTCGCGGTCGCCGCGCTGATCGCGGCGGGCCTGCACGGCGTCGAGCAACAGCTCGAACTCGAACCGGAGTTCACCGGCAACGCCTACGCCTCCGACGCGCCCCGGGTGCCCGCCACCCTGCGCGACGCGGTCGACGCCTTCGAACGCAGCGCCGTCGCCGACGAAGCCTTCGGCAAGGACGTCGTCCGCCACTACACCCACGCCGGCCGGACCGAACTCGCCGCCTACGAACGGGCGGTGACCGACTGGGAGCGGCGCCGCGGATTCGAGCGGCTGTGACCGGCACCGACGTGACCGACGTGACCGACGACCGCCGTAGGCCCCTGATCGGCATCACCAGCTACCAGGACGAGGCCGCCTGGTCCGTCTGGCACCAGCGAGCCTCGCTCGTGCCGCAGACGTACGTCGACGCCGTCGTCCGCGCGGGCGGCACCCCGGTGCTGCTGCCGCCGCAACCGGGCGGGACCGCCACGGTGCTCGACGCGCTGGACGGGCTCGTCCTCGCCGGCGGGCCCGACATCGACCCGGCCCGGTACGCGGCGACCGCCGACCCGCGCACCGGAGCGCCGCACCACGCCCGCGACGACTGGGAGAGCGGCCTCCTGCACGGCGCCCTCGCCCGCGACCTGCCGCTGCTCGGCGTCTGCCGCGGCATGCAGCTGCTCAACGTCGAGCTCGGCGGTACCCTCCTCCAGCACCTGCCCGACGGGAGCCACCAGATCGTCCCCGCCCGCTTCGTGCGCCACCGGGTCGGCCTGGCGGACGGCAGCCGGCTCGCCGCCGCCCTCGGTTCCTCGGCCGAGGTCTCCTGCTACCACCACCAGGCCGTCGACCGGGTCGGCACCGGGCTGCGGGCCACCGCCCGGAGCGCGGACGGGACCATCGAGGCACTCGAACTGCCCGGGCGCCGCTTCGCGTTGGGCGTCCAGTGGCACCCGGAGACCGACCCCGACGACCAGCGTCTCTTCCACGCCTTCATCACCGCCAGCTCCATGCCCGCCAGCCAGAGGGAGACCGCCCGATGACCCAACCGGACCTCTTCGAGGTCGTCAACCCCGCCACCGAGGAGGTGATCACCACCCTCGAACTAGCCGGCCTCGCCGAGACCGACGCCGCCGTGGCCCGCGCCAAGGCCGCCTTCGACACCTGGCGCCGGGTCGCCCCCGCCGACCGGGCCCGGCTGCTGCGCGCCTTCGCCGCCGCCGTCGACGCCGACCGCGAGCACCTCGCCGCACTGGAGGTCGCCAACGCCGGCCACACCATCGGCAACGCCCGCTGGGAGGCCGGCAACGCGCGCGACGTCATCGAGTACTACGCCGCCGCCCCCGAGCGGCTGTTCGGCCGCCAGATCCCGGTGGCCGGCGGCATCGACGTCACCTTCCAGGAGCCGATCGGCGTGGTCGGCGTCATCGTGCCGTGGAACTTCCCGATGCCGATCGCCGCCTGGGCCCTGGCCCCGGCCCTCGCCGCAGGCAACACCGTCATCGTCAAACCGGCCGAACTCACCCCGCTCACCGCCCTGCGGCTGGGCGAACTCGCCCTCCAGGCCGGGATCCCGGAAGGCGTGCTGCAGATCCTGCCCGGCCGCGGCCCGGTGGTCGGACAGCGCTTCGTCACCCACCCCGACGTGCGCAAGGTGGTGTTCACCGGCTCGACCGGGGTCGGCAAGGAGGTCATGGCGGGCTGCGCCGCCCAGGTCAAACCCGTCACCCTCGAACTCGGCGGCAAGAGCGCCAACATCGTCTTCGCCGACGCGGACCTCGCCAAGGCCGCCGCCACCGCGCCCTACGCGGTCTTCGACAACGCCGGCCAGGACTGCTGCGCCCGCTCCCGGATCCTGGTCGAGGCGTCCGTGTTCGACGACTTCCTGGCGCTCCTGGAACCCGCCGTCCGGGGTGTCCGGGTGGGCGACCCGGCCGATGAGAAGACCGAGATGGGCCCGCTCATCTCCGCCGCCCACCGGACGCGGGTCTCCTCCTACGTCCCGGACGAGTCGGCCGTCGCCTTCCGCGGCACCGCCCCCGGGGGGCCCGGCTTCTGGTACCCGCCGACCGTGCTCGCACCCGTGCGGCACGACGACCGCGCCTTCACCGAGGAGATCTTCGGCCCGGTCGTCGCCGTCGTCCCGTTCCGCGACGAGCAGGACGCCCTGCGCATCGCGAACGCCACCGAGTACGGCCTGTCCGGCTCCATCTGGACCAGGGACCTCGGCCGCGCGCTGCGCGTCTCCCGCGGCGTCGAGGCCGGCAACCTGTCCGTCAACTCGCACTCCTCGGTGCGCTACTCGACCCCCTTCGGCGGCTTCAAGCAGTCCGGTCTCGGCCGCGAGCTCGGCCCGGACGCCCTCGACGCCTTCACCCAGACCAAGAACGTCTTCATCTCCACGGAGGAGTGATCAGCATGACCCAGCGACTCGACGGCCGGGTGGCCGTCATCACCGGCGCGGGCAGCGGCATCGGCCTGGCCACCGCCCGCCGGTTCGCCGCCGAGGGGGCCAGGGTGGTCTGCGTCGACCTCGACGCCGAGACCGGAGCCAAGGCCGCGAACGAGGTCGACGGCCTGTTCGTCCAGGCCGACGTCACCGACGAGGACGCGGTGCGCGACCTCTTCCAGCGGGCCGTCGACGAGTACGGCCGGCTCGACATCGCCTTCAACAACGCGGGCATCTCCCCGCCGGACGACGACTCCATCCTCACCACCGGCCTGGACGCCTGGAAGCGCGTCCAGGAGGTCAACCTCACCAGCGTCTACCTGTGCTGCAAGTACGCGATCCCGCACATGCAGCGGCAGGGCAAGGGCTCGATCATCAACACCGCCTCGTTCGTCGCCGTGATGGGCGCGGCCACGTCGCAGATCTCCTACAGCGCCTCCAAGGGCGGCGTGCTGGCGATGTCCCGCGAGCTGGGCGTGCAGTTCGCCCGCGAGGGCATCCGGGTCAACGCGCTCTGCCCCGGTCCGGTGAACACCCCGCTGCTGCAGGAGCTGTTCGCCAAGGACCCGGAGCGGGCCGCCCGCCGCCTGGTCCACATCCCGCTCGGCCGCTTCGCCGAACCCGAGGAGATCGCCGCCGCGGTGGCCTTCCTCGCCTCCGACGACTCGTCCTTCATGACCGCCAACACCTTCCTCGTCGACGGCGGCATCTCCGGCGCGTACGTGACGCCGCAGTAGTTCCCGCGAGGCCGCCGCCGGCTCGTCCGCCCCCATGACAGGGGCGGGCGGGCCGTCTCAGCATGGGGGAACGGCGATGCCCTCCGGCTGCGCGAGCAGCCGGAGGACCGCGGCGCCCCCGGCTGGTCGGACGACCCGCCGGCGGCGCCGGGCTGATCCCCTGGCTCAGGCCCGCACGGCGGCGCCCGCCCAGGCGCGATTGCCGAGGAGGGTCTTGATGTCCGAGGCGAGGCCGTTGTCGGGGTTCACCAGGAAGCCGAGCTCGTAGAGGGTGTTCTTGTCCCAGTTGGTGGTCAGCAGGCGGACGGGGACGTCGCCGGGGTGGGCCTGGAGGGCGAGTTTGAGTTCGGCGACCACCTGGGGGGTGAGCCGGGAGGCCGGGACGGTGATCTGCACGGGCGGCTTGGTGCCGAGTTCGGCGGAGGAGACGTCGAGCGTGGTGATGTCCTGGCCGAAGATGCTGAGCGATCCGTCGCGTTCGTTGAGGCGGCCGCGGACCGAGACCACGTTGTCCTCGATCATCTGCTCGGCCATGAGGTTGTAGGTCGCGGGGAAGAACAGGACTTCGACCGAGCCGTCGCGGTCGGCGACGGTGATGATCGCCCAGGCGTTGCCCGCCTTGTTGATGCGCCGGTCCACGGCGGTGATCAGGCCGGAGAGGCGGACCTCGCCCTCGGAGCGGCCGGAGCCGAGGAGTTCGACGATCGAGGTGTCGCGGTTCTGGGAGAGGATGTGCTCGGCGCCGTCGAGCGGGTGGCTGGAGACGTACAGGCCCAGCATCTCGCGTTCCAGGGCGAGGAGTTGGCGGCGGGGCCACTCCTGGTCGGTGAGCTGGAAGTCCAGCCCGATGCCCGGGCCGGCGCCGTCGCCGGCGTCCAGTGCGCCGAACAGGTCGTCCTGGCCGATGGCCTGCTGCTTCTTCACGCCGGTGACGGCGTCGATCGCGCTCTCGTGCACGGTGCTGAGCGAGAGCCGGGTGTGCCCGAGCGAGTCGAAGGCGCCCGCCTTGACCAGGGAGTCGACGGTGCGCTTGTTGCAGACCACCAGCTCGACCTTGTCCAGGAAGTCGGGGAAGGAGGTGTACTTGCCGTTCTCCTCGCGGGTGCGCACCAGGGAGTCGATCACGGGCACGCCGACGTTGCGGACGGCCTTGAGGCCGAAGCGGACGTCGCTGCCGACGGCGGTGAAGTCGACCACCGACTCGTTGACGTCGGGGGAGAGGATCTTGATGCCCATCTGCCGGCACTCGGCCAGGTAGACCGCCATCTTGTCCTTGTCGTCGGCGACCGAGGTGAGCAGCGCGGCCATGTACTCGGCGGGGTAGTTGGCCTTCAGGTAGGCGGTCTGGTACGAGACCAGGCCGTACGCGGCGGAGTGCGACTTGTTGAACGCGTAGCCGGCGAACGGGACGAGGACGTCCCAGACGGCCTTGATGGCCTCGTCGGAGTAGCCGCGCTCGCGGCAGCCGGCCTGGAAGGGGATGAACTCCTTCTCCAGGACTTCCTTCTTCTTCTTGCCCATGGCGCGGCGCAGCAGGTCGGCCTGGCCGAGCGAGTAGCCGGCGAGCACCTGGGCGGCGCGCTGGACCTGCTCCTGGTAGACGATCAGGCCGTAGGTGGGGCCGAGGACGTCGGCGAGCGGGGCCTCCAGCTCGGGGTGGATCGGGATGATCTCCTGCTGGGCGTTCTTGCGCAGCGCGTAGTTGGTGTGCGAGTTCATGCCCATCGGGCCGGGCCGGTAGAGCGCGGAGACGGCGGAGATGTCGGCGAACTCGGTGGGCTTCATCAGCCGCAGGAGGGCGCGCATGGGCCCGCCGTCGAGCTGGAAGACGCCGAGGGTGTCGCCGCGGGCGAGCAGCTGGTAGGTGGTGGGGTCGTCGAGCGGGACGTCCTCGATGGAGACGTCGACGCCCCGGTTGGCCTTGATGATCTTGATGCAGTGGTCGATGATGCCCAGGTTCCGCAGACCCAGGAAGTCCATCTTGATCAGGCCCATGGCTTCGCACGACGGGTAGTCGAAGCCGGTGATGATCACGCCGTCCTTGTCCCGCATGTGCAGCGGGATCAGGTCGAGCAGCGGGGTCGAGGACAGGATGACGGCGGCGGCGTGCACGCCGGTGCCGCGGATGAGGCCCTCGATGCCCCGGCCGGTGTCGATGATCTTCCGGACGTCCGGCTCGTTCTCGTACAGCGCCCGGATCTCGGTGCCCTCGTTGTAGCGGGGGTGCTTCTCGTCGAACAGGTCGGCCAGCGGCACGCCCTTGCCCATGACGTCCGGGGGCATCGCCTTGGTGATCCGGTCGCCCATGGAGAACGGGTAGCCGAGGATGCGGTTGGCGTCCTTCACGGCGGCCTTGGCCTTGATGGTGCCGAAGGTGTTGACCTGGGCCGTGTAGGCGGCGCCGTACTTCTCGGTCACGTAGCGGACCATCTGGTCGCGCTGGCGGTCGTCGAAGTCGATGTCGACGTCCGGGGGGTTGATGCGCTCGGGGTTGAGGAAGCGCTCGAAGAGGAGGTCGTGCTCCAGCGGGTCCAGCTGGGTGATCCCGGTCAGGTAGGCGACCATCGAGCCGGCCGCCGAACCGCGGCCGGGGCCGACCGGGATGCCGTTGTCGCGCCCGTACTGGCAGATGTCGGCGACCACGAGGAAGTAGGCGTCGAACCCCATCGGGGTGATCACGCCCATCTCCAGCTCGATCCGGTCGAGCACCTCCTGGCTCGGGCTGTCCCCGTAACGGGCCTTCAGACCGATGTCGATCTTCTTGCGCAGGTACGAGGCCTGGGTCTCGCCCTCGGGCACGTCGAACTGGGGCATCCGGTCGACGTAGGTGAACACCTCGTCGTAGGACTCGACGCGTTCGGCGATCGCGAGGGTGTTGTCGCAGGCCTCGGGCAGCTCGCGGAAGAGCTCGCGCATCTCGGCGGAGGTCTTCACGTAGTAGCCGGTGCCCTGGAACTTGAACCGGTTCGGGTCGTCCTTGTTCTTGCCCACGCCGACGCACAGCAGGCTGTCGTGGGCGTCGGCCTGGTCGGCGGTCACGTAGTGCGAGTCGTTGGTCGCCAGCAGCGGGATGTCCAGCTGCTTGGCCAGCCGCAGCAGGTCGGAGCGGACCTCGCGCTCGATGTCCAGGCCGTGGTCCATCAGCTCCAGGAAGTAGTTCTCCTTGCCGAAGATGTCCTGGTAGGCGCCGGCCGCCTTGACCGCCTCGTCGTACTGGCCGAGGCGCAGCCGGGTCTGCACCTCGCCGGAGGGGCAGCCGGTGGTGGCGATGATGCCGTCCGCGTTGGCGGCGATCAGCTCGCGGTCCATGCGGGGCTTCATGTAGTAGCCCTCCATCGACGCGAGCGAGGAGAGCCGGAAGAGGTTCCGCAGGCCGGTCGCGTTCCGCGCCCACATCGTCATGTGGGTGTAGCGGCCGCCGCCGGAGACGTCCTTGCCGCCCTCGCCGTCGGCGCCGGACGGGCGCTGGCCGCCGGGGGACCAGAACACCTGCTTCTTCAGGAAGCGCGAGGCCGGCGCGACGTACGCCTCGATGCCGATGATCGGCTTCACGGCCGTCTTCGCGGCGGCGTGGAAGAACTCGTACGCGCCGAACATGTTGCCGTGGTCGCTCATCGCGATGGCGGGCATGCCCTGTCTCTCCGCCTCGGCGAACAGCTTGCCGTTCTTCGCCGCCCCGTCCAGCATCGAGTACTCGGTGTGGACGTGCAGGTGCGCGAAGCTGTCGGACACGGCGCTGTGCTCCTCGGAGGGATCTCGGGGATCGCGGGGATCGCGGGGGGAAGGAGCGGCCCAGGCTAGCGGGTCGGCGCGGACGACGCGCCGCAAGGGGCTTTCGCGGCGGAGACTTTGACGGATCCTTCCCGCGGCCTTGACAAGGCGTTGATCCGCCGAGTTGTGCTGCGCGGTGACGACTGCCCCCGGACGTGTCGGTTGAGCGGATCCGGTCTGCGGTCGCCGCCGTCAGGGCCGTTTGATGACCGAGGCGCGGCCGGTCAGTCGCCGGGGCGCGGCGGCACGGCGTCGATCTCGGCCCAGACCGTCTTGCCTTCGGCGTGCGGCTGGGCGCCCCAGCGCGTCGCGGCGTTCTGGACGATGAAGAGGCCGTGCCCGCCGGGCAGGCCCGGGCGGTGGGGGCGGCGCGGTTCGGGCAGGACGGTCGAGCGGTCGGTGACCTCGATGCGCAGGCGGGTCTCGGAGGCGTCGAGGACGAGGTCCACCGGGCCGCCGGCGTGCAGCATGGCGTTGGCGACCAGCTCGGCGACGAGGAGCGCGATGTCGTCCCCGCCGGAGGGGCCCGTCGGCCACGACCAGTCGGCTACGGCCTGCGCGGCGTACGCCCGGGCGCGGGCGACGGGCTTCGGCTGCCCGGCCAGGTGCAGGTGCCGGCGCTGTCCGCCGGGCGGCAGCGTGGGGCCGGTGCCCGGCCGGTCGTCGTCCAGGGTTGCCCGGCTGGTCGTCATGTGCGGGTTCCCCTTCGGCGTCGCGGTCCGTTTCGTCTGTTGAGGCTGTCGAGGCTGCTGAGTCTGCTACGTCTGTCTCGTCGTGCTTCGTCTGCTCGGCTTCCCGGCCGCTTCCGGATCATGCGCGCCGTCGGCCGGAATCGACCGCGCCGGGCGCCGTCCGGGTTCGGGCCGCCGGTCGCAGCGGTGCGGCGAGCGCCGCGTCCACGGACGGGTGGAGCGAGAACACGCTGTCGGCACAGGTCAGTTCGAGCAGCCGCAGCACGGTGGCGGACGGCGCCGCGAGGCGGAACTCGATGTCCGCCGCGATGGCTGCCATCCGGGTCCGCAGCAGCAGGTTCAGGCCGGAGGAGTCACAGAAGTCGACGAGCCCGAGGTCGACGACGAGCAGCGGCGGGCGCTGCCGCACCAGGTCGTCGAACGCGTTCCTGGCGGGCTCCAGGGTCTCGATGTCGAGGTCGCCCGCCAGCGCGCAGACGGCCGCCCGGGCGTCGGTGTGCCGGGTGTCCACGACCAGGTCGGGCCGGGGGGTGGCGCTCGGCTGGAAGGGGTCGGGGAATGCGGTGGTCGGCACGGTCGCGGGCTCGTTCTCTGCGGGCATCGTCGTGTTTCCCCTCCACGGGTGTGCTCCATGAGCGTACGCACGCCACCCGGGCACGGCCAAGGCCGTGGGTGGCGTGCGCGGCGACGCGGGAGTGCGGGGGGCCGGCTCAGGGGGCGGTGAGGTTCGCGTGGAGTTTCTTCAGCAGGCGGTTGAGGAGTCGGGAGACGTGCATCTGGGACAGTCCGAGGCGGGCGCCGATCTGGGACTGGGTGAGGTCCTCGCCGAAGCGCATGGCCAGGAGGAGCCGGTCGCGCTCCGGCAGGGCGGTGATGAGGGGCTTGAGGACGATCAGGTCCTCGACGGTGCCGAACCGCGGGTCCTCCTCGCCGAGGCGCTGGGCGAGCGGGTTCGGCTCCTCCTGGCCCTCGGTGGCGGGGGCGTCCAGGGAGCCCGCGGTGTGGCCGTTGGCGGCGGCGAGACCCTCGGTCACCTCCTCCTCCGACAGGCCGAGGTGTTCGGCGATCTCGGGCACCGTCGGCGCGCGGCCCAGGCGCTGGAACAGCTCGTCGCGGGACTTCGCGAGGGTGATGCGCAGCTCCTGCAGCCGCCGCGGCACGTGCACGGCCCAGGTGGCGTCGCGGAAGTGGCGGCGGATCTCGCCGAGGATGGTCGGCAGGGCGAAGGTGGTGAACTCCGCGCCGTGGTCGGGGTCGAAGCGGTCGATCGCCTTGATCAGGCCGACCGAGCCGACCTGTATCAGGTCCTCGACGGGCTCCCGGCGGTTGCCCACGCGGCGGATCGCGAACCGGACCAGCGACAGGTTGAGCTCGATCAGCGTGGCACGCACGTACGAGTACTCGCGGGTGCCCTCCTCCAGCGTCGAAAGCCTGACCAGCAGCACCCGGGTCAGCTCGCGAGCATCGGCGGGCGCGACGTGGCGGGGGTCCTCGATGCCGTCGAGCTCGGGGATGCCGTCGGGCCCGGGGGCGATGGCGCACAGGTTTCCGGGCGCGCCGACCGGCGGGGCCTCGTCCGGAGCCGGGCCTGTCGCGCGGTGGAGGAGTTCGTCACTGGTCGTGGCCATGTCGGTCCTTTCCCCTCGGCGTACGGTCCGTCCCCGGGTACCCGTCGAGGCCGGGTCCATGCCGGTTGCCGTCGTGAGGGTTGTGTGAACGGCCGGGTGGGCGGCGGATAGGGCGTCATGGCGGGCGATTCGTGGACGGACCGTAGTGGAGGCGCCGCACCGTGCATGCCGGGCGGGGATCGGGGCACCCGGGCACCCGTGGGCCGCCACCCGGGCGGCGTCGGGGGGCAGGTACGGAGGCCGAGGAGGAGAAGCGCATGGGACGGATCGAGGAGTCGGTCGAGATAGCGGCGCCGCGCGGCGAGGTCTACGGGCGCTGGGTGCGGTGCGAGGACTTCCCGCGGTTCATGCGCGGCGTGGTGAGCGTCGACGTGTCCGGCCCCGGGAACAGCAGCTGGGTGGTCGTGACGGCAGGCGGCCGCCGGGAGTTCGAGGCCGTGACCACGGAGGTCGTGGAGGGCGAGCGGGTGGCCTGGGACGGCGGGACCGGCCCGGTGCGCCACAGCGGCGTCGTCACCTTCCACAAGGTGGACGACCGGACCACCCGCGTCATGCTCCAGCTGGAGATCGAGCCGCGCGGGCTCTGGGAGCACCTCGTCGAGGCGCTCGGCTTCGTCGACCGCCGCGTCATCGACGACCTGAACGACTTCAAGCACCACGTCGAGCGCAGCAGCAGCGGCCCAGCGCCGTGCGCCTGAACGCCGGACGTCCCGGGCGGTCCTCCGATCGGGTGGCATGAACCGCGGCATCCGGGGCAGCCGACCGGGCACGACCAGCCGGGCCCGTACGACGCGGGCCCGGCCCGCGAGGAGAGGAGCGGAGGCAGTCATGAACCAGCGCCGTGACACCCGGGAGTTCTGACCCTGCGGCAGGAAGGCCGTACTGCCGGACGCGCCGGACAACCGGACACCACACACGGACGGGCCGGGACAGCCTGCGGTCGTCCCGTCCCGACGAACCCGGGAAAGGGGAACCGCCCCATGGAACGTCTTGCCACCCGGATCACCATGCGACTCATGACCGGCGACGAACGCAGCCGGCTCCTGGAAGTCGGCTGGTCCTACCGGTCCGACGAACCGCACGCGATAGCCCTGGACTTCGCGTCCTACCAGCCCGACGCGGTGTGGACGCTCTCGCGCGACCTGCTCGTCGCCGGCCTCCACGTGCCCGTGGGGGAGGGCGACGTCCACGTCGCACCGTTCGCCGACGCCTACGTCCTGATCGCGCTCGCCGGCGACGAGGGCGTCGCCCTGCTCGCCGCCTCCGCCGACGCGGTCGCCCGGTTCCTGGCCGCCGCCGCCCGCATCGTCCCGCCCGGGCTCGAACACACCCGGATCGACTGGGACCAAGGCCTGAGGGGCCTGCTGGACGCGTGACCGCACCGAAGCGACCGATTCGACCGGCTCAACCGGCTCAACCGATTCGACCGATTCGACCGAGAGGAGAGGAGCCCATGACCCTCACCCCCGCCGGGCCCGGCCTTCCGCCACCGCCGCCGCTCCCGCCGGAGCCCCCGGCCCCGCCGGATCCGACCAGGCCGCCCGGCCCGCCCCTGGTGCCCGACCCCCCACCGCCGCCCGGCTCGCCCGAGCCCCCGCCGGATCCGCTCCCGGAGCCGGATCCCCTCCGGCCCGTGCCCGAACCGGCCGCGCCGCAGCCGGGCCGCCCCGGACCGCCCGAGCCGCCCGACTGAACCGCCTGAACCGCCGCCGTGGAAAGGAGACCGGCACATGTGGTGGAGCCTGCTCCGCCTCGCCGTCGTCGGTGTCGCGGCCGCTCTCGTCACCTACGGCCTCGACCGGGTGGCGCAGGTGGTGGCGCGGCGGCTGGCGGTCCCCGGGGGCGCCGTCGGTGTGCCGGTCCTGGTGCGCCGGTGCCGCCGGCCGGTCCTGGCGCTGGCGGCGTGCCTCGTGCTCGCCGCCGCGCAGCCGTGGATCGCCGCACCGCCCGCCGTCCGCGAGGGGCTGCGGCACCTGACCGTGATCCTCGCGATCGCCTCCGGCGGATGGCTGTGCGGCCGCCTGGTCGTGCTCGTCACGGAGGGCGCCCTCAGGATCGCCGTCCACCGGCGGGACCCGGTGTGGGCCGGGCGCGCCCGGACCCAGGCCGGCCTGCTCGGCCGGATCTGCCAGGCGATCGTCGCCGTCGCCACGCTGGGCGCCGTCCTGATGACCTTCCCGGAGGTCCGCGGCGTCGGCACGAGCCTGCTGGCCTCCGCCGGGCTGGTCGGCGTGGTGGCGGGCGTGGCGGCGCAGAGCACGCTCGCCAACGTCTTCGCCGGGGTGCAGATGGCCTTCGGTGACCTGGCCCGCATCGGGGACGTGGTGGTGGTGGCCGGTGAATGGGGGAAGGTCGAGGAAATCACGCTGACGGCCGTGGTCATCGAAACCTGGGACCAGCGGAGGCTGGTGATGCCGATGTCCTACTTCGTCGGCCGCCCGTTCGAGAACTGGTCCCGCCGCTCCAGTCGGATCACCGGTACGGCGCTGCTCCACCTCGACCACCACGCCCCGGTGGGGCTGTTGCGGCAGGAGTTCGACGACTTCCTGGCCAAGAGCGACCTGTGGGACGGTCAGGGCAGCGCCCTGCAGGTGGTCGACACCACCCCCACCACGATCGTCGTCCGCGCGCTGGCCACGGCGGCCAACGCCGACGACGCGTTCGCACTCCGCTGCGCGCTGCGCGAGCACCTCATCGGCTACCTGCGGGACGAACACCCGTACGCCCTGCCCCGCATACCCGTGGGGGACGCGGCCGTGCGGCGCCCGGACACCCGGGAGCCCGCCGACACCCCTCGCCCGGCCCGGGGCCCCCACACCACGTGACCGCCGTTGGTGTGGGCCCCAAACCGGATGGAAGGTCAGGAACCCGCCGGTGCGTCCTCGATGTCCGGGATCGGTCGGGGCTGACGCAGGCGAAGCCGTAGCCGTAATCGGACGACGCAGCCGGCGGCCGAGCGACAGTGCGCGTGAGCGGCGGAGGCGGGCTGGAGGTGGACGAGGAGAGCCTGGGCGACCAGCAGGGCCGGGACCACCCGGCGGGCCGGTGAGCGCAGTGTGAGGACGGACGTCCGGCCCATCGTTGGGGCGGCGGCCGAGGGCGCCGGACCGGCTGGTCGCGAACCACCCCGACGGGAACGGCAACGACGGTTCGGCCATCACCGTCCGTCAGTTGCTCAACCACACCGCGGGCATCTACGACCCCACCACCGAGCCCGAGTTCTTCGCCCCCTACCTGGAGCGCCACGACCGGGGCTACGTCTACACCCCGCGCGAGGTGATCACCCGTGCCGTCCAGCACAAGCCGCTGTTCGCGCCCGGATCCGGCTGGTCGTACTCCAACACCAACTACCTGGTCGCCGGTCTGGTCATCGAGGCGGTCACGCCCCACAGCGCGTCCGCCGAGATCCACCGGCGGATCCTCGCCCCGATCGGCCTCGACGACACCTCCTTCCCGCTGACCGATCCGGCCATCCACGGCCCTCACCTGCACGGTTACGACTTCAAGCGCCAGGACGTGACCCGCTTCAGCCCGTCGTACGGCTGGACCGCCGGCGCCATGATCTCCACCGTCAACGACCTGGCCCACTTCCACCGGGCCCTGTTCACCGGCAAGCTGCTGCGCCCCGCGCAACAGCGCGAACTCCTCGCCACGGTGAACTTCCCCCACGCACCGGCGTACGGGCTCGGCGTGCAGCGCATGGACGTGTCGTGCGGCCCGGAGCCGCAGGCCAGGACGATCGGTGCCTGGGAGACCGACGGCGGCGGGCCCGGCTTCACCAGCGTCGCGCTCACCACCACCGACGGTGAGCGGCAGCTGGTCCTCGTCGGCAACGTCTACGACCTCGGCGCCGACCTGAAGGGCGAGGCACCCGTTCCGCCGAGCAAGGGGATGATGCAGGCGCAGGCGGCAGCCCTGTGCGGCTGACGCGACGCGTCACGCGTGGGCTCGCTGCGAGCTCCTGTCGGTGGTGCGTCAACGGGACGATCAGAACACAGGGTTGGCAGGGCGACGGGAGGAGGTGGGCCGGACGAGGGCGAATCGGGGGCGTCGCAGGCTGTTACAAGGTGGTGACTTTTCGCGCACAACCGATTCGCGCGGTGCAGCGTCCGTGTACATGACAGGGCCCGGATCGCACCGGACACCGCGGTCGGGCCGGCAACCACCTCCCCTCGAAAGAGGTGCACCCGTGATCGTCTCCAAGCGGAACTCCCTGCGCCTGGCCGCCGTGACCGCCGTCAGCGTGCTCTCCATCGGCCTGGCGGGCACCGCCATCGCCGCCGCCCCGTCCGCCTCGACCGCCGGGCCCGTCGCCGCCACGGCTGCCGCGTCCGGCTCGTCCGCCGCGGCCGCCACCCAGGCCGGCATCAACGCCAAGCTGTCGGTGTCGTCCGTCCGTGCCTGGGAGCTGTTCCGGGTCAACGGCACGACCACCGGCCTCAAGCCGGGGACCAAGGTGACCCTGCAGCAGAAGCAGCACGGCAAGTGGGTCACCCTGCCGGCGTCCGTGAACACGAACCGCAACGGCGCCTACTCGCTCGGCGTGAAGCTCGGCATCAAGGGCCTCAACGAGCTGCGCATCGTCAGCGGGAACACCGCGTCGCCGGTGTTCGCCGTGTCCGTGCGCTGACCTGTGGCCACGGTCCTGGCCGTCAACTGCCGGGGTGGCAGTTGATGCCCGACTGAGGCGACACCCGAAGTGAAGCGGCCGGCCCCACGCTCGTCGAGGTGGGGGCCGGCCGTCGGCCTGCGGGCCCGACTCCGGTGAACCGGGGCGGTGCGATCAGCGGAACGCGGCGACGTTGCGGGCGGCCCAGTCGGCGAACGGGCGCGGCGCGCGGCCGAGGACCCGCTGGACGTCCGGGCTGATCCGCAGTTCGGCCGGGTTCGGGGAGCCGAGGATGTCCAGGGTGTCGTCGGCGAGTTCCACCGGCATGGCCCGGGCCATCGCGAACCTGGCCTCGTCACGCGTGAGTTCGGAGAACCGGACGGGCGAGCCCAGCGCGGCGGCGATGGCCTCCGTCTGCCGGCGGGGCGTGATCGGCTCCGGGCCGGTCAACTCGTACACGCCGCCGGTGTGACGGTCTTCCAGCAGGCAGGCCGCCGCGACCTCGGCGATGTCGGCCGGGTCGACGATCGGCAGGCCGACGTCGCCGAAGGGGGCGGCGACGAGCTGTTGTGCGCGGATGGACTCGGCCCACCAGAGGGCGTTCGAGGCGAATCCGCCAGGCCGGAGGATCGCCCACTCCGGGCCGGACTCCCGCAGTGCGTCCTCCACGGCGCGCATCGCGATCCGCGTCGGGCCGAACGGCCTGGTCGCCACGCCCTGCGAGGACAGCAGGACGATGCGCCGGACCCCGCGAGCCGCGGCCCGGCCGATGATCTCGGCCGGGCCGGCCCCGGCGGCGTGCATGTCGCCGGACAGCAGGAGGAACAGCGCCTTCGCTCCCGCCAGCACGGGTACGAGGCCGGCGGGCTCGGTGAGGTCGGCCGCGACGTGGCGAACGCCGTCCGGTACCGGCGCCGCGTGCCGTGACACCGCCGTCACCTGGTGGCCCGCCGCAGCGAGCGCCCGCACCAGCGGCCGGCCGACGTTTCCGGTAGCCCCGGTCACCACGATCATGATCAGCTCCTTGCTCGATTCCCTGATGTGGCCTTCACGTTAGGAGCCGGGCTAATCTTTCGTAAGGACATACCTTGAGGTAAGCTCATGACATGGTGGGAGGGGTGCAGTTCGGACAGGCCGAGGCGGGGAAGCGGTATGAGGTGTTTCACACCGACTGCCCTGCGCGAGACGTGGTCGACCATGTGACCAGCAGGTGGGGCGTCTGGGTGCTGATCTCCTTGCGGAGCAACGCTCTCCGCTTCTACGAGCTGCGCGAGAGCATCCACGGGATCAGCGAGAAGATGCTCGCCCAGACCCTGCGCGTCCTGGTCCGGGACGGTCTGCTCCGGCGAGAGGTCGAGCCGACGTCACCGCCTCAAGTCACCTACGCACTGACGGAGTTCGGCCAGGAGGTCAGCGAGCCGCTGGCGGACCTGTTCGACCGGATCACACGCCGGCTGCCGCCGCGCGACGCCGTATAGCCGGATAGCGGGGGTCGGCCATCGGCCTGCGGACCGGAAGTCGGTGAACGGCCCGATCCGGTCAGGCGAAGGCCGTCTCCGCGAAGCCGGGCCCTCCACGAGCGTGGTGGGTGAGGACGAGCCGCTGCGAGTGCAGGGGTGCCTGCCGCAGGTACTGGTGGGATCCCGTCGCCCGGAACTTGAGGTCGCCTCTGCCCGTGGCGAATCTGCGGCGGGCAGAGAAAGCGCATCCGAGGGTCTCCGGCGGTCAAGAGTGGAGTCGACGGCATTCCCGCTTCTTCGAGGAGACCTGATGACTCCACTCGGCACCCTTCCGCCCCGCGCGGAGGAGGGAGACACCCGGCCCAGCCGGTTCGACGACCACCTCGCGGCGCAGCTTCTCGCCCAGCGGATCGTCCTGCTGGGCACGCAGGTCGACGACGTGTCGGCCAACCGGGTGTGCGCGCAGCTGCTGCTGCTCTCGGCGGAGGACCCGCGCACCGACATCTGCCTGTACATCAACAGCCCGGGCGGGTCGGTCACCGCGGGGCTCGCCATCTTCGACACCATGCGGCTCATCCCGAACGACGTCTCGACGCTGGCGATGGGGTTCGCCGCCAGCATGGGGCAGTTCCTGCTCACCGTAGGCGCGCCCGGCAAGCGGTTCGCGCTGCCGAACGCGCGGATCATGATGCACCAGCCGTCGGCGGGCATCGGCGGCTCCACCGCGGACATCGAGATCCAGGCGGAGAACCTCCTGTTCACCAAGAAGGCCATCGAGCGGATCACCGCCGAGCACACCGGGCAGAGCGAGGAGACGATCGCGCGCGACGGCGACCGGGACCGCTGGTTCACGGCCGAACAGGCCAGGGAGTACGGGATCGTGGACCGGGTCGTGGAGTCGCTCGCCGACATCCGCCCCTCCTCGTCGCGGCGACGGATGGGGCTGTGACATGGGGTCGTACACGGTTCCCTACGTGATCGAGCGCACCGCGCAGGGCGAGCGGTCCTACGACGTCTTCAGCCGGCTGCTGAACGAGCGGATCATCTTCCTCGGCACCGAGATCGACGACGGCGTCGCCAACGTGGTCATCGCGCAACTCCTGCACCTGGAGTCGGAGAACCCGGAGCGGGAGATCTCGATCTATCTCAACTCGCCCGGCGGATCGTTCACTTCACTGATGGCGATCTACGACACGATGACGTTCGTGCAGGCGCCGATCTCGACGTTCTGCGTCGGCCAGGCGGCGTCGACGGCGGCGGTGCTGCTGGCCGGCGGAGATCCCGGGCGGCGCTTCGTGCTCCAGCACGCGCGGGTGCTGCTCGGCCAGCCGGCCAGCGGCGGCCGGCAGGGGACGGTCTCCGACCTCAGCCTCGCGGCCAAGGAGATGGTCCGCATCCGCTCACAGGTGGAGGAGGTCCTGTCCCGGCACACGCACCACGACGTGGGGACGCTGCGCGCGGACATGGACCGGGACAAGGTGCTCACCGCGGAGGAGGCCGTCGCGTACGGGATCGCCGACGAGGTGCTGAGCCGACGGATCGCGTTCGCCTGAGCCGCGGGGCCCCGAGCGGCCCGGTCGGTGGCCGGTACTACAGGGGTGTACCGGCCGCCGGTTCGGTCAGGCGACGAGGCAGAGTCCGTCGTACCGTGCGGTGGGCGACGTACGGCCGCGGCCGACCGAGCTCCGGCCCGTCCGGCTCCGGGTGTGCCGGGCCAGGTCGTCCTGGGCGAGCGAGAGCAGGTCGGCGAGGCCGAGCCCGAGGGCCCGGGCGGCGGCCGCGAGCACCTCGGAGGAGGCCTCCTTGCGTCCGCGCTCCAGCTCCGACAGGTACGGCATCGAGATCCGGGCCGCCTCGGCGACGTCCTTCAGCGTGCGCTCCTGGGCGAGCCGCTCGCGCCGCAGCACGTCGCCGACGAGGTCGCGCCACAGCGGTTCCTTCGGCGCGGACGGCTGCGGGGCACTGGACGCCCCACCGGAACCGGCCGGGGAGGTCTGCGGGCGCAGGGGGATGACGCGGGCTTCGTTCGGCGCATGAGTGCTCACCCCTCCAGCCTAAGGATCCGGGGCGCCGGGGGAAGGGAGTGACGTTCTGCCCTGGGTGAAGCCGAGCGGCGGCCGGGAGCCGCGGGCCGGTGAACCCGCTCCGGATCGAGTACGGCTGCTCAGGCGGCCGGTGGCGGTGCTCCGCGGGGATGGCGGCACCGGCCCGCCGTCGAAGGCCGCGAAGGAACGTCCATGCTCAGCCGGATCGCCGGCACGCTGCTTCCCGTCCTCGGCTGTCTGTCCGTCACCTCCGAACCGGCGGGTTCGGTCACCCCCGGCAGCATCGCCGTGGCCAACCACGGCTCCCGCGCGGCCGGTCGGATCGTCCTGTCACGGCTGCCGGATGGCGTGCTCGTCCGCCGCCTGAGGGGGCTGGTCTTCAGGAGGTGGATGACGATGCTATTTTGAACGCGTTCAAGCATCTTGAACGCGTTCAAAGCATCCTTGGGGGTGGATGATGACCGGATCGTTGGCCTCGCGCTACGCCGAGCCCCGGCCTTGGGGGCTCGCCGCGTGGGCCGGTGCCTCGTGGCTGATCTACGCGGTCGCGTACGTGACAGGTGAGGCAGGCGCCGACGGCGAGACCCTCGTCAGATGGTGTCTGGCCGGCTTCAGCACCTTGATTCCCCTGGCGGTGCCCGGGCGTTGGGGCTTCCGCGTGGCCTGCCTTGTCGTCGGCTGGCTGCAGTTCGGCATCGAGATCATGCTCTCCCTAGGGTTCCTGCTGATCCCGCTGCCGATCTTCGTGGCCGTCTTCCCGTCCGGTGTCGTGCTGCTGCTCGCAGGTCGGAGGAATGGCGGCCCGATCGGCAAAGTGATCGGTGTCCTGTTGAGTCTGGTCCCCCTCGTGCTCTTTCTGTTCGTCTGGGGAGGCAAGTGACCGACCCCGCTTCGGACCCGTCTAGCCGGGTGCGGGCGTGGGCAGGCTCGGACATGTCTGCACACGTTGCACCGGATGAAGGAGCGCATCATGACCGCAGTGCACGAGTCCGTCCTCGACGCGATCGGCGGGACACCGCTGTTCCGCCTTGCGCGGCTGGGCGCCGGGACCGCCGCGCCGATCTACGCCAAGGCCGAGTTCCTCAACATCGGCGGCAGCGTCAAGGACCGCGCCGCGTTGTCGATGGTCCTGGCCGCCGAGCGGGAGGGCCTGTTGGGGCCGGGCGGGACGATCATCGAGGCGACCTCGGGCAACACCGGCATCGGGCTCGCCATCGTCGGCCGCCGGCGCGGGTACCGGGTGATCGCCGGGGTGTCGGACAAGTCGGCACCTGAGAAGTCGGACATCCTGCGGGCGTACGGGGCCGAGGTGGTGCTGGCGACGACCTCCGTGCCGCAGGAGGACCCGCGGCACCTGTTCAACGTGGTCCGCCGGCTCACTGAGGAGATCCCCGGTGCCTGGCTCGCCAACCAGTACGACAACCTGGCCAATCCGGACGCCCATGTCCGGACCACCGGTCCCGAGATCTGGGAGCAGACCGGCGGCCGGGTGACCCACTTCGTCGCGGGCGTGGGCACCGGAGGCACCGTCACCGGCACCGGCGGGTACCTCAAGCAGGTGTCCGGCGGCGCGGTGACGGTCATCGGCGCGGACCCGGAGTCCTCGTCGTACGGAGGCGGGGACGGCAGCCCGTGGTTCGTCGAGAGCATCGGCCACTTCCTCCACCCCGAGACGGTCGAGGACCGCTGGCCGCAGGCCTACCGCTCGGAGGTGATAGACCGGTTCGAGCGGATTCCGGACCGCGAGTCGCTGCTGACGGCGCGCCGGCTCGCGCGGGAGGAGGGCATCCTGGCAGGCCCTTCGTCCGGGACGGCGGTGGCGGCGGCGCTGCGGGTGGCGCGCGGACTGGGGCCGGACGACCTGGTCGTGGTGCTGCTGCCGGACTCGGGCCGGTCCTACCTGTCCAAGGTCCACAGCGACGGGTGGATGCGGCGCTTGGGCTTCCTGGAGGAGCCGGGGGAGGAGGAGCTGCGGGCAGCCCTGGAGGGAGCCGGCCCGTTGGTGACGGTCGGCGCGGACGCGACCGTCGCCGGGGCGCTGGAGGCGCTGCGGGCCGTGCCGGGCGGGGTCGCCCCGGTCGTACTGCCACGGGCGGCGCGGCCGTACGGGGTGGCCGACGCGGAGGTGCTCGGCTCGGTGTCCCGGGAGGTGCTGCAGGCGGCGCTCGCGGACGGCAGCGCCAAGGCCGACGGCCCGGTGCGCCCGCTGCTCGGGCCGGCCCTGCCGACGGTCGGGGTCGGGCAGTCGGCCGCCGAGGCGCGGGCCGCGCTGGCGGGCGGGCGGCCAGGGGTGGTGGTGCTGGTGGACGGGAAGGCGGCCGGAGTGCTGACGAAGGCGGCGCTCTTGTAGGCGAGTGATGCCGACGGGGAGGGGCGGTAGCCCTCGGTGCTGCCACCCCCGTTGGCTTCTCGGCGCCGGGGTGGTGGTTCATCGAGCCAAGACCCGCCAGGGCTGGAAGCGGGTGTGGGTCTGTGCGGGGTTCGGTGGGGTTCCGGTGAGCGTTCCATCGTGTGGAGGAAACGCCCCCGGGCGGGTTCAGCCCGCGAGGGCCTCGCGGGGGGCGCTGGTGAACTCCGGGCCGCTCATGGCTACTTCTTCCTTGTGGTTTGCAGCCATGTCGTCAGGCGAACTCCACTCCCGCCCTGAGGCGGCGAGTTCCAGCCATGCCGGTCGGAATGTCGTCCGCGGGCGGAGGACCGTATCGGCGACCGCCCTGTCAGCGGCAGGCGTTGACGTACGGGACGGGGATCGGCTGGGCCCGTTCGGCGGGGTGGGCCGGACGGCGAGGCCGCGGGCGCGGTGGACGTCGGGTCGGGGGCTACGATCGGGGCTCCCTTCGACCGGCGATCAGGAGCTCACCGATGCGCGTGGACCGACTTCGCGGGCCGGCTCGGCTGCCGCGGGCCTCCCTGGTGACCGTGGCCGTGGCCCTGGCCGCCGCAGCAGTCGCCTGCGGGCCGACCAGCGACGCCTACGTGGCCCTGCAGAACGCGATGAAGTCCCACATCACCACCCAGGACCACCGGCCGGTCGGTTCGGTCTCCTGCACCCCGCACGTTCACGACACCGCGCGCGGGGAGACCGCCCACCTGCACTGCCTGGTCGACTTCGCCGACGGGACGTCGTACACCGCCAACGCGGCCATCCACAACCAGAACTCCGGCGGCACCCACAACCGGCCTGACACCTACTCGCGGGACAGCCCGCCGCAGAGATGACCCTGGTCGTCACCACCGATCACCAGCACGAGCTTTCCCACCGCAGGCCGCCGTCCGTCAGCCGTGCGCCTGCTGGGCGCGCCGGGGCACCAGTCCCACCAGTGCGAGGACCGCCAGGTTCAGGCCGGCCGTGATGGCGAAGTACCGGCATCACCCGTGCTTGTCGTGCAACTGGCCTGAGAATCCGCGACATTGACGTTGAATCGACACCGTCGCTGCTAGCCTCGGCCCATGTCTGCGGCGCAATTCCTGACGCTGGACCCGGCCTCGGCCGACTTCGTCGTCGACGTCTCCAACGTCGTCCGGGACGACGGCCTCCTGAGCGCCCGCAAGGCCGACCTGCAGCGGCTCACCGCGCTCTGCCGCGCGCTGGCCTCCCACGTGGGCGACCACACCCTGCAGATCTACGCCGTCGTCGACGACTCGCTGCTCACCGACGGCTACCTCAGCCGGGCCGAGCGGGCGCAGCTGCACGACTGGGTCGAGGCCGGGCTGATGGAGCCGCGCACGGTCGCGGACGACCGGCTGCTGGAGATCGCCGACCTCTCCGGCGTCTCGGTCGTCAGCGACGACGGGTTCGTCGAGTTCCACCGCCGCTACCCGTGGATCTCGGGCAACCGCGACCGCTTCGTGAAGCCCGTCCCCCTGCCCGGCGGCCGGGTCGGGATCGTCCGGCGGGTCATGCCCGTGCCGCAGGACTGGCAGATCACGCGCAAGGAGGAGGAGCGTCTGCTGCTCTCCGTCGGCATGCTCGACCGGCGTACCGGCAGCGGCCCCCGCCGCGAGTTCCTCGAACGCCTCTGGCGCTGCCCGGAGCGCGGCTGCCGGCTCTTCGAGGGCGGCCGCCGGACGGGCGCGGGGCAGGCGCTGCCGCGGCACGACCGGGGGCGGGCGGTCTGTCCGACGCACCGGCTGCCGCTGATCGACCGCGGGCCGCGCCCGAGCCAGGTCGAGGTCAAGATCCACGTGAACGACGAGGTGCAGACGCGCGTCGTGGTCGTGGCCGGTCACGACGTCGTCGTTGGGCGCGACCCGGTGGCCCGCGAGGGGCAGCGGGCCGTCCTGATCGGCCCCTGGCTCACCGGCGCGGCCACCCACCTCGTCAGCCGCTCCCACGTCCGGCTGGCCTGCCGCGACGGCGTCCTGGAGGCGTACGACACGAGCACCAACGGCTGCCGGGTCCGCTCGGCCGACGGCGCCGAGCGCGCGGTCCGGCCGGGGCGGGTGTGGCAGCTGCGGCGCGGACAGCGGCTGCTGCTGCACGAGTCCGTGTGGGTCGAGATCAGCGGCCGGACCTTCGTCTTCGAGGACGAGACGCCGCTCCCGAAGGCACCCGTGCGCAGGGAACCCTCGGGGCCGACGATGCTCGGGCGGATCCTCCCGAAGCAGGACCACCGCAAGGGCCGACGGCCGACGCGCTGACGGCGGCCCTGGCCGCAACGTTCAGCGGTGGAGCCGTCACCTCACGGAGCGCGGCCGGCCGACGTCTCCTCGGTGCGGACGCCGCGGCCGTCCGCGGTGCGGAACCCGATGATCGTGTGCCGCACGTGACGGCCCGGTTCGGACCGGTCCGAGCCCACCCGCCGCTCGACCGTCACGTACGTCTCCAGGCACCGGCCCTCGGCCCGCAGTCCGTGCCGCAGGATCCGCGCCCGTCGGTCGGCCTTTGCGGCCACGCCGATCGCCGCCGCGAGCCCTGCCCCGACGAACACCAGCCCGACGATGGCGACGAACGCTCCGCCGAGATCGATGTTCTCCGACATTCCGTCCCCCGTGGATGTGCCGGTCGAACGTGTGAACTCCGACGTGCGGGACGGGAGTCGGCGTCATCCGGTTCCCGCGCGAGGGGCGCCCGCAGTGCGGTCAGTCGGGCTGGGAGCCGGCCGACTCGCGGTCGGGGAAGGCGGCGAGGAGGGCGAGCCAGAGCTGGAAGCGGTCCTGCATGGACTGCAGCGACCGACCGGTGAGGCGCTCGATCTGGTCCAGCCGGTAGCGGACGGTGTTCCGGTGGACGTACAGCCGGTCGGCGACCGCCTGGACCGAGCAGTCCGCGCCCAGGTAGGCGTGCAGGGTCGAGACGAGGTCCGCCTGGTTGGCCTCGTCGAACCGGGTGAGCGGGCGCAGCACCTCGGTGGCGAGCTGCTTGACCGGCAGGCCGGGGCTGGACAGCAGCAGGCGCGGCAGGTTGAGCGGGTCGCCGGTGTGGACCCCGGGGCCCCTGGTGAGGGCTGCCTGGGCCTCGAACCAGCTCCAGCGCAGGCCGTCGACGCCCCGGTAGCAGCCGCCGATCCCGACCGAGGCGCGGGTGTCGAGCCCGGACAGCGCGGTGCCGAACCGCCGGGCCAGCGCATCCGCGGGCGCGGACTGCGGGACCACCGCCACCAGGTACCGGTTGACCACGGCGGTGAGCACCGGCTCGGGGGAGTCGGGGCGGCCCGGGGCGAGCCACGGCAGTCGCGCCAGTCGCCGGTCCGCCGCCGGCCCTCCGCCGTCCGGTGCCAGGCGGCCCAGGACGACCCGGTGGGCGGCCTTGGCGTCGAGCCCGAACGCGTCGAGCCTGCGTTCGGCGGCCGCCGGTGCGATCACGTCCCGCACGATGTCCTCGACGACCTGGCCGACCAGTTCCCGCCGCCCGGCCAGGTGGGCCTGCCGGCGGGCCAGCTCCAGACCGACCAGCCCGACCGCGTGCGGGAGTACGTCCGCCGCGTGGCCGGCCGACCGCAGGCAGAGGAACGCCGCGACCGTCCCGTCGACTTGCACCGGCAGCCGGAGCGGCCCGTCGTGCTCCCCGGGGGATGACGGCCCGGCCCTGCGCAGCTCCTCGGCGAGCGCGTCGGAACGCTCCGGGGCGGCGGCGAGGACCGTGCCGTGGCGGTCGACCACGGCGACCTCGGACCCGCAGGTCCGCCGCAGCACCCGCAGGAGCGCGGCCAGGCCCTCGCCGTTCAGCAGGGACTGGAGCAGCAGGTCGTGCTGATCGGCCAGCCGCCGTTGCGCGCTGTGGTCCTCGGCCGCGATCCGTTCGGCGACCAGGCGGTTCACCGCGATGAACGGCGTCTCGTACGGCACCTCCAGCACCGCCAGGCCCAGCCGCTCGGCCTCGGCCACCGTCGCCCGCGGGACCGCGGGATGGCTCAGGCCGGTGCCGAAGCCCACGCCTGACGCGCCGGCGGCCGCCACCCGCTGGACGAAGGCGGTCTGCGCGGCGCCGGTCCGCTGCCGCAGGCCCGTGGTGAGGAGCAGCTCGCCCCCCGTCATCCACGGTGTCGGATCGGCGAGTTCCGTCACCGCGACCCAGCGCACGACGCGGTCGACACCGGCGGCGCCGGTGCACAGCCGCAGGCCGAGGACCTCTTCCCGAAGCAGTTCGCGCAGCGTCACGGACATGCGCCGGACTGTAGCGCCGCACAACTCGGCGGCGGAAGTCCGTGCGGGCGTCCATGGCCGGATCGGGGGAATCCTCCTAGGTTTCCGAGCGCCGGGCCGTTGGTCCGTTGCATGACACCGATGGCGCGACACCGACCAGGAGGGCCGCACGACTTGATGAGCGACGACGATCCGCCCCGACCGGCTCCGGCGCGCGCGGCGGTCCGCCTCGAAGGGCTGGCGAAGACCTTCGACGGCCAGGTCCGCGCGGTCGACGGCGTGGACCTGGAGATCGGTGAGGGCGAGTTCTTCGCGATGCTCGGCCCGTCCGGGTCGGGGAAGACCACGGTGCTGCGCATGATCGCGGGCTTCGAGCCGCCGACCTCCGGCCGGATCCTGCTGGGCGGAGCCGATGTCACCGGTCTCGCCCCGTTCGACCGGGACGTCAACACGGTGTTCCAGGACTACGCGCTCTTCCCGCACATGACGGTCGAACAGAACGTCGGCTACGGCCTGATGGTCCGCCGGGTGCCCAGGGCACAACGGGCGGAGCGGGTGCGCGCGGCGCTCGCGATGGTGCGGCTCGACGGTTTCGAGCGGCGCCGGCCGGCCCGGCTCTCCGGCGGCCAGCGCCAGCGGGTGGCGCTGGCCAGGGCACTGGTGAACCGCCCGAAGGTGCTGCTGCTCGACGAGCCGCTCGGCGCACTCGATCTGAAACTGCGTCACGAGATGCAGGTGGAGCTCAAGCAGATCCAGCGCGAGGTCGGGATCACCTTCGTGTTCGTCACCCACGACCAGGACGAGGCCCTGACGATGAGCGACCGCGTCGCGGTGTTCAACGCGGGCCGGATCGAGCAGGTCGGCTCGCCCGCCGAGGTGTACGAGCGCCCGGCCACGGCCTTCGTCGCCGGCTTCGTCGGCACTGCCAACCTGCTGGACGGCGCGGCGGCCGAGCAGGTCGTGGGCGAGGCCGGGCTGTTCAGCGTCCGGCCGGAGAGGATCCGGATAGCGCACCCGGACGATCCCGCCGGACCCGACGAGCTGTCGGCGACCGGGCGGGTGGCCGAGGTCGTCTACGCGGGCGGCCACACCCGGTTCCTGGTCGACCTGGAGGCCGGCGGGCGGCTGACCGCCGTCCGGCAGAACCTCGACGAGGGCTCGGCCGACGTCGTCCGGCACCGCGGCACCGACGTCGTGCTGGCCTGGCAGCGGAAGCACACCGTCCGCGTCGGCGAGTAGCCCGTCCCCACCACTTCCTCGAAGATCGGAACACACCGAATGCGCATCCCCGCGATCGCCCGTCCCGCGGCCGCCGCCGCCACCGCCGCCGTCCTGCTGGCCGCAGGCTGCGGCAGCACCGCCGGAACGGCCGGCACCCACGGTCCGAACCCGCCGAAACTGCCGGTGCTCCAGTCCCTGGGCGCCGGTGAGGGTCAGGTGAACCTGGTCGCCTGGGCCGGCTATGCCGAGGACGGTTCGGACGACAAGAACGTCGACTGGGTCCACCCCTTCGAGCAGCAGACCGGCTGCAAGGTCAACACGAAGATCGCCGGCACCTCGGACGAGATGGTCTCGCTGATGAAGACCGGCCAGTACGACGCGGTCTCGGCGTCCGGAGACGCGACGCTCCGGCTGATCGCGGCCGGCGATGTCGCACCCGTCAACACCGATCTCGTGCCCAACTACGCGGACGTCTTCGACGGCCTGAAGAACCAGCCGTGGAACTCGGTGAACGGCCGGATGTACGGCATCCCGCACGGCCGCGGTGCCAACCTGCTGATGTACCGCACCGACAAGGTCTCACCGGCGCCGGACTCGTGGAGCGTGGTCTTCGACGGCGCCTTCGCCTACGCCGGCCACGTCACCGCCTACGACTCCGCGATCTACATCGCCGACGCGGCGCTGTACCTGATGAAGACCAGGCCGGACCTGGGCATCAAGAACCCCTACGCCCTGGACGACGCCCAACTCAAGGCGGCCGTCGACCTGTTGAAGACCCAGCACAAGTCGGTCGGCGAGTACTGGAGCGACTACCAGAAGGCGGAGAACTCCTTCAAGACCGGCGACACCGTGGTCGGTACCACCTGGCAGGTGATCGCCAACATGGCGCAGGCCGACAAGGCGCCGGTCCAGGCGGTGCTGCCGAAGGAGGGCGCGACCGGCTGGTCGGACACCTGGATGGTCTCGGCGAAGGCCGCGCACCCCGACTGCGCCTACCAGTGGATGAACTGGATCGTCTCGCCGAAGGCCAACGCCCAGGTCGCCGAGTGGTTCGGCGAGGCCCCGGCCAACTCCAAGGCCTGCGACCGGACGTCGGACAAGAACTTCTGCACCACCTTCCACGCCACCGACGAGGCGTACTGGAAGAACGTCCACTACTGGACCACCCCGGTCAAGAACTGCCTGGACGGCCGAGGGGCTTCCTGCACCGACTACGCCGCCTGGACCGCCGCCTGGACCGAGATCAAGGGCTGACCGATGGCGACCGACCTGGCCGCCCCGCCACTGCGGCGGGGCGGCGTGCGGCAGGCGGCCTCCGTCCTGCACCGGTACGCCGGACTGCGGCTGGCGCTGCTGCTGGCGGCGCCGATGGCCTGGCTGGTGCTGGCCTACCTGGGCTCGCTCGCCGTCCTGTTCCTCTCGGCCTTCTGGACGGTCGACGACTTCACCTCCGACGTCGTCCGGATCTGGAACACGGCCAACTTCACCACCGTCCTCACCGAGCCGGTCTACCGGTCGATCGCCCTGCGCACGCTCGGCATCGCCGTCGCGGTCACGGTGATCGACGCCGTGGTGGCGTTCCCGATGGCCTTCTACATGGCCCGGATCGCCCGGCCGCGCACCCGCAGGCTCCTCGTGGTGGCCGTGCTGACCCCGCTCTGGGCCAGCTACCTGGTCAAGGCGTACGCCTGGCGGGCGATCTTCAGCCAGGGCGGCGTCCTCGACTGGCTCGGTGGCCCGTTCGGACTGGCCGGCCCCGGGTACGGCACGGCGGCGGTGATCGTCGTCCTCGCCTACCTGTGGCTGCCGTACATGATCCTGCCGGTCTACGCGGGGCTTGAGAACCTGCCGCCCGACCTCCTCGACGCCTCGGCCGACCTGGGCGCCTCGGCGGGGCGGACCTTCCGCTCGGTGGTCCTTCCACTGGTCAAGCCCTCGGTGTTCGCCGGGTCGGTGTTCACCTTCTCGCTGAGCCTGGGCGACTACATCGCGGTGCGGATCGTCGGCGGGAAGACCCAGGTGCTGGGCACCGCGATCGCCGACAACGTGACGCTCGACCTGCCGCTGGCCGCCGCGCTGTCCTGCGTGCCGGTGGTCATGATCATCGGCTACCTGCTCGCCGTGCGCCGGACCGGCGCCCTGGACTCGCTGTAGGGGGCGAACACCAGTGATCCTCTCCCGCCGAACCCGGATCGCGCTGCGCGCGGCCACGGCCGCCGGCCTCGCCGTCGTCTACCTGCCACTGCTGCTGGTCCTCCTCAACTCGCTCAACCGGGACCGGTCCTTCGCCTGGCCGCCGACCGGGCTCACCACCGAGTGGTGGGTGCGGGCCTGGCAGTCCGACGGCGCCCGCAGCGCGCTCGTCGCCTCACTGCAGGCGGGAGCGGGGGCCACCCTGGTGGCACTGGTCCTCGGAACCATGACGGCCTTCGCCGTCCAGCGGTACCGGTTCTTCGGCCGGCAGGCGGTGTCGTTCCTGGTGATCCTCCCGATCGCGCTACCCGGCATCGTCACCGGCATCGCGCTCAACGCCGCGTTCCGCACGGTGCTCGGCCCGGCGGGCCTCGGCTTCGGACTGCTCACCGTCGTCATCGGGCACGCCACGTTCTGCATCGTCGTGGTCTTCAACAACGTCGTCGCCAGGCTGCGCCGGATGTCGCCCTCGGCCGAGGAGGCCTCGGCCGACCTCGGCGCGCACACCTTCCAGACCTTCCGGTACGTCACCTTCCCGGCCGTGCGGTCGGCGCTGCTCGCGGGCGGGCTGCTGGCGTTCGCGCTCTCCTTCGACGAGATCGTGGTCACCACCTTCACCGCCGGCCCCGGCGTCCAGACCCTGCCCGTCTGGATCTACGCCAACCTGGCCCGCCCCAACCAGGCCCCCGTCGTCAACGTCGTGGCCGCCGTCCTGGTCCTGCTCTCCGTGATCCCCGTCCACCTCGCCCAGCGCCTGTCCGCTGACGCACCCGGAGGTCGACCGTGAAGCCGTCGGACGTACGGGGAGACGCGCTCGGGCGCGAAAGAGGCGGCGGAGGAGTTCGCCGCGCTCGTGCCCGAGGGCGCCCCCGCGGCGCAGACGGCGCTGCGCCGGATCATCCAGCAGCCGGGGGTGACGACGGTGATCCCGGGTGCCCGCAACGTGGCGCAGGCCCGGGCCAACGCGGCCGCCGCCGATCTGGCGCCGCTGCCGGACGCCACCCTGGCCGCCGTACGGGAGCTGTACGACCGTCGGATCCGGTCGCAGGTGCAGACCGCTGGTGACGCCGGCGCGCGGGACGCCCGGCCGGGCCCGGATGAGCTGCTGCGATGAGCGGCGCGGAGCCCGCGGAACCGGCCGATTCGCGCGGGCGGACGAGCGGCCGGGCACGAGGCAGTAGCGTTACGTCGATATGACATGTACGCTGCGTGTCGCTGGTTGAACACCATGCGGGCCTGGTCGCCACTCCGTGGGGGGAGTCACGTCCAGGCCCGGTCGCCGGCCAGGCCTCGGTTGGGCTCGTGGGGGAGCTTCAGCCGAGGCCATCGGTGGCTGACGGCCTTATGCCCGGTCCGACAGTGTTTCAGTCATGACAAGCCGTCGGTATTTCGGTGGCTGCGGGTTTTCCCCGCCCGTGCGGCCATGGCCGGCCACGGCCTCGGGCCTCAGCGCTGCGCGGCGGGGCCGGAGTCGGAGGCGCCCCGGCTCACCGGCCCGGCCCCGCCGGCGGCCGACCGGTTCCCGGGCCGAGCCCGCCGAGGACAGGCCGTGGTGTCAGGGCTCCAGCCGGATCCTGACCCGGCGGTTCTGGCGGCCCTTGCTCTCCACCTTGGTGACGACGATGCGGCCGATCTGGCCGGTGGAGGCCACGTGGGTGCCGCCGTCGGCCTGGGCGTCGAGACCGACGATGTCGACCACGCGGACCTCGGGCATGCTGGGCGGGGCCTTGAACTGGGTCCGGACCAGGTCGGGGATGGCCTCGGCCTCGTCCTTCGGCAGGACTCGGACCACGATCTTGCGGTCGGCCGCGATCTCCGCGTTGACGGCGTCCTCCAGGGCCTGCTTGAAGCCCGGAGGCACCTCCGGCAGGTTGAAGTCCATCCGGGCCTCGCCGGGCTCCATGCTGTTGCCCGTCACCAGCGCGCCGAAGTCCCGGAAGACCGTGCCGCACAGGACGTGCAGCCCGGAGTGGGTGCGCATCAGGGAGGTGCGCCGCCGGTCGTCGAGGGCGCCGGTCACCGTGGTGCCCGCAGGCGGGACCGGGTCGCCGGGGGCGGGCAGCAGGAACAGGTCGTCGCCCTTGCGGGTGCCGACGATGGTGGTCTGCACACCCTGCCAGATCAGCACGCCGTGGTCCGGCGGCTGGCCGCCGCCGCCCGGGTAGAAGGCCGAGCGGTCCAGGACGATTCCGGCCTCGGGGTCGGCCGGATCCGACCACAGGACCGTGCAGTCCCATTCCCTCAGCGTGACGTCTTCCCAGTCCAGGCGGTGTGTACGGCCGTGGTGGTCGATTCCCATGGGCAGTTGGAGCCGCAGTTGCCCGGCCGGGCCCGTCGGCTCCGTCTCCTTTCCGGTGACACTGCGGTACCTCTGGCGGTCCTCGCGCGCAGACCTGCCCGTACTCGCCCGTACGGCCGCGCGTCGCCAGTCGCTCCGAGCATACGCGGTCAGTCGTCGATCATTTGACGCTACGTCAACTGAGCAGCCGCAGAAGCGCCGCGGTGGCGGCGCCGAGCGCCACGACCAGGAGGAAGGGCGCCCGCAGGAGCGCGGCCACCACGGCCACGCCGAAGCCGGCCGCGCGGGCGTCCAGCGTGAGGTGGTGGCCGCTGCCGAAGGTCTGCACCGCGACCAGCGCCGCCAGCAGGGCGACCGGCAGGAGCGCCGAAACCTCCTGGACGCGCCGCCGCTTCAGCACCGACTCCGGTACGCACAGCCCGGCCAGCTTGAGCAGGTAGACGCCGAGACTGCCGAGCAGGATCGCGGTCCACATCAGCGGCTCTCCTTCCGCAGCGCCGGGCCGGCGAGTCCGGCGACGAGTCCGGCGAGCAGCACCGGCACCCCGACGGGAAGGAACGGCACCCCGGCGAGGGCGACGGCGGCGGCCGCCGCGGCCACCGCCCAGTACCGCCGCTCGCGCAGCCGCGGCATCAGCAGCGCGACGAACGCCGCGGGCGACGCGACGTCCAGACCGAGCGCCTCCGGGTCGGGCAGGACCTTCGCACCGAGCGCGCCGGCGAGCGTGGCCAGGTTCCAGCAGACGAAGACCGCCGCCCCGGTGGCGTGGAAGGCCAGCCGCGCTTCTCGCTCGGTGCCGCGGCCCATGGACATCGCCGAGCTCTCGTCCAGCACCAGCTGCGCCGTGGCCACCCGCCGCAGGCCGCCGACCTGAAGCAGGGCGGACAGGTTCAGCCCGTACAGGCTGTTGCGCACCCCCAGCAGGGCCGCGGTCGCCGCGCCGGTGAGGGCCGCGCCGCCGGCGCCGAGGACGCCGATCACGGCGAACTGCGAGGCCCCGGAGAACATCAGCAGGGACAGCACGCAGCTCTGCAGCACGGAGAAGCCCGCGACGACGGCCAGGGCGCCGAAGGACAGGCCCAGGGCGCCGACCGCGAGCCCGACGCCCACCGCGTCCCGCAGCACGGCCGCTCTCTGCCGTGGCCAGCTGTCGGCGGTGGGTACCGGGCTCGCGGTGGATTGCGCTTTGGTCATGTGTTCCGCTCTCGCAGCACGATCGTGAGTTCGTCGTGCGCCTTGGCGCACAACTCGGCGGCCACGTCGGGGGATTCGCCCTCGGCGATGACGTAGCCGAGCCGATGGTATGCGTTCCGGGCGGGCTCCACCCGCTGTTCCGGGCGAGCTGTGACGGTGACATGCCGGACGCCTTCGAGGGCCTGCGCCGCCTCGATCCCGGCGACGTGCGAGAAGGTGCCCTCGCGGTCGGCGAGCAGGAAGCGGATGGCGGCGGCCCCGGTCGGGGCGCGGTCCAGCCGGGGCGGGCGGCCGAGTGCGGCCCGCACCTGCTCCTCCAGCAGGTGGATCCCGGTGGACAGCCGGATCAGCTCCGGGATCATCCCGCCCGCCAGCCGGCCGTTGATCTCGATGACGGCCGGGCCTTCGTCGGTGAGCCGCACCTCGGTGTGTGCGGCGCCGTTGGTCAGCCCGACCGCCCGCACGGCCCGCCGGGCGGCCTCGGCCAGTCCGTTCGCCACGCGGGGCGCCAGGGCGGCCGGGAAGACGTGGCCGTGCTCGACGAAGTGCGGCGGGCCGGCCAGGTGCTTCTGGGTGATCCCGACGCAGTGCACCTCGCCGGCCCAGCTGAACGTCTCGACACTGAACTCCGGTCCGTCCAGGTACTCCTCGACGAGCACCGTGCCGGCGGTGGCCTGCCCGCGGACGTTGACGGTCTCGGCCAGGATCACCCGGCTCTGCGCGATCGCCTGCTCGGCGGTGGTGCACAGCAGGACGTTGTTGGAGCCGCTGTCGTCGGCCGGCTTGACCACGCAGGGGAGGCCGGTCCGGGCCACCGCCTGCGGCACCTCCGCCGGGTCGGCCAGGATCGCGAACCGCGGCTGCCGGACGCCGGCCTCCGCCAGCCGCGCCCTGGTGACGGTCTTGTCGCGGCAGGCGGTCATGCTCTCCACGGAGTTCCCCGGCAGGCCCAGGAGCGTGGTGAGCCCGGCCACCGTGGGGAGGTAGAAGTCGCTGGTGGTGGCGACCCCGGCGATCTCCTCCCGGCGCCAGTTGGCGCGGACGGTTTGGCGCAGCGCCGCCGCGGAGTTGGTGTCGCAGGTGACCACCTCGCAGCCGGTGGCGGCCACGCCCGGGTAGCGTTCGGGGGAGTTGGTGAGCAGGACCGGCGTGAGCCCGAGGTCCCGGGTGAGCCGCAGCGCCAGCAGGCCGGTGCCGGTGGTGTTCGACTCGACGAAGAGCAGGCGCTGGCGGTCCGCGGAGCGTTCGATCTCCTCGGCGCGGGACCAGCTCTCGGCGACCCGGTCCGGGGCGATCGTGACCGGTTCGGCGGCGGGTACCTGCTGGTCGACCCGGTGCTCGGTCCAGTAGTCGTCGTCGTAGATGGTGCGGGTGTAGCGGTCGCCGCGGTCGGGGAGGATGCCGACGATCCGCGTCCCCGGGGCTGCGCCGGCCGCAAGGTGGCGCAGCAGCTGGTAGACGGATCCGGAGGTGTTGCCCGCGAAGATCTGCTGTTCGCGGGCGAGGTCGCGGGTCGCGGTGAAGGCCTCCAGGTCGTTGAGCCAGTGCACCTCGTCGATCAGCCGCCGGTCGAGGTTGCCCGGCATGAGGCTGTTGCCGAGGCCGCTCTGCTTGCGTCCGGGCTGGTCGGGCTGCCCGAACAGCACGCTGCCGACGGAGTCCACCCCGACCACCCGTAGCTCCGGCAGGGTGGTCCGTAACCGCCGGGCCGTGCCGCAGAGCGAGCCGCCGCTGCCGACCGAGCCGACCAGCACGTCGAACTCGCCGAGATCGTCCAGCAGTTCGGCCGCCAGTGCGCGGTAGCCGGCCGGATTGTCGGGGTTGCCGTACTGGTCCGGCCAGAACGCGCCGGGGAGTTCGGCGCGCAGCCGGGCCAGGAGCTCCAGGCGGGCGCCCTGCCAGCCGGTCCCCGTCATCGCCCTGACGATGTGGACCTCGCAGCCGAGGGAACGCAGTTTGGCCAGCGTGATCTCGTCGATCCGCGGGTCGGTGACGATGTGGACGGGGTGGCCGAGCGCGCGGCCGACGAGTGCCACGCCGAGGGCCATCGTCCCCGAGGAGCTCTCGACGATCGCGGCGCCGTCGGGCAGGTCGCCGGTCCGTTTGGCCGTCAGGATGATGTTGCGGGCGACCCGGTCCTTCATGCCGAAGAGGTTCTGGCATTCCAGCTTGGCAAAGACCTCCACGCCCGGGGCCGCGTCGAGACGCAGCCGGACCAGCGGGGTGTGGCCTATCGCGTCGACAACACTGTCAAAGAGCACAGTCTCCTCCGATGGAGCCGGCGTGGTGGACGAAGGGGGGCGGGGCGTCGTAATCGGCCTTGCCCAGGGTGCGGTGGACCTGCACCGTGCCCGGCAGGCGGGCGCAGCGGGCGAGGACCTGCTCGACCCGCTCCGGGTCGGTGCCGTGCTCGCCGAGGAGGATGCCGAGGACGGTGCCGCTGTGGGCGACGACCAGTCCGAGCCCGTCGTGGTCCCGGCAGATCCCGCGCATCTCCTCGAAGTCCGGCCGGGGGGTCCGCCGGGCGTGCAACTCGGCGCTCCTGGTGGAGACCCGGCCGATCGCGGCGAGGTCGCCGGAGCTCACGGCGGTGCCCAGGGCGTCGAGCAGGTCCCGGTATTCGCGGCGTTCCCGGAGGGTCGGTGCCGCGGCCGACTGGTTGAAGTCGACGGTGTTCACCGTGCCGCCCGGGTCGTGCGCCACGATGGTGAGCGGTGGCAGGAAGCCGAGCCGCTCCCGCAGCCGTACCTCGCGGTGGTAGTAGCTGACGATGCCCGCGTACATGACGCCGTCGGACGGTTCGATCCCGCGGAGGAAGTGCTCGGTCGCCGCTTCGTCCAGGGTGACTCCCAGCGCGTCGGCCACGGCGCGGGCGGTGGCGACGAGGTCGGCCGACGAGCTGGCCAGCCCCTTGCCCTCCGGTATCGCGGTGTCGAGTTCCAGTGTGCCGCCGCCGGTGTAGCCGTGGGCCCGCAGGATGCGGGTGGCCAGCTGTCGGGACTTGTGCTTCGAGGCGGGACTGACCGATATCTCGTCGGTCGTCGCGGTGGCCCGGAAGACCGCCGTCGACCAGGCGTCGATGGGCAAGGTCACCAGGAACCGGCGCCGGCGTTCGAGCAGCATCCCCTGCAGCAGCTCCCCGAAGGTGCCGTTGGCGACCCCGATGCCCGCTTCCTTTCCTATGAACATGTCGTTTCCCTCATTGGCCGTCCGTGACGGTCCGTTCAGGCGGACGTGATGCCCAGCAGGCGGTCGGACTCCGCCACGGCCTCGCGCACCCGGTCGCTGCGCGTCCGCCAGGCCGCCTCGAACCCGTCGTAGCGGCCGCACTGGGCGGTGAGCACGGCGCGCACCTGGGCCGGCTGGGTCGACCCGGCGGAGACCTTCCGCCGCAGGCCGGCCTCGGCGTCGAACGCGGTCGCCAGCAGGCGCTGCGGTTCGGCGACTTCGAAACCGTGCTCCTTCGCGACCCGGCGCAGGAGCTGCGGCCGGACGTCCTGGGGCGCCGCGCCCTGCTCGATGGCGGCCAGGACGTAGCCGCCCGCCACCACCTGGGCCATGCGCCAGGGGATGCCCTCGTCCAGGGTCAGCAGGTTGGCGAGGGTGAAACCGCCGAGGTACTCGCGTTCGCAGGCCTCGCGCATCCGGTCGGCGCGGAACTCCAGGTTGTCCAGGACGGCGGTGGCGAGGGCGAGCGCGCTGCGGGCGGTCCGAAACGCCGTCAGGACGTGGGTTCCGGCCTCCTTGGAGACCTCCACCGAGTTGGAGTACGCGGTGTTCCGCTGGCCCGTCAGCACGTCCAGGTGGAAGGCGGTGAGGTGGGCCGTCTTGCCGCGGATCCGTTCCAGCAGCGGGAAGTTCTTCTTCTGCGGCATCGCCGACGAGATTCCCGCGTAGGCGTCCGGCAGGTCGATGAAGCCGTACTCGCTGCTGCCCCAGGAGATCAGGTCGGTGGTGAAGCGGCTCAGCACGACGCCGAACTGCGACAGTTCGCCGGTGATCCGCAGCGCCCAGTCCCGCGAGGCGACCGCCACGAGGGCGTGCGGCCGCGGGCCGGCGAAGCCGAGCAGCCGGGCGGAGCGGTCACGGTCCCAGGGGAGTTCCTGGCCGGCCATCGCGCCGGCGCCCAGCGGGCACAGGTCGATCTCGTCGTAGGCCGTGAGGAGCCGGCGGGCCGCCTGCAGCACCTCCTCGCCGACCGCGGCGAGGTAGTAGCCGGGGGTGATGACCTGCGCCGCCTGGGCGTGGGTGTACCCGGGCATGAGCAGCTCGGCGGTCCGCCCGGCCAGCCGGTGCGCGGAGCGCCCGAAGGCGAGCAGGGCGTCGGCGGTCAGGGACAGCTGGTGCCGGGCGAACATCACCTGCGCGCAGGCCTGCAGGTCGTTGCGGCTGCGGTCGACGTGCCAGGCCGGGACGGGAGCGGGCAGCCGGTGGTCGACGTACCGCTCCAGCGCGAAGGCGATGTCCGACATGTTGTGCTCGGGATCGGCGGTGATCGCGGTCGCCGTGATGCCGTGCAGCGCCTTGCCGATCAGCTCGGCCTGCCCGGCGTCGATCAGGCCCAACCGCCGGTACTCAAGGGCGAGGACCTTCTCGATCGCCAGGTACCAGGGCAGGAGGTGTTCCAGCTCGAACTCGAACTGGGGCGCGAGCACCTCGTCGTGCAACAGCTCGTGCGGGCCGGTCGTGATCCGTCCGGTCAGTGGCGCCGCCACGGGTCATCGGCCCTTCTTGCGGATGGTGAAGGCCAGGCTCTCGTGCTCGTGGAAGTAGGGCCGGTAGCCGGCGTGCGGGGGCTCCATCCAGCGGAGCAGCTCCACCGCGGCGACCTCGTCGGTGAGCCCGCAGTCGGCGAGGTAGGCGTCCAGGTCGGGGCGGTCGAAGAAGCGGCAGTAGAAGTCGGCGTGGTCCAGGTACTCCTTCGGCCTGACCTCCTTCATGCCGGGGTCGCCCACCTGGCAGTCGTTCATCGTCCACATGTTCGCGACGACGTGCCCGCCGGGGCGGCAGATCCGGTACAGCTCCTGCAACGCCTTGACGGGCTCGGTGAGGTGGCCCAGGAGGTCCCAGCAGAAGATCCCGTCGACGGAGTCGTCGGGCAGCCCGGTCGCGAACGCGTCGGTCACCTTGAAGACCACGTTGTCGGCGTTGGCCCCGGCGACCACCTGGCGGGCGATCCCGATCGCGTTGCGGGACGTGTCGCCGCCCAGGACGACCGTCGCGGCCTGGGCGAGGGGCGGCAGGTTGCGGCCGTCACCGCACGGCAGGTCCAGGACCACGAAGGCCGAGTGGTCGGCGAACAGCTTCGCCGCGTTCACCACGTAGGGAACCGGCGGGTCGCCCCACAGGTTGGCGTGGCCCTCCTCCAGCCGGTACGCGTCGTTCCACTGGCCCTTGGCGAGTTCGTCCTGCTCGTTGGCGGCGCCGGGGCGGCCGGCGGTGGCGTTGGTGGTCACTGGGGGTTCCTTTCGTTCTCCAGCGCGAGGAGTTCCGCGACACAGCGGTGGGCGTCGACGAAGGCGCGGGAGTATCCGGGGGTCGGGACGAGGTGGTTGTAGAACGTCGCCCCTTCGCACAGGGGCCCGATCAGCCACAGCCGCCGGTCGCTCACGCCGGCGGCGTCGACCGGGTGCAGCGAGGCGTCGACGTCGGCGCCCCGCACGGCGCCGCTGTCCGGGAGCAGTCGGCGGATCCGTCCGGTCTCGTGGAGGGAACGGATCAGCGGGCTGGCGGAGGAGTCCACGGCGGGCCACGGCGAGTTGCCCGTGCAGAGCCAGTCGACGTCCTCGCGGTGCGGTGTCACCAGGCGGGTGGAGGCGATCGTCCAGTGGCCGGTGTCGTCGTTGCGGCGGACCGACGGCGCGGCGCCGAAGGGGGTGCGCACGACCTCCGCCTCGATGAGGGCGAGCAGTTCGGCGTGGCGCTCCTTCTGCGGGCCCACCACCGCCCGGTTCATCAGCGGCACGGTGGATCGCAGGAAGCGGTCGAGGGAGGCACTGGTCAGGCCGCCGAAGTTGACGGCGTCCCGGAGCGTGTCGCGGACCTCGCGGACCGCCTCCAGGGCCGCCTTCACGGGACTGCGGTCCAGGCCGTGCCCGGCCTCGACGAGATCGCGGCGGACCGTCTCGGCCAGCCAGCGCTGGTAGGCGCGGCTGTCCTGCAGTGCCATGGCCGCGGAGTCGTCCCAGGCCTTCAAGGGGTCGAAGGGGCCGTGCAGTTGGTCGAGCAGGTCGAGCGTCGCGGCGAGCTTGTCCGTCTCGGCCGCCGCGGTCAGTTCGGCGGCGAGCGTCACCTCGGCGTCCTCGCCGCCCTCGACCAGGGCGCGGCACCGGTGGTAGGCGATCCGCATGTCGGCCAGCATCAGCGGGAACAGGTCGTCCTCGAAGTCCACGGGCCCGGCGGCCCGCAGCGCGGCCACCGCCGACCGGGTGAGGACGACCGGCTGAAAACGGCTGTGCATTCGTGCGCGGTGCGGGCGGGCCCGGAACGGAACGCCGGAACGGGAATACAGCAGAATTCTCGGTTCGGCGCCGCCGGGCCGGTAGTGCAATCGCCCGCCGTCGCGGACGAACCGGCCGCCGCGGCCCACCGTCAATGCCGCGATGATGTCCATGGCGGACAGGCCGAAACCGCCGACGGCGACCGAATCCGTCGGCGCGACAGCGGCAAGTTTGTCGGGCAGCGGATAAGGGTCGGTGATGTGCCGGGAAGTGGCCGGGTGGGATTTCTGCGCGGGCGGCGAGGATTTCTCCCGATTGGGGACGTGGCCGACGGTCACGAAGGCGTAATCGGTGCTGACCGTCGTCCCGTCGGCGAGTTCGATCCGCACGCCCGCGTCCGGGTCGGAGGACAGGGCCGTGGCCTCGGTGCGGTGCAGGTTCACGCTCATCCAGGACGGCGCCCGGTCGCGCAGGCGGGCGAAGAACCACCGGAGGTACTCGCCGAGCACCCGCCTGGGCAGGAAGTCGTCGGGCCGGACGGGGCGACCGGAGCGGCCGACCGTGTGCCCGTCCTCGGCCAGCCGCAGGCCGCGTTCGGTGACCCACTCGTACAGGCTCGGGCCGGCCTCGCCCGCATCGGCCCCGACCGCGTCGGCGTCGGGGAACATCGATATCTCGCCGCACAGGGTGTTCAGCAGCAGATAGTCGGGTTGGGTGACGGAATGAAGGCCCTCACCCTCGGATAAGGGGTCGATTATCTCTATTCGAAACGGACCTGGCGGCGCGCCCTGCTTTTCCGGCTTCAATGCCAGCGTGATGATTCGCTCAAGGATGCTGCAGCCACGAGATCCCATGCCGATGATGGCGATCGAATACTCGGATCCCAAGTGAAACCCCCGGAGACTGAAGTGGCCGATGGGGTCGACGGCGCCACGCTACGCGACGGACATGCCAAAGTCCATACTCCGATTACGACTTGGTCCGTACTGGAGGGTCGTAATTCGACCAGTGTGACGCGTGGTTTTCCGGACGATTCACGGGTTGAATGGGTTCTCCGTCGGCGCGTCGGACAACTTGCGCCACCTGGACCGCCGCCCGCGGTGAGTGCCCTTCCGGCCTCCTTGGCGGCGCGCACGTGCTCCCGTGCGCCCCCACGTCACCCGGGCGCGCCCTCAACCTCGATGGTTCGCTTACCGAAGACGCTGACGTGTGGGGCGCGCGCCCATGACGCCCGCGCCCCGAGCCCGCGGAAAGGAACGCTCCTTGACCAACGACATCGCCTACGTCAAGATCCACCCCGCGATCGGCATCGCCCGGGTCGGCAACAGCGCCCGCGAGGACGGCTGGTTCCACGGCCCCGAGGTGCCCGACCCACCGGCCGAGCAGCCCGGCTTCTACAAGGACGACCAGGGCGCGGTCAAACGCCAGGCCGCCCGCTTCCGGCTCTACGGCTACGGCGCGGACGGCCGGGTCGTGCGCGAGCTCACGCTCGCCGATCCGCAGGTGCACATCGAGTGGTCCGTGCACGTGGCCAACAAGAAGGCCGCCTGGTACGAGTTCAGCCTGCCGCTGGACATCCCCGACATGAAGGACAAGCCCGAGCCCCGGCGCAACGCGAAGGTGACCGACCGGGCCGGCCTCGTCATCGACCCCGGCCGCAAGACCCTGACGGCGGGCGGCAAGGAGTCCGTCGAGTTCACCGGCGGGTCCTTCCTCGGCACGCCCGTCCCGCTCGGCTCGATGCACACCGACGACGCCGGTCGCCTCGTCGTCCTCGGCGGCCTCGGCACCTCCCGCAACCCCCGGGGCGGCGAACTCGTCTCGTACGGCAACAACGACGGCTGGTGCGACGACACTTCGGACGGCCCGGTCACCGCCACCGTGACCATCGGCGGCACACCGGTCCGGGTCGAACCCGCCTGGGTGGTGGTGGCCCCGCCCAACTACGCGCCCGAGATCAAGACCGCGCGCACCCTGTACGACCTGCTCCACGACCTTTTCGTCACCCAGGGCACGCTGGAGCCGGCCAAGACCGTCAACTTCGACCGGGACGTCAAACCGATCCTGCGCCGCTTCTGCGAACTCCAGTGGGTGAACAAGGGATTCGCCACCCACTTCGGCTTCGGCGGGCCCGAGCACTTCCTCGCCCCCGACCACCTCGCCAAGCTCGCCGATCCCTCCGCGACGCACGAGGAACTGCGCCGCCAGGTCTACACGTCGCTGCGGGACCCCGAGCGCGACGGCCTCTCGCCGATGCCCTGGCCGTGGATCTACGGCGACGGCATGAAGAGCATCCCCACATCGCTCCTCCAGTACCTCACGCTCTCCCCGACCCAGGACTCGATCCTCCTCGCCTGGACGAAGGGCGAGTTCACGACCACGCCGTGGCCCGGCTTCCCGCCGCGCCTGGAGGACGCGCCGGTCGCCGACCAGCCCGGCCTGCTGGACCGCGCCGCCCTCGACTTCTGCCTCGCCGACGCCTTCCACCCCGGCTGCGAGGTCACCTGGCCGATCCGGCACGCCACGATGTACAGCGAACCGCTGCGCATCCGCCACCGCGCCGAGGGCACCGTCGAACCCGACTACGGCGACGAGCTCACCCAGGCCCGCGCGCTCGGCCCCGACGGGCCCCTGCACCAGTCGGGCCCCGGCGACCTGACCCGCTGGATGGCCGTCCCCTGGCAGACCGACACCGCCAGCTGCCGCTCGGGCTACGAGTCGGCCAAGCAGCTCGGCCCCCGCTACGACCCCTACCTGCCCACCTTCTGGCCCGCACGGGTGCCCAACCACGTCCTCAAGGAGAGCGACTACCGGATCGTCAACAAGGAGACCGCCGCGACCGACGAGGACGGCCGCGAGGCCGCGTTCGCCCGCCGGGCCTCCTGGCTGCGCGGCCTCAGGTCGCCGGACTACAAGGAGCAGCTCGAACAGGCCGTCGCCGAGTGGTACGACTTCGGCATCGTCGAGGTCCGCCCGTACACCGTCGGCGACGGGCGCTTCCCGGAGCGGATGCAGGTCGAGTCCACGCCCGGCTTCCCGCTCGAAGGCGTCTCCGACCACCGGAACCTGAGCGCCATCCACGTGTCCGCCTCGATCCTCGCCGAGGACGCCCTCACCGCGCAGGTGGCCGGCGACGTCCTCGCGCTCACCGGGCTCTCGGCCGAGGAGGTCACCATCGGGTACTTCGACAAGCTCGACCCCTTCGGGGAGGAGTCCGGCACGCCGACCGCGGGTGGCTCGTGACGGTCGAGTACGACGTCGTCGTGGCGGGCGGCGGGCCGGCCGGTTCGGCCGCCGCCCTCGCGTTGGCCGCCCGGGGGCGCAGCGTCCTGCTCGCCCACGCCCCGGGCGGCCCGCCGCAGGTCGGCGAGGCCCTGCCGGCCGCCGCACGCATGCTGCTGCGCGACCTCGGCGTGGCCGACACGGTCCCCGGCGACGGGCACCTGCCCTGCTACGGCAACCGCTCGGCGTGGGGATCGCCCCAAGCGGGGTCCGTCGACAGCATCAACGACCCGTACGGGCCCGGCTGGCACCTGGACCGCGCGCTGTTCGACCGCCGCCTGCGGGCCGCAGCCGCGGAGGCCGGCGTGGACGTCCGCGAGGCCCCCGTCCGTCCTGCAGGCCCTTACGGGGACTCCACCTGGACCCTCGTGCTCGCCGGTCGAACCGTGCACTGCCGCCACCTCGTCGACGCCACCGGTCGCCGAGCCGCCGTCGCCACCACCCACGGCGCCCGCCGCGTCGTCGGCGACCGGCTGGTGGCGCTGCACCTCGCCCTCGGCCCCGGCGCCACCGCGGACGGCACCACGCTCGTCGAAGCCGTGCCCGACGGCTGGTGGTACAGCGCCCTGCTGCCCGGCGGCCGGCTCCTCGTCGCGTTCTTCACCGACGCCGGCCTGCCCGCCGCCCGCACCGACGCCGACGCCTTCCGTCGCCGCCTGGCCGACACCGGCCCCACAGCGGCCCGCGCCGCCGCCCACCCCGTCCCACCGTCCGCTCCGCCCACCCGCGCACCGGCCCACACCGCCCACCTCGACCGTGTCCACGGCGCCGGCTGGACCGCCGCCGGCGACGCGGCCGCCGCTTATGACCCGCTCTCCTCCCAGGGCATCCTCACCGCGCTCTACACCGGACAGGCAGCCGGGGCCGCCGTCCACGCCCACCTCGACGGAGACCCGCGCGCCCTCGACCACTACGCCGCCGACCTCGCGAGGGTCACCGCCGCCTACCGGCGCAACCACGCCGCCTACTACGCCCTCGAACAGCGCTGGCCCGACAGTCCGTTCTGGCAGCGTCGCCGATCTCCAGCGGGCGCCTCCTCCTGGCCGACGTAGGGGCCTGCGCCGGCGGTGGCTCCGTTCTCCTCTGGGGGCCGTCGGCCCCGACGGGGTGCGGCAACATGCTCAAGGGGCTTGCTCTCCAAGCGTGTTCACGGTCCTTTCGGCAAGGGACGGCCGCCCGGCGGGAAGGCTTCGCCGGAACCGGGGGTGAAACATCCCACCGCGGCGGGCCGTGGCCTGCTACAGTCGATTCAGTTGCAGTAGTGGTTCCCATGAACTTTGTGTGCGCCTGCTGATGTATTGCAGGCGCATTTTCTGTTCCCCGGCTCTTTTTCCGGTGGGCGCTCCATGCGGTGACTCGAAGCCCGCACCGTGCGTGCTTCGGGCAGTCCCTTGAAGGAGATTTCTTAATGGCTAATGGCACTGTGAAGTGGTTCAACTCGGAGAAGGGCTTCGGCTTCATCGAGCAGGACGGTGGCGGCCCCGACGTCTTCGCCCACTACTCGAACATCAACGCCAACGGCTTCCGTGAGCTGCTTGAGGGCCAGAAGGTCGAGTTCGACGTCACGCAGGGCCAGAAGGGCCCGCAGGCCGAGAACATTCGCCCGCTGTAGTTCTTCTGCCACGGCACCTGCCCAGCAGCGAGGGGCCCGCACCGCGTACATGCCCGGTGCGGGCCCCTCGGTCATTGCGCCACGGCGCATCCTCCCGGCCGTTCAGGCCCTTGGCTCCGCCACCGGCGGCCGTTTCCACGTGAGACGCACAGCGCCGCGCCCGGATCGGTGCCCTGCTGTGACGGCCCGCGGTTCGAGGTTCTTCGCTCCCGCCCTCCACGGTGAGCGCCGACCGTGGGTGACCTGCCGCACGGTTCCACCGTCCACGCTCCGCCCGTCACACTTCCGGCCCGTTCCCTTGCGGTCTCCGCCCGGCGCCCGGCGCCACGGAGCCTTCCTCGTGACGTGCCGCCCCGAGGAAGGTTCCGCATGGCCCGCTCCAGTCGCTCCTCGTACCACAACGCCGACCTCCGTTCCGCGGCCGGCTCCCGTGCCAGTGGAGGCTCCTTCTACGGCGACCGGCCCGCCGGAGGCCGACGCCCCTCCGGCCGCAGTGCCCCCTGGGGTCCCTCCGCGCAGGGCGAGTTCGCGATGCCGGTGGGCACCACCCCGGCACTGCCGGCCGTCGAGTCCTTCGACGAGCTGGACATGCCGAAGCCGCTGCTGTCGGTGCTGACCCGCCAGGGCGTCACCGCGCCGTTCCCGATCCAGGCCGCAACGCTGCCGAACTCGCTGGCCGGCCGCGACCTCCTCGGACGAGGCCGGACCGGCTCCGGCAAGACCATCGCGTTCGGCCTCGCCGTGCTGGCGCGCACCGCTGGGCAGAGGGCCGAGCCGTGTTACCCGCTGGCCGTGGTGCTGGTCCCCACCCGCGAGCTCGCGCAGCAGGTCACCGAGGCACTCACCCCCTACGCCCGCGCCGTACGCCTGCGGATGGCGACCGTCGTGGGCGGGACGTCGATCAGCCGGCAGGCGTGGCTGCTGAACCGCGGGGCGGAGGTGGTGGTGGCCACCCCGGGCCGGCTCAAGGACCTGATCCAGCGCGGCGACTGCCGGCTGGACCGGGTCGGCGTCACGGTGCTCGACGAGGCCGACCAGATGGCCGACATGGGCTTCCTGCCCCAGGTCACCGAGATCCTCGAACAGGTCGCCGGAGGCGGCCAGACGATGTTGTTCTCCGCCACCCTGGACCGCAACGTCGACCGCTTGGTGCGGCGCTTCCTCAAGGACCCGGTCACGCACTCGGTGGACCCGTCCGCGGGAGCGGTCAGCACCATGGAGCACCACGTGTTGCACGTGCAGAACTTCGACAAGAACGCCACGATCGCCCACATCGCGTCCCGTGACGGCAGGGTGATCATGTTCATCGACACCAAGCAGGGCGCGGACCGCCTGGTGGGGGACCTGCTGGCGAACGGGGTGAAGGCGGCCGCCCTGCACGGTGGCAAGTCCCAGCCGCAGCGCACCCGCACCCTGGACCAGTTCCGCACCGGCCAGGTGACCGCGTTGATCGCGACCAACGTGGCCGCCCGGGGCATCCACGTCGACGGGCTCGACCTCGTCGTCAACCTGGACCCGCCGGGTGACCACAAGGACTACCTGCACCGGGGCGGGCGCACGGCCCGGGCCGGAGAGTCCGGCACCGTCGTCACGCTGGTGCTGCCCAGCCAGCGCCGCGAGATGGCCCGCATGATGACGACCGCCGGCATCACCCCCGTCACCACCAGGGTCAGCGCCGGCGACGAGGATCTTGCCCGCATCACCGGCGCCCGCGTGCCCACCGGCGTGCCCGTCGTCGTACCCGACCCCGTTGTCGAGCGGCCGCGTCGCAGCTCGTCCACGAGTCGCGGCCGCCACGGTCGTCCCGCCCAGACCTCCGGCGACACCCGGGCCGCCTCCGGCCGCGACGGCGGGCGAGTGCGGCCACCGGCTCGTCGGCCTCGGTGAGTGCCCGCCGGGCCGCCTCCACCCGGACTCGCTCGACGCAGGCGGCCGGCGCCCGCTGATGAGCGGCGCGGGCGGGCAGACCGTGTCACAGGGGAGCGGACCAGCACCTCGGCGTAGTCCCGCCACGCGTCGACGGCGTTCTCCTGCGGCCCCTTGGGGTGCGCCGGCTCCAGGGCGTGGAGGACGCGGCCCCACCGCACCAGGACGTCGGCGCCCGCCCGCGCCGCCGGCTGCCAACCGGTGGCCGCCCGCCGTTGAGGACGGAGATCAGCGACCCGGCCAAGAGCACTGCGGCAACACCGCCGCCTATCCACTTGAACGGCTCGCTCCCTCCCGGCCCGTTCCCGACAGCAGGCGGAACGCCCTGCGGACGTTGGAACCCGACGTCGTGAACGCCGTTCCGTACCGCATGACCGGCAGCATCGCCAGCCGCCAGGACGAGACGTCCACGTTGCGCACCGCGCCGTCCTCGTCCAGGCCGTCGTGGACCGACCCGATCACCGAGTCCCGGAGGAAGCGGAGGTAGTCGGCACCTCGGCGCAGCTCACGGGCCGAGCCGACGGCGCCGTGCCCCGGTACGAACACGGCGTCCGGGTAGCGCTCGGCCAGCGCTTCGGCCGCGGCAGCCCAACCGGGGAGGTCGGCTCCGCCCTCCCCGGTGTCGAGGAAGGGGTAGTGGTCCGGGCAGCCGACGTCGCCGGTCGCCACGATGTCCTGTCCGTTCCGGCGGAGGTGGACGGCGAGATCGCCGACGGTGTGCGCCCTGCCGAGATGGTGGACGGTGACGTCCTGGTCCCCGACCCGCAGGTGGTCCGTGCCGACGACCAGGTTCTCGGGCTGAGGCATCCCGGCGGGATGCCTGCGCCAGAACCCGCCGTCACGCCGGAGCATGAGGTGGGGGACGGAGGTGTGTGCCACGATCGCCGCCTCGTCGTACTCCGGGTTGCCGAAAGTGTGGTCGTAGTGGTGGTGGGTGTCGATCACGGTGCTGCACCGGCCGCCCAACTCCCGGTCGATCCAACGGCTGAGCAGTCGGCTGAACGGGGGAGTCTTGGGGTCGACGATGAGCACCTCGCCCAGGGACTCCACGACAAGGGAGTTGCCGCCTCCGCCGATCACCGCCCAGACGCCGGGTGCCAGTTCCTGGTAGCGCAGCCGGAGCACGTCCGCCGCGCCCAGCACGTCCCGTGCGCCGGCCAGCGGCATCCGGCGGCGGCGCGGCAGGGTGGCCGGGTCGAGACGGCCCTCCTGCCGGAACCGGGCCGCGAGCAGTCGCGCGCCCTGCAGCGAGGCGTTCCTGACGAAGGTGAAGTGGGCGAGCCAGAACGCCTCGGCCGCCCGGAAGGCGGGACCCGCCGCCTGCTCCCACGAGCTGAACCGGGACCGGCCCGGTCCCAACGGCTCGATCGTGTACGAGTGCCGCGCCCGGAATCCGGGGAACGCGGTGACCTCCCAGGTCACTTGACGGCCCTCGTCCACCTCCACCAGGGTGGCGACGGCGGGCATCAGGTAGGGGTACCACCAGCGCAGTGGCTCGAAGAGCCAGACCAGGCGGCCCCCTTGGGAGAGCTCCCGGGTGCCCACCCATGCCATGCAGGCGTTCCACCAGGGCCACCGGTCGGGGCGCCGGAAGACGTCCCAGAGAACGTCGGCGGAGAGGTCCAGCTCGACCGACCCCCGAACGGGCTCCATGCCCACCACTCCTCTCCGCGGGTCAGATCGGCGACCACGCCAGAACGCCCTGGCCGTACACGTCCCAGAGCCGGCCGAGGAAGAACCGGCCGAACCTGCCCAGCGCGGTCACCGCACAGCGGCCCGGCCCCGACCGCACCCGGAAGCTCGCCAACTGGCAGGCCAGAGCCGGCAGACGGATGCGGACCACCCCGCAGGCCACGACCTCGGCGCCGGCCTGCTCGTCGGGGTGGAGATGGCCACGGAGGATCCTGGTGTACAGCGTCGTCGTGTCGGCCCACATCCCGTGCCGGGAGTCCTCGTTGACGTCCTTGTGGCCGCTGAGGGTGAGCCGGTTGCCGGCGCGGTCGGTGAAGAAGAGGCAGTACTGCATCTGCAGGTGCTCCGGGTCGGGATCCTCCATGAAGAGTCTGAAGGATCCCCATTCCACCGGGCGCCGCCCGCCCAGGGCGTCGCACCGCACCTCACCGCTGACGGCCGCCTCGTGGTCGGGGCACACGATGAAGCGGTCGAGCCCGTCCACGCGGATCGTCAGATGCACCGACAGGCCCTCGGACGGTCCGCGGGGTGCCGCCGGGGCATCGGCGCCCGGGGCGCCGAAGGCCACCGCACCGGTCATGCGCTCCGCGAACCGCAGGCTCGTGCCGTCGTCGGCCGCACAGGGCGTCGGGGCGGTCAGCGGGATGTGCTGCTCCGCGCACCATGCGCGCGCCTTCTGCACGCCGAGCTCGACCGCCTCGCGGAAGCGGTCCCCACTGAAATTGATCAGGTAGTTGAGCGGGACCTCCGCCTGCAGCATCCTGACGTCGATCCGACGCCCGAACTCGCCGTTTCCGCCCGACTGGAGGGCGGCGTTGCTGGCCTCGATCCGCCGCAGCCACTCCTGCAGCCGGCTGTTGGCCACCGTCTCGATGATCTGGAAGTAGTTCGCCACGAAGCCGTCGTGCCAGCGGCGCCGTTGACTGACCGTCCAGATGATCCACAGTTCACGGCAGCCCCGCCGGATCGCCTCACCGATGTTGGCATCCGTGACGTACACCGCGTCGATGTACGTCTCCCCGTCGAGGCGGACGGGAGGGAACCACATCGGTAGTGACACGGCCGCGGCGAGGCGGTCCTCGTCCATCTGGTCGGCGGTCAGGACCTTCAGCTCGTTGGTGCTGAAGTCGTACAGGTTGAACGTGGCGAGGCGGTCCGTGGCACGGATCTTCTCCCAGTCCAGCCCCCACGAGGGGAAGACGAACCGACGGTAGCCGTCGAGAGTGAAGAGGGACGCGGCGTACGGCCCCTTCAGGTACTGCGCCCAGTTGGGACTGATGCCCCGCAGCGGTCGCATGGTGCGCCAGTTCTCGGCGATCTGCCGTCCTGGCATTCCCTGGCAGTACATGGCGAGGTTGAAGGTGCCTCCGCTCGCACCGTCCGCGTGGTCGAAGCGCAACCCGGCCTCGTCGAGCCAGACCTGGAGCACGCCCGCCTGGAAGGCGACCTTGAGACCGCCGCCGGCGAGGATCAGCGACCGGTGGACGTTGGCATCATGATGGTGTGTCATGGCGGACCGCCCTCTGAACGTGCCTACCTGTCTACCGGAGGTCTTCGATGATCTTGTCGGCCGCCCGGTCGGCCAGTGCGGCGATGGTGAGGGAGGGGTTGGCGCCGACGGGCCCGGGCATGATCGAACCGTCCGCGATCGACAGGCCCGGACAGCCGTACACCTGCCCGTACTCGTCCACGACACCCTCGTGCCAGGTGCGCCCCATCGGGGCACCTCCGAGCGGATGGACGGTGATCAGACGGTTCAGGTACGTCAGGGGATCGAAGGCGTACCGTCCGCCCAGCTCTGCCGACAGGTCCCGCATCGTCCGGTTCACCCGCTCGAAATAGTCCTCCGACGCCGCGGTGTCCCACTCCAGGTCGAGGCGTCCGTCCCGTAGCCGCATCCGGCCGTTCGGCACGTCCCGTCCCATGCCGAGCAGCGGCATCGACGTGGCGGTGAGCAGGCCCTTGCCCAGGGCGCCGGTGAGTTGTCGGCCGATCTCGCTTCGGGGACTGTGGCGCAGCCGGGACCAGCCGCGGCGCAACAGGAAGCGCAGAACGCGTTCCGAGGCGGTGAGGACGTTCTGCTCCACCAGCCAGTTGAGGAACTCCGGGTATCCGGCGTCCTCAACGTAGAACCCGCGCCCGTTCCCGCCGTCGAGGAGGTCGGGAACCTTCATGGCACTGGTGATGACCGGGCCGAAGCTCGGTCTCAGCAGACGCGGTACGGCACCGGTGTCCAGCGTCCTGGTGGCCTTGAAGACGAACCCCAGGAAGTCGCCGTTCCCGGAGAAGCGGGTACCGAGAGCCGGGCTGATCCCCGGGACGGAACTGCGGTTGCGCATCAGCAGGTACGGGGTGCCGAGTGCGCCGGCGGCGAGGATGAGTCGCCGTCCGGTGACGGTACGCGCAACTGGTCGGTCGGGCGCGTCCTGTCCGTTCTCCAGGTACTCGCGCGAGATGTACCTGACGGTGAATCCGTCCCCGTCGCGCTCGAAGGAACGCGCCTCGCAACAGGTGCGGATGGTGGCGCCGAGGTCCCGTGCGACGCTGAGACAGGTGAGGTCGAGGCTGTTCTTGCTGCCGAAGTTGCACCCGATGTCGCATTCACCGACGAGGCGGCACGTGTAGCGCGGCACCCCGTGCAGGTTCCGGTCGCCGCCGTCGATGGGAACCCCGGGCACCGCAGGGTGACCGGGGTTGGCGAAGGTCACCGCCAGCGGAGGCAACTCCCAGTCCCAACCCAGTCGGTGCGCCGCCTCCCGGAGGGCGGCGGTCTTCGACGTGCCGTGGTAGGGCTCCTGTGTGATCGGGTAGCGCTGCACCCCGATCATCTCCTCGACCGCGTCGTAGTGCGGATCGAGGTCCTTGCGCTGCACCGGCCAGTATTCGCCGCCCGGGGAGCCGTCGGGGCCGCCCTGGACGAACCATTCCGCGGGCTTGCGCAGCAGGACGTTGGCGTAGATCAGCGAACCTCCGCCGAGTCCGCTGCAGACGACGGCATCGAGGTCCGAGAAGCTCCACACGTCGAACATCCCGTACAGCCTGTGGTCGGGAGCCCAGAAGTTCGCGGCGGTGTCGTGCGGGCTACGGGGGAAGCTACCGGGCGGATACGCCTTTCCGCGCTCCAGCAGGCAGACGCTCATTTCCGCCTTCGCCAGCCGGTAGGCCGTCACCGAACCACCGAAACCGGACCCGATCACGACGGCGTCGAAGGTGCCCATGCGCTCAGCCTCCAAGGGACGACCGCCCCCTCGCAGGCCGGCCACCCCACCGGGTCCTCCCATCGTCCCACCGGAGGTCGGCACGCGCACGCTGCCCAGGTGGGCGCACGTTCACCGGTTGGCTCTCGGTGGTCGGTAGTTGCCACCGAGGTCGTGGTACTCGGTGGCGGTAGTGAACATGTGCCAGACGGCGACCGTGATGGAGAGGGGATGATCTGGGCCACGAGAGCGACGCACGGGCCGGGGCTGGACCGGCGGGACCGGCCGGTCCGGAGGGGCCTACGCAGGTGCGGCCACGCCTGGCCCGGGCCCGTCCGGCACATTGTCCTGCCAGAGGGCTGGGGCGCCGAGCTCACCCCGGACCAGGAGGAACGCGTCATCACGTTCTCCCGGCACGTCTCGATACGGTCGGCGTCGTCAGGACCTTCAGGGGGAACTCGCCGAGTACGCCGGTGGCCGTACCCACGACGACCCGGACGATGCCGCATCCTGACCGCACCACTGAGTCGAGAGGGAGACGCTGTTGCGTATCACCGATTCCCGGACGGGCCGGCGCAGCGAGATCCGCCCCCGTCGGAGCGGACTCCTGCGCGTGACCGTCGATGTCGGAGAACAGGCCCACCCGTTCGGGCTCGGCGATCTACGCGCCCTGCTGACCGGTGACGTACTGGGTCGAACCTGCGAGACGCGCGGCCTGCAAGTGATCACCGAGCTCGCCGTCCCGGACGGCCCGGACGGCCTCGACGAGCGGATCCGGGCCCTGCGCAACGCCGCCGACCAACTCGGCATCCACCCGCCCGCCCAGCTGCGCACACGCCGGGAAGCGGACACCTCCGACCAGGCGGAGGCCGACCTGGCCGTCACCAGTCGCCCCCACGCCCACCCCGGCCCGTCGGCCGCCGCGGCACTCCTGGTCACCGGTCCGGTGGCCGCCGAGCCGGCGAATGCCGGCCCCGACCTGTCCGCGGCGCCGCCGGCCCCGGCCCTGCCGCCCGAGGGCGATCCCCTCGCGCTGCGCCTCGTCCTCCTCGAACACGCCGTCACCGCCCCGGTGCGGCTCACCGCCGACGCCCTCGCGGACGCCGCTGAGAGACTGGTCCGCTGGCGCGGGCTCGTGGCCGACCTCGCCTGCATGCCCTCCGGCCCGCCGGAGGCCGACATGGTCCGGGCGAGCTTCGACGGCCTCGACGAGGACCTGGACGCCCGGGTCGCGCTGCGCGCACTCGACGCACTGGAGACCCGCGCCGATCTGCCGCCGGGCACCCGCTTCGAGACCTTCGTGCGCCTGGACCAGATCCTCGCCCTGGAACTCGGCCGCGACATCGGCCGCGGGCCCCACTGAGCCCGCCGGGAACCTCGTCGGGCCGCTCCACAGCCCAATTTCCGATGAACCGATGGCGACTTCCGGCGCGATGTCACGCGACCGGAAAGCCACCGAACCTTCCGGCCCGACCGGTTCCGGGGAGCGTCGCCGGGGAGCGGTGCCGGGGTTGCTCCTGTGCTGATCAGCAGTCACCACCGTTTGATCGTCCTATAGTTCTTCCGTTGGACCGGACTGAGGGGAGTCGGTTGATGGGGGACGTCATCACGGTGGATCTCGGTGAGGGCGCGTTCGTCCATGCCGAGGTGACGGTGCTGGACCGGGCGGAGCCCGGGTTCGTCGCGGCTGAGCCGGGTGGGGACGCCGGGGTGCGGGACACCGCCGCCAAGGCGCTGGCCGAACTGCCGCAGCGGCTGGACGCGGTGCGCGAGGTGGTGAAGAGCGTCGGGCGGTGGGCCGCCGACGGCATCGTCGGGACCGGGCCCGCCGTACCGGACACGCTGGAGGTCGAGTTCGGGCTCAAGCTGGCGGTCAAGTCCGGCGCGGTGATCGGAGTGCTGGCGGAGGCGGGCGGTGAGGCGTCGTTCACCGTGCGGATGAGCTGGGACACCGCCCGGGTCGCGGCGGCGCGCGCCGGGCACGCCGCCGGGTTCGCGCCGCAGGGCGGCGACGAGCGGTGACCGGGCCGACCGCGCGAGGTGCCGCGGTCCGGGTGTGTGACGGGGCGTCGTTCCTGGGCAGCGGGTTCCTGGTGGCGCCCGGCGTCGTGCTCACGGCCGGCCACGTGGCGCGCCGGGCCGTGAACGAGCCGGCCGTGGAGGGGTGGTTCGGGCGGACGCCGGTGATCTGCGCGCCCCGGCGGTTCCCGGCCGAGCCCGGCGACGGACGCTTCCACGACTATCCCGACCTCGCCCTGCTCACGCTCAACGCACCGTTCGAGCCGCCGGCGCTCGTCCTCGACTGCGAGCCGCCGCCCCCGGGCACGGCGGTGGCGGTGGCCGGCTTCTCGCCGTACACGCCGACGCCCGGCGTCCAGGGCGACTCGCTGCTGCTCACCGTCGCCGGGCCGGCGGCCGGGTTCGTCCGGGTGACCGGCGACGAGGTGCGGGACGGCTTCAGCGGCGGCATGGTGATCCGCCTCGACTCCGGCGCCGTCTGCGGCGTGCTCAAGGGCAGCCGGGACTTCGACGGCGTGCGCGGCGGCTGGTTCACGCCGCTGTCGGCGCTGGCCGAGGTGCTGCCCGCGGACGACCCGCTGCGCGCCCGGCTCGCGAATCCGCGGAGGACGCGCCCGCTGCCCGCGGCGCGCAGGCTGCTGCCCGTCCTGCTCGGAATCGACGACATGCACGACCCGGACTTCCGCCGCCGCGTCATCCGGACGGCCAACGAGACGCTCGCCGGTCGGGGCCCGCTGCACGTCGCCCACCAGGCGCAAGCCGTCGACCACCTGCTGGAACTGGCGCAGGCCTGCCTCCGGCACCGCGACCCGGCGGCGGCCCTGGCCGCGGTGACCGATGCCCTGGAGCTCCTTCGTCCCGGCCTCGCCGCCGTCGACGACCTGCGCGCGCTGACCGGCGCCCCGGAGGGCGGTTCGTGAAAGGCGCCCTCTCCTGGCTGGGGAAGCTGGGCGGCCACCCCCGCCCACCAGGGCCCCTACCCAGTACGCACGTGCCCGGCGTCGACCCGACGGCCGACGGGCCCGGCGGCTGGGCGCCGTGGTCGGCCAAGGCGGACGCCGTGCTGCACGAGTTCCTCTGCGAGGTCGCGGACCTCCACCAGCCGGAGTTCCGCCACCTCGTGCTGGGCGAGCTGCGCTACCGGCTCGGTCCCGCCGCGCCGTTCGTCGTGCCGGACAGCCCGCAGGCACGGGACCACCTCCTGAACCTGGTCCATGCCTGCCGCCAGTGGCACGAGCCGTCCCACGCCCTGATCCAACTCGCCGACGTCCTGAGCACGTTGCGTCCCGGCACCGCCGCCGTCGGGTGGCTGGACGCCGCCGTCGACGCCGTCGCCGAGCCCGGGCTGCTGGCCCCGCAGGCGCAGCTCGTCCTCCTGCGGACGCTGCGTTCGCTGGACCCGCAGCCGCGGCCCGCCCGGGTGCTGCACCTGGTGGAGTCCGCGTGCGCACCGGGCGAGACCCACCCGGTCCGGCCGCAGGACGGCCTGCCGGAGGCGGTGAGCCGGCTCAACCAGGCCCGCCTGGGCGACGGGCCCCCGTTGCTGCTGCGCTTCCTCGTCCGGCTCGCCGCCGCGTGCCCGGGTCCGCAGGCCGTCCCGCTGACCGACCTGGTCGAGCGGTACGCTCGCGAACTCGGGCTGGCGGAGGACGACCTGGCCGCCCCGACGAGGCAGGACCACGAAACCACCGGCCCGGCCCAGCACCACCCGCTGGTCCTGCAGATCACGCTGGACGACGTCTCGCCGGTCGGCTCGGACACCGAGCCCGTGTACGTCTTCGAGGCCGCCCTCTACGACGCCACCGAGCAGCCCTGGCGCCTGATCTCCAAGCGGGCGGGCGACGAACCGCTGCCGCGCTCGGCCCTGGAGCGGCACGGCAGCCGGCACCTGACCACGTGGGGCGACCTGGCCGCCGCGGCCGCGAACGCCGACGGACTGCGGGTGGAGTTCCTGCTGCCCTGGTCCCTGCTCGGCCACCCCGCCGAGCTGTGGCCGATGGACGAGGACGACTACCCCGTCGGCATGCACTTCCCGGTCGTGGTGCGCTCGTTGGACCGGATCAGGTCCGCGTTCTGGCACACCGCGTGGAAGAACAAGTGGCGGGCCCTGGAAGCCACGGTGGAGAGCTGCGGCCCGGGCACCGTCGCCGACCTGCCCGGCTGGATCGTGCACTGCGACGGCACCGCCCCGATCGACGCCGAGCTCACCGGGCGCACCCTGCACCTCGGGGGCACCAAGGGCGACGTCCGGCGGTGGCTGGACAGCCGCCCGCAGACCGCGATCCTGGCGCTGTCCTTCCCGTACGCCTACCACCCGAAGCGGCGCGAGGTCGGGCACCAGGCCGTCAAGGACGCCGTGCGCGAGGGCATCCCGGTCATGATCTGGCGGCGTGACGACACCGGCAGCCCGGCCGAACTCCACGTGCTGCTCGGCGAGTTGGCGGCCGCCCAGCTGCCCGCGCTGGCCGCCCACGTGCAGCGCCGCCGCCGCGCGGCCAGCGAGGACGACCGGACGGACCTCGGCCACCACCTCACCCTGCTCTGGGACGAGCCCGGGCACGCCGCCTGGCTCGCCCCGGCCCCGTTCCGCGCCCCCGTATCCGCATCGCCGGAAGGACCACGCACTTGACCTCCTCCCGAGACGGCGCGGCCCAGAACCGTGCCGACGGTCCGGCCTGGTGGATCTACCGCTCCACCGGCGCCCCGCACGACGGCATCCACGACCTCCCCGACGCCCCGCCCTGGCGCTCCTTCCGCCGCGACGGCGACGCGGCCGAGCTGCCCGCACCGCCGGAGATGGCCGAGACGGTGGCCGCCCGCAAGCTCGGCCGCGCCCACCAGGCCGCCGCCTACCAGGCCGACGAGAAGGAGATCCACCTCGTCAACATGGCCCTGCACCTGCGCCGCCCGCTGCTGGTCACCGGCCCGCCGGGGGTCGGCAAGTCCACGCTCGCGTACAGCGTCGCGCACGAGCTGCGGCTCGGCCCGGTGCTGCACTGGCCGATCACCAGCCGCTCCACCCTCCAGGAGGGGCAGTACCACTACGACGCGATCGGCCGCCTCCAGGACACCGGGCTGCGCCCCGCCGACGCCGACGCCCGCTCCCGGCCCGCCCCCGGCATCGGCCCCTACCTGAGGCTCGGCCCGCTCGGCACCGCACTGCTGCCCTGGGACCGGCCCCGGGTGCTGCTCGTCGACGAGATCGACAAGGCCGACCTCGACCTGCCGAACGACCTGCTCACCGTGTTCGAGGAGGGCGAGTTCGTCATCCCGGAACTCAGCCGACTCGACGACGAGGACGCCCAGGTGATGACCGCCGACGACGACGGCCGGGCTTCGCTGCACCGCGGCCGGGTCCGCTGCACCGAGTTCCCGCTGGTCGTCCTCACCAGCAACGAGGAGCGCGAGTTCCCGCCCGCCTTCCTCCGCCGCTGCCTGCGCCTGGAGATCCCCCGCCCGGGTCCCGACAAGCTGGCCCGGATGGTCGCCGCCCACCTCACCGGCCCGGCGGCCGTCCCCGCCGAGGTCCGCGAGCAGCTGATCGCCCGCTTCCTCGCCAAGCAGCACGAGGAGGGCGCCGACCTCGCCAACGACCAGTTGCTCAACGCCCTGCTGATGGCCGCCCGCGGCCTGTGGGACGACGAGGCCGGCCGGCACCTCGTCGACCGGAACCTCCTGCGCTCCCTGGAGGAACGCTGACATGACGTCCCGGACCGTGCGGGCAGTCGGCGCGCCAGGCCTTCCGCCTTCCCCCGAGGAGCGCTGACCCCGCCGTGCCCGCCACCCCCGTGCCCCCGGAACTGCTCCGCCAGCTCGGCCGCCTCCTGACCGCCGACGGCGCCGAACCCGAGGGCAGCACCGACCCGCGCGACCTGGCCGACGTGCTCTGGCTCGCGCGGGCCTGCGGCCTGCGGCCCGACCCGCCGTCGGCCGCGCCGCACCAGCAGGGGCACGGGCCGGGCCTGGTGCTGCCGCCGTTGCCCGCCATCGACACGGAGGCGGACGAACGGGCCACGGCGGCGTGGAGCGCGGCGCTGAGGGCGGCAGTGGACCGGGCCGCGGCGGAGGACGGTGCGGAGCCCGCTCCCGCTGCGGCACCGGCCGGCGCGGCTCCCGTACCACAACCGGCCGAGCCCGAGCCGGTGATCCCGCTCCACCTGCCGCCCACGCCGGGGCCTCGTGCGCTGGAGTCGGCCCCCGCGGCGACCGTCCGCAGCCCCGCCCGACCCGCGCTGACCGGCACCCTCGCACTCTCCCGCGCCCTGCGCCCGCTGCGCCGCACCGTCCGGTCCGCCCACGAGCTGGTCCTGGACGAGGAGGCCACCGTCTCCATCTCCGGCCAGGCCGGACTGCTGCTCCCGGTGTGGCGCGGCGCCCCCGAACGCTGGCTCGACGTGGACCTCGTGGTGGACGGCGGCCCGACCATGGCGGTCTGGTCCGCCCTCGGCGACGAACTCGTCGCACTGCTGCGCCGCCACGGCGCGTTCCACCGCGTACGCGCCTGGTCGGTGCACGACCGCGCCGGAACGCCCGCCCTGACACCGCGCGGCGCGGGCGCGCAGGGACGGGACTTCGGGCTGTCCGCCGACCCGCGCGGGCGCCGCGTGATCCTGCTGCTCACAGACGGCGTCGGACCGCTCTGGCACGGCGGCGCGCTGCCCGCGGTGATGCGCGAGTGGAGCCGGCACGCACCGGTCACCGTCCTCCAGGTGCTGCCACGACGGCACTGGCACCGCACGGCGCTGCGGCCCGTTCCGACCCGGGCCCGGGTCCGGCCGGGGGAGCGCCCGACGGTCGTCTACGTGCCGGACGACGACGGGTGGGGCACCCGCGGGACAGCCTGGGCCGGGGTCCTGGAGCTGCGGGCGGACTGGCTCGCGCCCTGGGCCCGGATGCTGTCGGGGCGGGCGTCGGACTGGACACCGGCGCTGGCGGTGCCGCTGGACGGGGCGATGACCTTCGGCGAGCCCGAACCGCCCGCCGAGGAGCCGCCCGCCGGACTGCTCGCCCGCTTCCGGCGGGAGGCCTCGCCGACCGCGTACGAGCTGGCCGGGTTCCTGGCCGCGGCACCGCTGAGTTTGCCGGTCATGCGGCACGTCCAGGCGGCCATGCTCGGCGACTCGTCCGCCATGCACCTCGCCGAGATCTACCTGTCGGGCCTGCTCGAACGCCGCTCGCCCGAGCGGCCCGGCGAGGACCCGGAGGCGGTGCTGTACGACTTCCGCCCGGGCGTGCGGGAACGGCTGCTCGGCACCCTGACGAGGAGCGAGTCCGCCCAAGTGCTGCGTGTGCTGGCCGGGGTGTCGCAGTCGGTGGCGGGCGCGTTCGGCGGCACGCTCGACTTCCGCGCGCTGGCCGCGCTCGCGGACGGCGGGTCAGCGGGCGGCGCCGGGCTGCCGGCCGAGAGCGTCCCGTTCGCCGAGGTCGCCGTCGAGGTGCTCCGCGGCCTCGGCGGCGCTGACCGGGCGCTGGCGGAGCGGCTGGCGGTCAGTCTGCCGGCGGGGTCGCGGGTACGGGAGGCGGGGGTTGGATCCACCCTCACCATCCGCCAGGAACAGTCCATCAGCCTCGGCATCGAGCTCCCGCGACGCCGGTGGCTGTGGCGCAGATCGCGGGAAGTCGATGTGACCGCCACGCGGCCCGCACAGCGGCCGGCCGACACCAGCCAGCCGGTTTGGAACAACCTCCCGCAGGGCCGCCCCGACATGACCGGATGGGAGAACCGGCTCCTCCAGGTCGAGCGCATCCTCCACCCCGAGGGATCCGCCACGGCCGCCCACCGGACGCAGTACCCCACGGAACGGCGCTCGCTCTGCCTCGTCCAGCACCCGGGCCGCATCGGAAAGACCGCACTCGCCCTCGCCTATGCGCACTTGCACCTGGCCGACTACTCGTTGGTCTGGTGGGTGGACGGGCGCAACTACGCGAGCATCGCGGAGTCCCTCGACCAACTGGCCGTCCTGCAGGGCCTTGACGGCGACGCCGCGGCCGTACTGAACCGGTGGCTGGTCGAGCACCCCGGCTGGCTGATCGTCATCGACGACCTCGGCCGGGACCTGCCCGAGAACGAGCGCTGGATGGCGGGCACTTCGCCGCGCACGCTGCTCGGGGACCGCTGGCCGCCCGAAGGGTACGGCAGCGTCCTCATCACGTCCCGGGTGCTGACCGGCGACCGCGCCGTCCTGGACGGACACGTCATCCAGTTCCCCGCCGACGAGCCACCGAAGGATCCGCGCTCCGGCGCTCCCACGGGAACGCCGGAGGACGACCTGGCGGCCCTGCCCGGACTGCTCGCCCAGGCAACCGACACCGCGTCGTCACCGGCTGCCGCGACCGGCCCGGACCCAGCCCGGTCGGCAAGCGAACTACCGGTCGACTACGGTCCGTTGCTCGACGAACTGGCGGAGGAAGGCCGGGAGGCACTGGACGTCCTCACCATCTGCGCCTTCCTGGCCCCCACCGGGCTGTCCGTCGAGCTGATCAACCACGGCCTCCAAGCCGCTCGCGGACGCGGCCCGGGGCTCTCGCCCCCGGTCCTGAACCGGGTGTCCGCTCCGAGGCTGCTGCGCGTCACGCCGGACGGCCGCGGTTCGGTGTCCTTCCACATGCCCGTCGGGCTGCAACAGGCCGTTCGGACCCGGATGGCGCCGGACGAGCGGATGAACTGGGCGTCCGCCGCCGTACGTGCCGTGCTCGAATCCTTTCGGTCCGACCCGACCCCCCGCGAGCGATGGGCCGCCTGCACGGCCCTCCTCCCGCACGCCCACACGGTGCTCCAGCATCCCGATGTGGACGACCGCTCGCTGGAAACGCGTGTCAAACTCCTGTACCGGCTGGCCAGGTTCCGCGCGGCCCAGGGCGAGTTCGACGCCGCCGAGGCGTACCTGCGCCACCGTCGGACGTTGGCCCGGACGTTGCCGTACACGTACACGTCCGCGAACCCGGCTCTGCTCATGGCCAAGGTCCTCCTCGGCGCCGGTCGCTTCGAGCAGGCCCTCGAAAGCGTCGCCGAGGCACTGGCGCTGCCCGACGGCCAGATCGTCCGTGCCCGCCGCCTGACGGCCGCCATTCACCGCGAGTTGTTCCGGTTGGACGAGTCCAGGAGCGAACTCCAGGCTGCTGCCGAGACGATGAAGTCCGAAGGGTCCGACCCCCTCGTCGAGGCGGAGATCCAGCGAGAACTCGGTCTCACCGAGCTGGAGGCCGGCCGACTGGCCGAGGCCGAGACCCACCTGGAGCAGGCGGGGACCGGGCTGCTCCGACTCGGCGCGGTCCGTCCGGACGTGGCCGTGCTGGAGGTGGCGATCCGTCACGACCGGGCTCGGCTCTCGCTGCTTCAGGAGCGTCCCAGCATCGCGGTGTGCGAGGTCCTGGTCACGAGCATCCGCAAGGCGGGGACTTCGCGGGATGCCGACGGACTCGACGTGATCATGAGCGCCAGCGAGACGCTGGTCGACGTCGTGCGGGAGTACCTGGACCGGCTGGAGTCACCCCAGGGGCGCCGGCCCGGGGAGTCGACACAACGGCAGCTCATAAAAAGGCAGTTGGCGCAGATTTCGGATATCGCCGACGCCGTCCTCGCCTACCGCCGGGAGCGTGCCAAGACGCAGCCGCACCGGCTGGCCACCGCGCTCGACATGTACGGCATGCTGCTCTCCGCCCTCGGCCGGTACGACGAGGCCGAGGAAGCCCTCGAAGAGGCGGCCGCCCTCCACCGCCGGGTGCACGACGAGAGCCGTCCCCACCCCGGCTGGGGCGAGAACCGCTGGCGCCTCGCCCAGGTCTGGGCCGCCATGGGGAACCGCGAAGCGGCGACCCGCCTTGCAAACGCGGCCCACGCTGACCTCCTCCATTGCCTGGGCCCCCACCACCCCCGCCTCCGTCCCATCGCCCGCCTGATCGGCGGCGGCGGAGGTGACGGCCCGGCCGCCTCACTTCACTGACCCCGCCATCGCCCCCTGGACGAAGAACCGCTGGAAGCAGAGGAACACCACCACCGGCACCATCAGGGACAGGAACGCGCCGGGCGCGAGGATGTCCATGTTGCTGCCGAACTGCCGCATCTGGGACTGCAGGTAGACGGTGAGCGGCTGCGAGTCGTTGCCCGCGAAGATCAGCGCGACCAGCATGTCGTTCCAGACCCAGAGGAACTGGAAGATGCACAGCGAGGCGACGGCCGGCGCGGCGAGCGGCAGGGCGAGGGTGCGGAAGATCCGCCATTCCCCGCAGCCGTCCATCCGTGCTGCTTCCAGCAGTTCGGCCGGTATGTCCAGGAAGTGGTTGCGCATCAGGAACACGGCGAACGGCAGCCCGTAGCCGACGTGGAACAGCACCACACCGGGGATGGTGCCGAACAGCCCGACGGCGCCCTCCAGTTTGGCGACGGGGATGAGACCGACCTGGACCGGTACGACCAGCAGCCCGACCACGCCGAGGAAGATGCCGTCCCGGCCGGGGAACCGCATCCAGGCGAAGGCGTACCCGGCGCCCGCGGCGAGGGCGACGGTCAGCAGGGTCGCCGGGACGCTGATGAGCACGGTGTTCCACAGTGCCTTGGGTACGTCGCCGCCGCCGAGCAGAGCGGTGTAGTTCTGCAGGGTGAGCTGGGCGGGGTGGGTCAGCGCAGTCCACCAACCACCGGTGGCGGCGGCCTCTTTGGGCCGCAGCGAGGAGACGAGCAGGCCGACGGTGGGCACCAGCCAGGCCACGGCGGCGACGATCAGCACCGCCTGGACGAGCCCGCTGCGCGTGAGGGCGGCGAGCCGGCTCGTGAGCGGTACGGAGGGCCGCCCGCCGGGGACGGACGAGGTGGTGGTCATGCGCGGCTCCCTCGGAAGCGTCGGATGTTGAGGAGCATCACCGGGACGACGAGGAGCAGCAGCAGGATGCTGAGCGCGCTGCCGAGGCCCTGGTCGTTGCCGCCTCCGAAGGAGACGAGGTAGAGCCGGAGCGCGAGCACGTCGGCGTCCTGCTGTACCGGCCCGGGCGCGATGATGTAGACGAGGTCGAAGATCTTCATCACGTTGATGACCATGGTGATGAACACGACGCCGAGGACCGGGGCGAGTTGGGGCACGGTGATGCGGCGGAAGATCTGCCATTCGCCGGCGCCGTCGATCCGGGCCGCCTCGATGGTCTCGCGGGGCAGGTTGGCGAGGCCGCCGGCGATGATGACCATGGCGAAGCCGGCCCAGATCCACGTGTAGGCGCCGATGATGGCGGGGGTGACGAATGCCGGTCCGAGCCAGTCGACGCCGCGGTAGGGGGCGGCGAAGTCGGCGGCGGGCAGGACCACGGCGGTGGTGGCGGACGGTGCCGCGGCGAACTGGAAGGTGCCGTCGGCGGCCGTGGTCGTGGTGGCGATGGTCCGGTCGCCGTCCCGGAGTTGGACCTTGATTCCGGGCAGGCCCTTCTTTCCGGCGCCGGCGTCCAGCTGCCCGGGGCGGCCGCCGCCACCCGGGACGAAGTCGAGGAACACCGTGCCGCTGACCCCGTCGCCGCCGGCCGGCTGCGCGGCCGTGCGGGCGGTGGCCGGGAGCGAGCCGGGCTGCACGCCGACGAGCGGCAGCAGCACGGCGCGGGTGGCGGCCGGCGCCTTGATGTCGCCGCCCTGCGCCTGGTCGAGGCCGGTGCCGGGGCGCGGCCGGGCGCCCGGGTAGGAGGGCTGGTCGGCGAAGGTGTCGTGGACGGCGACGGCGGCGGCGTTGAGCACCCCGCGGTGCGGGTCGGCGTCGTACACCGTGCGGAAGATGATCCCGGCGGCGAGGAAGGAGATCGCCATCGGCATGAAGACGAGCAGCTTGAACGCGGTGGCCCAGCGGACCTTCTCGGTCAGCACCGCGAACACCAGGCCGATCGCGGTCACCAGCGCCGGGGCGACGGCGACCCAGATCGCGTTGTTGCGCACGGCGGTGAGGGTGGCGTGGTCGGTGAAGGCGGTGCCGTAGTTGTCGAGCCCGACGAAGCGGTGGCCGGAGGCGTCGAAGAGGCTGCGGACCACCGAGTACCCGATGGGGTAGACGACGAGGGCGCCGAGCAGGAGCAGGGCGGGCAGGACGAACAGCAGGGCGAGGCCCCGGTGGCGCCGGAGGGCGCCACCGGATGCCCGGTCCCCGCGGGATGAGCGCAGAGACATGTCGGATCAGCCCTTGTACGCCTTGGCGGCGTCGGCTTCGAGCCTGGCCGCGGCGCCCTGGACGTCGGAGGGGTTGGCGAGGAAGTCCTGGAGGTCCTTCCACTCGCCCTGGCCCGCGGTGCCGCCGAACGCGGCCGGGGCCTGGTCCGACATGTCGAAGCGGAAGGCGTCGCCGGCGTCGATCACCGACTTGGCGAACTGCCGGGTGGTGTCGTCGGGGTAGACGGACGGGTCGACGGCCTTGTTGGGCGAGATGAAGCCGCCGGCCTTGGCCCAGACGGCCGCGGCCTCGGGGCCGGCCAGGAACTCGACGAACTTCTGCGCGGCCTCGGCGTGCTTGGCGCCCTTGAGGACGACCGCCGCGTCGCCCGCGCCCATCACCGGGGCCTTGCCGCCGTCCACGGCGGGGAAGGGGAACACCTTGGCATCGGTGCCGACCTGCTTCTTCAGCTCGGAGGCGATGACGCCGCCGACGAAGTCGCCCTCGTAGGTCATGGCGGCCTTGGGCTGGGCGCCGAAGACCTGCTGCACGGAGGTGGGGAAGTCGGTCTGCAGGGCGCCCTGCCCGCCGCCCGCGACGAGTTGCGGGTCGCCGAGGACCTTGCCGAGGGTGGTCAGGGCCTTGATGACGGACGGGTCGGTCCACGGGATCTCGTGCCGGGTGAGCTTGTCGTAGAGCTCGGGCCCGGCCTGGGAGAGGTAGACGTTCTCGAACCAGTCGGTCAGGGGCCAGCCGGCCTGGCCGGCGACGGAGAAGGCCGGGGTGCCGGAGTCGGAGAGCGCCCGGCCGGTCTTGAGCAGGTCGTCGAAGGTGGCCGGGGGCTGGACGCCGGCGTTCTGGAAGGCGGTGGGGCTGTACCAGACGGTGGACTTGTCGGCGGCCTTGAAGTAGAGGCCGTACTGGGTGCCGTTGACGGTGCCGAGGCTGGACCAGATGCCGGCGTAGTTCTTCTTCGCGGCGTCGGTGACGGCGGCCGAGAGCGGTGCGAGCCACCCCTTGTCGGCGAACTGCTTGATGACGCCGGGCTGGGCGACCATGACCACGTCCATCGGGTCGCCGCCCTCGATCTTGCTGCCGACCACGGTGGAGAGGTTGTCGCCGGTGGAGGTGTAGCTGACGGTGGCGCCGGTCTTCGCGGTGAAGGCGTCGAGCACCTTCTTGAAGTTCTCCTGCTCGGCGCCGCTCCACACGGCGGCGACGGTCAGGCTCTGGCCCTTGAGTTCCTGGGTGGCGGAGTCGGCTGCGGTGCCACCACCGCCGCTGCTGCCGCAGGCGGTCGCGGTGGCGGCGAGGACGACGGCGGCGGACATGGCGGGGAGGATGCTGCGGAGTCTCATCGTCGGGACTTCCTTCGTGGGGTGGGTGGGTTCACGAGGTTCTCTGACATCCATGACGTAACGTCAGATCAGGTGAGTGGTCGTGGAGTTGATCCACCAGGCAGCGGTGGCGGGCGGCAGGACGCCGTCGGCGCACGGGCCGCTGGCCAGTAGCGGCGGACCGGGGACCGGGGCCGGAGCGGGGGCGCCGCCGAAGTTGACGGCGCACACCAGCCCCTCGCCGCGGACGAACGCGAGGACTCCGGGTGGGGCCTCCAGCCACCGCAGCGTGCCCTCGCCGAGCTGGGGGAGTTCACGGCGCAACTGCAGGGCGGTGCGGTAGAGGTGGAACACGGATCCGGCGTCGGCCCGCTGCCGCTCGGCCGTGTGCGCGGCGAACGAGGCCGGCTGCGGCAGCCAGGGCGTGGCCGCACTGTCCGGCGGGCTGAAGCCGAACGGCGCCTCGGGGCCGGACCAGGGCAGCGGTATCCGGCAGCCGTCGCGGATCCCGGCCCGGCTGCCGGTCCGGCGGAAGATCGGGTCGGTGATCAACTCGTCCGGGAGGTCCAGGACTTCGGGCAGTCCGAGTTCCTCGCCCTGGTAGATGTAGGCGGCTCCGGGGAGGGCCAGCATCAGCAGGGCGGCCGCCTTCGCGCGGGCGGGGCCGGCAGCGGGGTCGTCGCCCGCGAACCGGCTGGCCGTGCGGACCTGGTCGTGGTTGTTGAGCACCCAGGTGACCGTCGAGCCGGTGGCGGTGATGTCCCGCACGGCGTCGTCGATGACCCGGTGGAAGTGTGCGAGGTCCCACGGCGCGTGCAGCAGGTGGAAGAAGAAGGCCTGGTGCAGTTCGTCGGGGCGCACGTACAGCGCCTGCTCCGCCGGCGTGGGCACGGAGGCCTCGCCGACCAGCAGCCGCTCGCGGCCGTCGCGGGCGGTGTACTCCTCGCAGATCGCGCGCCACCGGCGCCAGACCCCGTGCACCTCCGGCTGGTTCCAGGCCAGCGGGTTGACCGAGTCGCGGGTGCGTTCGTCCGCGTCCGGGTCGGGGGAGTCCGGCAGGTCGGGGTGCTTGAACAGCCCGGCCGCGACGTCGATCCGGAAGCCGTCCACGCCGCGGGCCAGCCAGAACCGCAGCACCTCCTCGAAGTGGGCGGCGACGTCGGGGTTGCGCCAGTTGAAGTCCGGTTGCTCCGGAGTGAACAGGTGGAGGTACCACTGGCCGGGCCGGCCGTCGGCCTCGGTGACCCGGCTCCAGGCCGGGCCGCCGAACATGGCCCGCCAGTTGTTGGGCGGCAGCTCGCCGTCCGCGCCGCGCCCGTCGGCGAAGTGGAACCGTGCCCGTTCGGGGCTGTCCGGGCCGTTGGCCAGCGCCTTCTGGAACCACGGGTGCTCGCTGGAGCAGTGGTTGGGCACGACGTCGAGGACGAGCTTGAGGCCGAGCAGCCGGCAGTCCGTCACGAGGCGGTCGAACTCCGCGAGGTCGCCGTAGACCGGGTCGACGGCGCAGTGGTCGGCGATGTCGTAGCCGTGGTCGTGCTGGGGCGAGACGTAGAACGGGTTGAGCCAGACGCCGTCCGCGCCCAGCTGCCGTACGTGGTGCAGCTGTTCGCGGACGCCGGCGAGGTCGCCGACACCGTCGCCGTCGGTGTCGCGGAAGCTGCGCACGTAGATCTGGTAGATCACGGCGTCGCGCCACCAGGCACGGACGGCGGGGATGGCGGGGGAGTGTGACCGGGCGCGCGGAAGGGTGACCGCGTCGCCGTCGGGGAGGGTGGGGGTGGGCATCTCGCTACTCCAACGGTTATGCATTCGCGTTAGGTATAGCAGGCAAAGATGGCCCGTGTTAAGCCCTTGTTTGGTCAGGTTTCTCGGGAGTTACGGAAGGAGGGGCCCGCGCGAGCATAGATACGTGTTAGGTATTCGTTAGGTACTCGCGGGTAGAGGACGAGCGAGTGCGGGCCGAGCGCCCCGCCGACGTCGGCTCAGCCGACGATGGCGCGCAGGTCGGCGGCCAGCCGGGGCAGCGCCGCCCCGGCGGTCCGACGGCCCGACACGACCTCGAACGCCGACTCGCTGAACGCGAGGCTCAGCTGCTGGTACTGCGGCACGCCGGGGCGCGCCCCGGCCGCCAGGATCGCCGTGCGCAGCGCGGGAAGGTACGGGAAGCGGGCCGTCAGGTCCGGGTCCGTGTAGAGGTCCGCCCGGACCGGCGGCAGCCCGCCGTCGGTCAGTACGCGGGACTGTGCCCGGCGGCTCGTCAGGTAGCCGATCAGCGCCCGCGCGGTGCGCTGGCGCCGGGAGAACCGGCTGACCGCCAGCCCCGATCCGCCCAGCACTCCGCTGCCGGGCCCGTGCGGGCCGGGCAGCGGCACCACGCCGAACCGCCCTTCCACCGGCGAACCGGGCTCGCCGACCGCGTGGTAGACGTACGGCCAGTTCCGCAGGAAGAGCAGGCCGCCCCGGCCGAACGCCGCGCGGGACTCCTCCTCCTGGTAGCCGAGCACCTCGGCCGGGATCCAGCCGTCGCGCACACCTCCGGCCAGGAACTCCAGCCCGGCCCTGGCCTGCGGGCTGTCGACCACGACCGACCCGTCGCCGGCCAGCAGGTCCCCGCCGGCCGAGCGGATGGCCTCCAGCGCGTTGACGGAGAGCCCCTCGTACGGGCTCAGCTGGCCGGCGTACCCGGCCAGTCCGTGCGCGGGGGCCAGCGTCCGCGCCTGCCGGGCCAGTTCGTCCCACGTGGTGGGCGGCTGCTCACCGGCGGCGGCCAGCACGTCGCTGCGGTAGTACAGGAGGGCGGCGTTGGCGACGAACGGCACCGCGTACAGCCGCCCGTCGTAGCGGCCGGTCCGGACGACCGGGGGCAGGAAGCCGTCCAGCGTGAAGTCCGACTCGTCCAGCGGGACGGTCCAGCGCCGGGCCGCGAACTCCGCCGTCCACACCACGTCGAGGTTGAGCACGTCGAACCGGCTGCCGCCGGCCGACAGCTCCCCGGCGAGCTGGGCGTGCACCTCGTCCGCCGCCTCGGGCAGCTCGACCAGCTCGGCAGGCTGGTCCGGGTGCTCGGCGTTCCAGTCGGCCAGCAGCCCGCGCAGGTAGCCCGTGGTGTCCCGGCCGGTGGCCAGCGTGACCGGCCCGACGCCCTCCGGGTCGCCCGCCGCCGCCGTGCGCCCGGCCAGGCCGAACCAGGCGGAGGCGCCGCCGGCCGCGAGCACCGCCGCCCCGCCCACCAGCGCGCGCGTCACGCGCCGGCGGCCCGGGTCGGGCCCGGTGGGCGGCCGGTCTTCCATGGAGCTCCTTCGTTCCGCCGCGCGCGCGGGTGGGCGCCGACGCACGTCCCTTTATACGGCCTCCCTGCTCGCGGGTGCCCACCTGCCCGTACTGTGTGACCGAGGTGTAACCAGCGACGATGAACGAAGAGGAAGAGGTGACGCCCGGTGCGCCATCAGCTGCTGGCGCTGCTGGCCCGGCAGCCCGCCTACGGGTACGAGCTCAAGCAGGGGCTTGAGCAGACCTTCGGCGCGGCGTACCCTCAGCCGAACATCGGCCAGATCTACGTGACCCTGAGCCGACTGGAGAAGTCCGGCCTGATCCGCGGCACCGAGGTGACCCAGGAAGGCAGACCGGACAAGAAGGTCTACGAGATCACGGAGAAGGGCACCGAGGAACTCGCCGGCTGGTTCGAGGCGCCCACCGAGGGGCCCCGGGTCAGGGACGAGTTCTTCATGAAGCTCATCCTGGCCGAAGGCACCGACCTCGCCGACCGGCTGACGCTGATCAACAACCAGCGCCGGCACTGCATCAACACGATGCGCGGACTCAACAAGCTGGCCGCCACCGAGCGCGGCAACCGGACCTCGCTGCTGCTGATCGAGGGCGCGGTGCTGCACCTGCAGGCCGACCTCGACTGGCTGGAGCGCTGCCAGGAGGAGCTGACATGACCGGCGCGGAGCCCACCCCGCCGCTGCTGGCCGCCGACGCCCTGGTGCGCTCGCACCTGAGCGGCTCGACCCTGATACCCGCGGTCCGCGGCGTCAGCCTGCGGATCGACCGGGGCGAGTTCGTCGCCGTCACCGGCCCCTCGGGCGCCGGCAAGTCCACCCTGCTGCACCTCCTCGGCGGCCTGCTGCGGCCCGACGAGGGCGAGCTGCGGCTCGACGGCCGCCGGGTCGACCGGCTCCGCGAGGCCGCCTGGGCCCGCCTGCGCCGCCGCCGTTACGGCATCGTCTTCCAGAGCGGCAACCTGCTCTCCGACTTCTCCGTCGCCGACAACATCGAACTCACCGCGGTGCTCGCGGGCATGTCCGGCCGCACCGCCCGGGAACGCCGCGAGGAACTCCTGGCCGACCTCGGCCTCGCGCACAAGGCCACCGCCGGGCCCGGCGAGCTCTCCGGCGGCGAGCGCCAGCGGGTCGCCCTGGCCCGCGCCCTGGTCAACCGGCCGCAGCTGCTCCTCGCCGACGAGCCGACCGGGAACCTCGACAGCCGCAGCACCCGCGACGTCCTCGCGCTGCTCAGCCGCTACCACGAGCAGGGCACCACCATCGTGCTGGTCACCCACGACGCCCGGGCGGCGAGCACCGCCGACCGGGTCGTCAGCCTGTTCGACGGCCGGATCGCCGACGACGCCCGGGTGGAGGAGCCCCCGGCAGCCTGGCGCAGCGCCAACGGGGTCCGCGACGTCATCGACTTCGGCGGGTGACCGGGTGCGCGCTCTCCTCCGCTGGATCCGGGCCGACCTGCGCTCGCACCGCGTCCACGCCCTGCTGATCGTTCTCGCCACCGGCGGCACCGCCGCCGCCCTCCTGCTCGCCGGCACCCTGCTCGGCGCCGCCGCCGACCCGTGGCAGCGGCAGTTCCGGGCCGCCGGATCGCCCGACATCAGGATCGACCTGCGCCCGCCCGCGGCCGCCGCGAGCGGGACCGGCGAACCGTCGGCCGCCGTGCTCGCCCGTGAGCCCGGCGTGGTGGCGGTCTCACCGCCCCAGCACACGGCCGAGACCACACTGGTCGGCCGCAGCGCCGACGGCGCCGCCGCCCCCAGCGGTGCGGCGGGCCGCACCGACCGCACCACGCTCGTGCTGCGCGGCGACGCCCCCGGGGCGGCCCGCCCGCTGCTGCGCTCCGGCGCCTGGCTCGACCCCGCCGACGTCCACGGCATCGTGCTCGAACAGTCCGCGGCCGACGCCGCCTGGGCCCGCCCCGGAGACCGTCTGACCGTCCTCGACAGCCACGGCGCGCCCGTCGAGCTGCGGGTCGTCGGCATCGCGGACAGTCCCGACCAGCTGCCCAGCCAGGCCGCGGGCTACGACCTCGGCTGGACCCTGCCCGCCACCCTCGACCTGGTGCAGCCGGACCGGTCGGCGCAGGGCCTCACCCTCGGACTGCGCCTGGCCCACCCCTCCGACGCCGGCTACACGGCGCAGCGCGTGGTCAGCGTCCTGGGCGCCGACCGGGTGTCCCGGATCACCACCTGGCTGGACGCGCGGGCCGCGCGGCAACAGGACAACCGGCTGGCGGGCCTGCTGCTCGGACTCAGCGGCCTGGCCGCGCTGCTCTCCGCCGCCCTCGCGGTGGCCGGCGCGGCCGGCGGCCGGATCAGGGCCAGGACCGGTGACATCGCCCTGCTCAAGGCGCTCGGCTTCACCGCCGGCCAGGTCGCCTGGATGTTCATCGCCGAACAGCTCCTGCTGGCGGGCACCGGAGTGCTGCTCGGCGCGGGCGGCGCCGCGATCGCCGCACACGCCTTCCCGGCCCTCGGCGCTGGGACGGACGCGCTCCACCGGCTCGTCCCCGGCGGCACGGCGGCCACCGGCGCCGTGATGGCCGCCGCGCTCGTGGCCGTCGGGGCCGCAGCCGCCCTGCCGGCGCTGCGCGCCGCCCGGGTCGCCCCCGTCCCCCCGACGGACGGCACCCGGCCGCCGGCCATGACGGCCCGTCCGGTCCGGCTCGGCCTGCTGCGGCGGCTGCCGCCGGCCCTCGTGCTCGGACTCGGCGGCGTCCTGCGCCGGCGCTCGGGCCTGGTCGTGAGCGCCGTCCGGCTGACCGTTCCGGTCGTCGCCGCGACCCTGGCCCTGAGCACCTGGGCGACGCTCGACGCCGTCACCCGCCCCGACGGCGGGGTCACGGCCCCGTCCGTCACGGTCCGCCGCACCGTGCCCGAGCAGACGGCCGCCGACGGGCACCTCGTCGGCGCCCTGGCCGCCGACCCCGCCGTGCGGGGCGTCTACCCGGGCACCGAACTCCAGGCCCTCGCGCCCGGCCAGTCCGCGACGCTCACCCTGCGGGCCGTCGGCACCACCGACGCGCCGTACCCGTACACCGTCGTCGAGGGCCGGGCGATCCGCGCGACCGACGAGGCGGTCGCGGGACAGGGCGCGCTCGACCTGCTCGGTGCCAAGGTCGGCCAGTGGGTCCGGGTCACCACCGGCGGGACCCCGCGCATCCTGCACGTCGTCGGGCGCGACCTCGAACCGGAGCACGGCGGCCGCGTCCTGTCCACCGGCTTCGACACCCTCGACCGGCCCGGCGACCCCACCCGCCCCGGCTTCTGGCAGGTCACCCTGCGTCCCGGCCACGACCCGGCCGAGGTCCAGCGCGACCTCCCCGCCCGCGCAGGTCTCGGCGGGCAGGTGGAGCTCCGCCTCCCGGCCGGCCCGGTCACCAGGCCCGGCGCCCTGCGGGCCAGCGTGGTCGGCCTGCTGCTCCTCCTCGCCCTCATCTGCCTGGTGGAGCTGCTCACCACGGCCGCGGCCGGCTTCCACGAGCGCCGCCGGGACCTCGGGCTGCTCCGGGCGACCGGCCTGACCCCGGGCCAGTCCGCCGTGGTGCTGGCCGTCCGGGGCACGGCGATCGCCCTGCCCACGGCCGCCGTGGGCGCGGCCGCCGGTATTCCGCTCGTCCGGTGGCTCATCGACCGGCAGGGCGAGCTGGGCGGCATCGGTGCGGGGATCGCCCGCGCCCCGTCCGCCTGGACGGTCCTCGCGGTGGCCGCGGTCGGGGCCACGACGGCGGCCGTGCTCTCCGCGCTGCCGGTGCTGCGCGTCCGCCCGGGGACCCGCGCCCCGGACGCGCCCGGGCTGTAGGCGGACTTCGGCTGCTGCGGCAGAGCCTGTTGACTCGCCCCGCCGGCCCTCCGGCGGGGCGACGTGCTGTCCGGCTGCCTGTTCGCGGGGGGCGTGAGGCATGCGCCGTCGCGCCGAAGGGTTGCGTCGATTCAGCGGCGGGAGCGTTGCCGGCCCATCCCTCGGTCAACGCTCGGGCGGGATGCCGTCGAGGCCGCCCCGGCGTCGGTTCCGGGGCGGCCTCGGTGTGGCAGCACGCTTCCGGTGAGCTGACACATGACGACCTTAGCAGTTGATAAGCTCTTCAATTGCATGCAAGGTCAGGTCGAGGAACGCGTATCTCACCGCAGCGCCGCACGGCCGCGCCGCCCGCTCTGCGCCCGGCGCGGGCAGTGGTGGTGGCTCGGCCCGTGCCGGGTGGGTGTGGCCCGTGCGGTCGCTGCGGGCGTTCCTCCCCGCCTGTCCGTCCCCGATGGTCTCGGGGGGTGCGTGCCGCTCGCCGTCGCCCCTGGAGTTGTGCCCGGGGGCGGCGGCGGGCACCTGGCGGAGTCGGACGGCTCGTGCCCTGACCCGCGCGTTCGTCGGGTCGATTGCTAGGGTCGACTTGTTGATGATGTTCGGCCCGACGGAGACGGTGACGACGTGAACGCCGAAACGCCCACCCCACCTCCCGCGGTCGGCACGCCCCTGTACCAACTGAAGGCCGAGTTCTTCAAGACCCTCGGCCACCCGGTGCGCATCCGCGTCCTGGAGTTGCTGAGCGAGCGCGAGTACGCCGTCGCCGAGATGCTGCCCGAGGTCGGGGTCGAGGCCTCCCACCTGTCCCAGCAGCTCGCGGTTCTGCGCCGCTCGAACCTCGTGATCGCCCGCCGCGAGGGCTCCACCGTCTACTACCGCCTGACCAACCCCCGGGTGGCCGAGCTCCTCCGGGTGGCCCGCACCATCCTCGGCGGCGTGATCAGCGACCAGGCCGAACTCCTCAACAGCCTGCTCGCCCAGCCCCAGCGCCCGACCCGCGACTGACCCGTCGCGTCCCTGAGCGCGCCGTCGCTCCCCGCGGTGCCGACATCCCCCTGAGCCCGCGTCCCCGCAGGCCCGCCACCGCCGCCTCCCGCTTCCTTCCGGAACTCACCGCGAGCGGCGAGGTCGGCGCTGGCCGGGCTGGACTCCTCCCGGCGGTGCCGGATCCGTCAATCGCCTTGCTGTGGGCGGATGATGACCACCGGGCAGGCGGCGTGCTGTGCGCAGCGCGTGCTCACCGAGCCGAGCAGGGCCCGGGTGAACCCGCTGTGGCCGTGGCTGCCCACGACCAGCAGTTCGGCGCCCCGCGACGCGTCGAGGAGCACGTCGGAGGGGTCGCCCATCACCATCGTCCGGCGGACCGGCACCGGCAGGTCGTCGCCGAGCACCTCGTCCAGTTCCTCGGCGAAGCGTCGTTCGGCGAGGTTCCGGTCGAAGGACGTGTCGACCACGGGCGCGGACCAGCCGAAGTGGCTCGGCGGCTCCCACGCGCCCACCGCGTCGACGACCCCGCCGATCAGCTCGGCGTGCCGGACCGCCCAGCGCAGCGCGGCGCGCGAGGGCTGCGAGCCGTCGACGCCGACCACGACGCGGGGAACGGATTCGTTCGCGTTCATCTGTACCGTCCTGTCGGTCGTTGCCCCGTCCGTCGTTGCCCCACCCACCACGGTGCGTGCCGCCGATCGCTGCCGCCAGTACGGCCCGGCACCCGGGTGACGGCGGCGCGGGGCCCGCCGGGTGATCGATTCCGGACACGGGAGGGGGCCGAAGAATGCCGGGTTCTGGCAGTGTGTGATCACAGCGCCCTTGACGCGATCTCGACGGCGTCCGCGCGCGATCGGCCGCGGGCGATGGCGGGGGGACGGAAGGAACGGAATGGTGGGGGTTGTCGTCGTGGACGACAGGCGCCCGGCCGGGACGGGCGGTTGGTGTGCGGCGTTGTACGATTCGCGTCGTCAAGCGCGCGGTGGGGGAATCGGGGGGCGCATGGACGGCGAAACGCCGCTGACCGGACGTCGGCGGACCGGCCGGGTCCGGGGGGACATCAGACTGACGGGCGTCCTGCTGGTCGTCGGTGGCCTGCTGACGGCCGCTGCGGCGCTGCGGCCCGACGGCGGGCTGCTCGGCACGGCCACAGCCGGGCCGGTGGGCGTCATCGGCTTCGTGGTGCTGCTCGGGATCGGCTGGGCAGTGCTCGTCGGCCGGTTCGCGGTGCGTTTCCGGGAGGAGGTCCGGAACCTCGCCGGGCCGACGCCGCGCGCCGAGCGCCTGCGGGAGGCGGCGATGGTCCTGCTGCCCCTGGCCGCCCTCGGGGTGCCGGCGCTGATGCTGGTCCTCAACGCCCGCACGGGCGGGGACCACGGCTTCAGGCCGCACGTGCCGCCGGATCTCCCGCCGACACCGACGCCGCGTCCTTCGGAAGCGGTCCAGCCGTCGGACAACGAGGCGCTCATGGTCCTTCCCGGGCTCGTGTTCGGTGTGTTGGGGCTGGTGATGGCCGTTGCGTTCGTGGTTGTCGCCGTCATGCTGCTGCGGCGCCTGCGCCTGCGCCTGCGTCGCCGGGAAACCCGGGTGCTGCTGCCCGCCGCGCCGCCGCCGCGCTCGGAGGACGTCCTCGCCGAGGCCGTCGTGTCCGCCCGCACGGCGCTGGCCGGGGACGACGCGCGGGCGGCCGTCATCGCCTGCTTCGTGGCCATGGAAGCCTCGCTGGCCGGCGTCGGCGTTTCCCGGCGCGCGTCGGACAGTCCGACGGAGCTGGTGGAACGCGCGCTGTCGCACCGGAGCATCGACCCGGGCCAGGCACACACGCTCACCGCGCTGTTCCGCGAGGCCAGGTACTCGACCCACCCGATGGACGACGGCCAGGTGCGCCGAGCCCGGGCGGCCCTCGATGCCATCGCCGAAACGCTCGCGGCGGCACTTGCCGAGGGTGCGCCCGCGCTGTCCGAGCCGACGCCGGCCGCCGCGACAGGACACCGCCGATGAGAATCCGGTCCACCCCGCGGACGCGGACACCCGAGGACTCGGACGGTGAACTCGCCGCGCCCGGCTCCATCCGGCACAGCCTGATCGAGCTGACCGTGGCCGCCGTCCTCGCCGAGCCCCTGCTCGCCCTGGTGGGCGGCGTGCCCGCGGCCGGTGCCGGGGCGGTCCTGCTGACCGCCACCGCCCTGGTCACCGCCCGGTACGTGGCCGGCGCGGGCGCCCTGGAGACGATCCTGCGGCGCCGGCCCCGGCTGATGGAGGCGCACGAGCCCGGCCTCGGCGACTGGCGCTGGACCGTCGGCCAGGCGCTCGACCCGCAGGGCGACGGCGGGCCGCTGCGCACCCGCCTCCAACGGCTGTACGTCGTACGGCTGTCGGACGTCCACGGCCTGCGCCTGCCGGCCGACCGCGACCGGGCCGCCGAACTGGTCGGCCCCCGGCTCTGGCCCTGGATCGACCCTGAGGCGCCGGCCCCGGCCGAGACCGTCCCGGCGCCGGTCCTGCACGCCCTCGTCGACCGGCTGGAGTCCCTGTGACGGTCCGGCCGTCCTCCTAGGGCGTGACCACGCGTCCCGGTCCGCGTCGAGCGCGGCCCGCGCGGTGCTTCGAAGTCCACCATCCACGAACATCCCTGCAGGAGAGCCATGTCCGTCCTACCCCAGGCCCCCGCCGTACTCGACGGCGTGCACACCCCGGCCGAACCAGTTGTGGCGATACCGGAGCTGACCCCACAGGAGGCCGGGGAACGCGCCCGCGCGGTGCTCGCGGAGATCGAACGGGCCGTCGTCGGCAAGCCGGAGGCGCTCCGCCTGGTCATGCTCGGCGCCCTGGCCGGCGGCCACGTCCTGATCGAGGACCTGCCCGGGCTCGGCAAGACCCTGCTGGCGCGCTCGTTCGCGACCACGCTCGGCCTGGACTTCCGCCGGATCCAGTTCACCCCCGACCTGCTGCCCTCGGACGTCACCGGCGCCCCGTTCTACGACCGGAACACCGGCGAGATGGTGTTCCGGCCCGGCCCGCTGTTCACCCAGCTCCTGCTCGCCGACGAGATCAACCGCACCCCGCCGAAGACCCAGGCCGCCCTGCTGGAGGCGATGGCCGAGGGCCAGGTGTCGATGGACGGCGAGACCCGCCGCCTGCCGCACCCCTTCCTCGTGATCGCCACCGCCAACCCGATCGAGTACGAGGGCACTTACGCCCTCCCGGAGGCGCAGCTCGACCGCTTCCTGCTCCGCGTGCGGATGGGTTACCTGCCCGTGGTCACGGAGGCGGCGATGCTGCGCGCCCGGCTCGACCGGGCGGCACCGGAGGCGGTGCTCGACACCGTGGGCAGCCCTTCGGAGCTGCTGGCCATGCGCGCGGCGGTGGAGCGGGTGGAGGTCGACGACGACCTGGTCGACTACGTGATCGCGCTGGTCGACGCGACCCGCAACGACCAGCAGATCCAGGTCGGCGCCTCGCCCCGCGGCGGCCTCGCGCTGATCCAGCTGGCCCGGGCACGGGCGATGCTGGAGGGCCGCGACTACCTGACCCCGGAGGACGTCAAGGCGCTCGCCGTCCCGGCGCTCGCCCACCGCATCACGCTCGCACCGGAGTTGTGGGTGCGCCAGATCGAGGCCGACGACGTCGTGAAGCGCCTGGCCGACGCCGTCCCGGCGCCGCAGACCCTGCCCCGCGCGGCCAATTCGTGAACCGCCCGCCGCAGTCGGGGGAGTCCGCCGCCCCCGACGGATCACGAGGCGGCACGGGCCGGGCCGTTGTCGCTGCCCGGTCCGTCGTCGGCGCCCGGATCGTCGGTGCCCGGATCGTCGACGGCCTGCCGAGCAGCCCGCCCTCGCCGCACTGGCGCGCCGGTGAGCACACGCTGCGCCTGCTCACCGTGGCCACCGCCGCGGCCGTCGCCGCCCTGCTCACCGGCCACGCCTGGCTGCTCGCCCCGGCGGCCGGGCCCGCCGTCCTGCTCGCCTTCACCGCCCCGGGACGCACTCGGCCGACCAGCCTGTCCGCCGACAACACCGCCGAGCCGCGCCGCTGCTTCGAGGGCGAGCCCGTCACCGTGCACGTCACCGTCCGGCACGACGGGCGGATCGGCCGGCTCGACCCCACCCTGGCGCTCGGCCCCGGCGTCACGCTGGACGCATTCAGCGTCACCGCGACCGGCGTGGACCTGGTCGTCCACGCCGAGAGCTGGGGCCGCTGGCAGCTCGGCGTCATCGACATCGACGTCCACGACGCCGGTGGCCTGACCCGGCGCACCGTGCGCACCGACCTCGGCACGGTGGACGTCTTCCCGGTGCCCAGCGCGGCCCACCTCACCCCGATCCCGGTGCGGCTGCCGGAGCGGATCGGCGAGCACACCACCGCGCACGGGGGCACCGGCACCGAGGTGATCGGCGTGCGCCCGCACGTGCCGGGCGAGCGGCAGCGGCGCATCCACTGGCCGTCGACGACCCGCCGCGACGCCGTCCAGATCAACCAGTTCACCGCCGAACGCGCCGCCGACGCCGTCGTCCTGCTGGACACCCTGGCGGACTTCCGCGACGCCGCCACCGGACTGCGCAGCCTCGACGAGACGCTCCGCGCCGCCACCGGACTGACCCGCGCCTACCTGCGCCGGCACGACCGGATCGGCCTCGTCGCGGCCGGCGGGACGCTGCGCTGGCTCACCGCGGGCAGCGGGGACCGGCAGTTCTACCGCATGGTGGAGAGCGTGCTGGAGGTCCGCCAGGACCGCCCCCGGCGCGGCGCCGTCGTGCCCCGCGTCCCGCTGCCGGCCCTGCCCGGCCACGCCCTCGTGTACGCCTTCACGCCGCTCGCCGACCAGCGGATCCTCGATGTGCTCGGCCAGGTGCGCGAACGCGGCAACCCGCTCGTCGTGGTGGAGGTCCCGGCCGGCGAACCGGCCGCGCGGCCGGACGACGACACCGACGCGCTCGCCCTGCGCCTGTGGCACGCCGAACGCGAGGCGATGCGCTCGACGCTGCGCGGCCGCGGCATCCCGGTGGTCCGCCACACGCCGGGCGAGACCCTCGACCTGGCACTCGCGCCGCTGCTGCGTCGCACGATCACGGGAGCGGCCTGATGACCCCGACGACCCCGACGCCGGTGGGTGCGACGGAAGCGGTGCCCCCGCCCGGCGCCGCCCGGTGGGCCCCGCAGCTCGAACGGGCCGTCCTGCGCGGCACCGGCGCCGCACTGGCCCTCGCCGCCGTCGGCCTCCCCGGGAGCGGTGGCGCGACCGACCGGTTCGGGCCCGCCGCGGCCGTGGCCGTCACCGGCCTCGCACTCTGGGCCGCCCCGCCGCCGGACGGCCCGCCGAGGCGGTCGGCGAGCTGGCCCGCGCGCCTCGCCGCCACCCGCACGACCGTCCTCGCCACCGGCTCCGTGCTGCTCGCCGCACTGGGCGAGCCGCCGGTGTGGCAGGCCCTCGCGGTGACCGTCCTGCTCATCGGCTACCTGCTGCTCCTCGACGCCTTCGGCCCCCGGCGCCGCACCGTGCGGCCGGCCTCCGCGGTCGCCGCCGTCACGGCGTGCCTGCTGGTCCTGCCGGTGGCGTTCGCGCCCACCGGGGCGGGCGAGTGGTCCCGCCCGATCGCCCTGCTCGGTCTGACGGCCGCGGCCTGTGGCGTCGCCCTCGCCCTGCGCCCGGCCCCGCGGTCCGCGGACGATGCCGGGGCCGGCGACGGTTCCGGCCAGGGGTGACACCGCCCGGGAGCCGGATCCGGCCGTCGGGCGACCTCCGGGTGGAGATCGCCCGACGACGCCGACGACATGGCCGCCGTCCTCGCGGGTCCCGGCGGCGGCAGTCGGCACCTGTGCCTCGTGGCGGTCCCACTGCCGGGACGGCGGCGGGGTCACGCCTCCTTCGCGCGTCCGCTGGTCGGCGAGCTGCGCGGCGTGCGCGAGCCCGGCCCATGGCTCACGGCGACTGGCGGCGGACGCGCTTCAGTTCCCGGCCGACGGCCCACGCGTCGGCGACCGGCCCGAGGTGGCCGAGCTTGTCCGGATTGATCACCACACGGACGGCCTGGACCTGCCCGTCGAGCACGTCGAGGGTCATGGCGTGGAGCACCCTGCCGTCCCGGTCGCGGACGACCGCGCCGGGCTGCCCGTTGACCTCGTGCGGCTCGCACGTTGCGTCGATCCGCTGCAGCAGCGGGAAGAACGCGCCCAGCACGCGGGCCACGTTGTCCGCGCCGACGACGGCGTTGGCCAGCTGCGGAGCCTTGCCGCCGCCGTCCCCGACGAGCTGCACGTCGGCGGCGAGCAGGTTCCGCAGCGCTCCCACGTCGCCGTCGGTCAGCGCGCCGAAGAACCGCGTCGCCAACTCCTGCCGCTCCTGGCGGTCCGCCGCGAACCGCGGGCGCCCCGCCTCCATGTGCCGCCGCGCCCGCACCAGCAGTTGCCGACAGGCCGCTTCCGAACGCCCCACCGCCGCGGCGATGTCGTCGAAGCCGAACGCGAACACCTCCCGCAGCACGAACACCGCCCGCTCCAGCGGGCTGAGCCGCTCCAGGAGCAGCAGCGCCGCCATCGACACGGAGTCGGCCAACTCGGCCGCCCGCGCCGGGTCCTGGTACGGATCGCTCAGCAGGGGCTCGGGGAACCACGGCCCGACGTACGCCTCGCGCCGCACCCGCGCCGACCGCAGGACGTCGATGGAGATCCGGGTGACCGCGGCCGACAGGTAGGCCTTGGTGGAGGTGGGCTGCGCCGCGGTGGCGTCGAAGCGCAGCCACGTCTCCTGCACGGCGTCCTCGGCCTCGCTCACGCTGCCCAGGATCCGGTAGGCGATCGAGAACAGCAGCGGTCGCAGCTCCTCGAAGTCCTCGACCCTGCTCATGTCGGTGTCCTCTCGCTCGTCGATCGGTGCTGCCGGGCCGCGCGGGCGCCTTCCGGCGATCCCCTGTGCCACCGGAAGGCGCCCGCGCCCGTCACGTCAGTGGAACTGTCCGGGCTCGTAGGCCCCGGCCGGCTGCTGCGTGATGACGTTGAGCCGGTTCACCATGTTCATGAACGACACGAGGAGCACCAGGGCGGCGATCTGGTCCTTGTCATAGTGCTCCGCTGCGCGGGCCCACACGTCGTCACCGACCCCGCCGGCCGCGTCCGCGACGCGGGTGCCCGCCTCGGCGAGGGCCAGTGCGGCGCGCTCGGCCTCGGTGTAGACGGTGGCCTCGCGCCACGCCGCCACCAGGTTGAGCCGCACCGCGCTCTCGCCGGCCGCGGCGGCGTCCTTGGTGTGCATGTCGACGCAGACCGCGCAGCCGTTGATCTGGCTGACCCGCAGGGCGACGAGCTCCTGGGTGGCGGGCGGCAGGGGCGAGTCCTTGATGGTCCTGCCCGCCGCCATGATGTGCTTGAAGCTCTTGCCGATGGTCGCGTTGGCGAAGTAGTCGAGTCGGGCGTCCATGGTGTGCTCCTCCGTGATCGTGAGTGGCTGCACCCTGAGACGGGACAGCCCGCCGCGTTGTGACACGGTCGGGTGTGATCCGCGTCTCAGGACGTCACTGCCGCGGCCGGGCGGGCCCCGGAGACCCGCCGCTGCGCCCGTGTGGTGGGCAGGTCGCGGCGCTTGCGCATCGGGGAGAACCAGAGGATCAGCGCCGCCAGCGGCACGCCCGCGGTGAGCAGCCACATCGTGGGCCGCACGCCGATCCAGGTGCCGAGCAGGCCGCCGAGCACGGCGCCCACCGGGATCGTCCCGAAGTTGAGCATCGCGCTGCTCGCCGAGAGCCGTCCGAGCAGCTCGGCGGGGCAATAGCGCTGCTGGAAGGTCGACTTGATGACATTCCCGGCGACGACCCCGGCCGAGACGCCGAACCCGCCGAGGACGAAGAGCGCCAGGCCTGCGCCGGGCGTGGTGAGCGGGATCAGGACGGCGACGGACGGCAGCACCAGCTCGAAGAAGAGCATCGCCCGCGCCGTGCCCATCCGGGCGGCGACTCGACGGGCCACGGCCGCGCCTGCGATGCCACCGGTCGAGGCTGCGGCGACGAGCCCGCCGACTGCGCCCTCGGGCAGCCCCACTTCCCGTACCAGGAAAACGACTTGGATCGACTGGTACCCGACGAGCGTCAGGTTCGAGGCGGCGCCGAAGAGCGTGAACGTGCGGAACCAGACGTCGCCGGCGACCAGGCGCAGCCCCTCGCCGATCTCCTGGCGCAGTGCGCGTTTCGCCCGTGCCCGCTTGACGGGTTCGCGGTGTCGGATCCGGCCGGTGCACACCAGCGAGAGCAGGAAGGTGACGCTGTTGGCGAGCACGCCGTTGACGGGGCCGGTGAGCTGGGCGATCAGGCCGCCGGCACCGAGGCCCGTGAGGCTCGCGGCGGAGGCGCTGCCGTGGAGCTTGGCGTTGCCCTCGGCCTGGTCGGCGGGGGAGAGCAGCTCGGGCAGGTACGCGGTGTGCGCGGTCTGGAAGAAGACGGAGGCGACACCGGTGGCGAGGGCCACCGCGACGAGCTGGGCCATCGTCAGGATCCCGGCGTGGGCGGCCAGTGGGACGGTCGCGAAGAGGAGCAGCGAGACGGCGGAGGCGGCCAGCATGATCGGGCGGCTGCGCATCCGGTCGACCCACGCCCCGACGGGCAGGCCGATCAAGAGCCAGGGCAGCCAGCCGGCGGCGCTCAGGACGCCGACCTGGAGGGTGGAGGCGTGCAGGGTGGTGACCGCGATCAGCGGCATGGCCAGGCCGGTGACGGCGGAGCCGAACTTGTTGGCGGTCTCGCCGGTCCATAACAGCCGGAAGTCGCGGTGGCGGCGCAGCAGACCGGTGGTGGGGCGCTCGGTCGAGACGTCGGCGGCGCTCATGAAGGGTCGGACTCCTTGCGGGGGAGGGACTGGATCTGGAGGATCACCGGACGGGCCGCGGGATCGGGCTCGGCGTCCGGGTCGGGGGTGTGACGGTCGATCACGGCCATCAGGTCGTCGTTGAGGGCGCGCAGTTGGGCGGGTGTGAGGCGCAGGTTCGACCAGCCGGAGACGGTGCCGGCGCCCCGCCACTCCTCCGGCCACTCGGCGGCCAGGGCGTCCGCGACGCGCCGGAACTGCTCGCGGAGCATCTCGCCGAGGTAGACGTCGAGGGCGCCCTTGGTGGCCGGGTCGCGGTCGAAGTCGGCGGTGTTGAGGACGTCGCGGCTGCGTACGGCCCGCCACCAGCGCTCGCGCCGGGTGCCGCGGTCCTTCTCCTCCTCGATGAAGCCGTGTTCGGCGAGGTGGCGCAGGTGCCAGCTGACGGTGCCGGTGTTCTCGCCGAGCCGCTCGGCGAGGCGGGCGGAGGTGGCGGGTCCGGTGGTGCGCAGTTCGTCGAGGATGCGCATCCGCAGGGGGTGGGCGAGGCCGCGCAGGCTCTTGGCGTCGATCCGGCGGCGGGGCTGGTCGGTCATGGGGATCACCCTAAGGTGCAGAGGAGTCTCTGCATAGGCCTCTCTGCAGAGAATTCTCTGCACCGTGGCCCGGAGAGTCGGGCGAGCTTTCCGTTAGATGCTCTAACACTTTTTCTTGACGCTCACTTGCGCTGGGCGTTATAACTTCTAGCGAAGGCAACAAGCTCTACGGAAGGGGGCGGTCAGCATGGAGACCGACCGCATGGTTCAGGTCGTTCTGCCGGGCATCGTGGCGCCGGAAGGCCTGGAGATCCGGCACGGCCGCGTGCCGCAGGCGGGCCCGGGGCAGGTCGTGGTGGCGGTGGAGGCGAGCGGCGTCTCGTTCGCCGAGCAGCAGATGCGCCGGGGGCGGTACTACGACCAGCCGCCCTTCCCGTTCGTCCCCGGCTACGACCTCGTGGGTCGGGTGCTGGCCACCGGCGCGGACGTCGACCCGGGCCTGACCGGACGGCGGGTGGCCGCGCTGGTGAAGACCGGAGGATGGTCCAGCCACGTCGTGCTCGACGCGGCGGACGCCGTCGAGGTCCCGGAGGGGCTCGCCGCCGACGAGGCGGAGACCGTCGTGGTCAACGGCATCACCGCCTGGCAGATGCTGCACCGCCGGGCGCGGGTGCGGGCCGGGCAGACGATCCTCGTGCACGGCGCGAGCGGCGGGGTCGGCTCCGTCCTCGTCCAGCTCGCCCTGGCGGCGGGCGTGACCGTGATCGGCACGGCGTCCGCCCGGCACCACGACGCCCTGCAAGAACGCGGCGTCATCCCGGTCGACTACCGCTCCGGCGACGTCCCGGCCCGCGTCCGGGAACTGGCGCCCGGCGGCGTCGACGCCGTCTTCGACCACGTCGGCGGCCGCAGCGTGATCGACTCCTGGCACCTCCTGGCCGCCGGCGGCACGCTCGTCGCCTACGGCAGCGCCTCCACCCGCGACGACACCGGGTCCAAGCAGTGGCCCGTCCTGAAGATCCTCGCCCGCACCTGGCTCTGGAACACCCTGCCCAACGGGCGCCGCGCCCACTTCTACAACATCTGGGCCGGCCGCGCCCTCGCCAAGGACCGCTTCCGGGACCGCCTGCGCGCGGACCTTTCCCAGGTGCTCGCCGCCGTGCGCAGCGGCGAGGTCTCCGCGCCGATCGCCGCCAGGCTCCCGCTCACCCGGGCGGCGGAGGCCCTGCGCCTGGCGGAGTCCGGCACCGTCACCGGGAAGGTCGTCCTGACACCCTGACGGTGTTCAGGACCGCGCTCCGATGATCCGTCAGGAGGACCGGACGGGACCCGACCGGGCCGCGCCACCCTGCGGCCCGGTCAGCTCGCGCGGGCCAACTCCGCCCGCACGCGCCCGACCTGCTGCTCGTACTCGGTCCGCGCCTGCTCCAGCAGTCGCGCCCAGGAGACCACCGTCGGACGCCGCCGCAGCAGTGCTCGCCGCTCGCGGTCCGTCATGCCTCCCCACACCCCGTGCTCGATCCGCTCGTCCAGCGCGTACGCCAGGCACTCGGTCCGCACCGGGCACCCCGAGCACACCGTTTTCGCGCGGTTCTGCGCCGCACCGTCGACGAACAGCTCGTCCGGATCCGCCGTACGGCAGATCCCGCGCTTCGCCCAGTCCGTGTCCTCCACGCCGATCCCCTCCCCAGGGTTCGCTCCGCCACCGGCCCTGACAGTTGATCACAGACCGGGTCGTCGAGACTACGCACCGCCCCAGCTCCCACGGAAGCGGTACCTCACCCGATCGGGTGAATCTATCGAACCCGCGGCGGGTCGCGCCGCGCGGGCCTCGTGCCGCGTGGCGCGTGACCTCCGGGATCCTGCCGCTGACCTTGCCGCTCACCGGTGGGTCGCCGCGGCCGGCGCCCGGGCCCGATCGTGTGAGGGGTGTGTGCCGCCCGGGGCCGTGGCTCGTTGAGGTGGGTGTGGCTGACGAGACGGAGTACGGGCGTGGGCGCATGCCGGTGGTGTGGGCACTGGCGGTGCGGGAGGTGGCGGACGGGCCGCCGCTCGCGGAGGTGGTCGTGGAGGTCGGGGTCGGGCTGCACGCGGACCTGATGGCGAACGCGGTCGACAGCGGTTTCGTGCTCGCCGCCGGCGAGCCGCCGGCCACGAGCGGGGCCGTCGAGGTCGGCGGCGGGCGAATGGAGCGCCTGGTGCTGGTGGGCGGGCGCGAGGTGTGGGAGCCGGACGCGCTGGTCGCGGCGTCGCCCACGTGGCTGGCGGCGGCCGAGGGCAGAGGCGCGGCGGTGGTGATCCTGGTGCCGCCGGGCACGTGGCCGCCGGGGCTGATGGAGCTGGAGCCCCAGGCTCGTCTGGACGTCTTCACCCGGCGCCTGGAGCAGGCGCGGGCCGAGGGCCGGGTCCTGCACGGGCTGGCGTCGCTGCGGGAGGTGCGTCCGGGGTGAACCACGTCGATCGACGGAAGTGGGGCTGCGGCGGCGCGGCCCCCCTTCGTCCCCGACACCCCCCGGACGACGGGAGCAGCCGCTGCTGCACGACACGGCCGAGGTCGAGCGCGGGTTCTGGGGCCCGGAGCGGGTCGCGGCGCCGTTCCCGGGCCGGCCGGTGGGTGATCGGTGCCGCCGCTCCCGACGCCGGCCGGCCCGCTCGGCCGTGGCGCGCTGGGCGGGCGGGGGGTGCAGCGCGGTGGGGAGTCGGCGGCTCGGCGAGACCGGCCGCGGGGCCATCGGCGGCTGACCGACGGCCGGGCGGGGCCGGTTCAGTGGGCGATGGTGGCGTGCATCTCCCACACCAGGATCTCGGCGGGCTCGATCGCGGTGACCTTCTGGCCGCCGACCGCGGTGAAGCGTACGGCGTCGCCGGCGCCGAGCGGACCGACGCCTTCGAGGGCGACGTCGCCGCGGGCGACGAACAGGTGCACGAAGGGGGCGTCGGGCAGCTCGACGTTCTGTCCGGGCTGCAGGCGGGCGACGTGCAGTGCGGCGTGGCGGTTCCTGATGCGGATGGCGGACTCGCCCTCGTGCTTGGCCATGCCGGAGGCGACCGGGAGCAGGTCGCCGGACAGCAGTTCGTTGTCGATCTCGAGCTGTTCGTAGCCCGGCGTGATGCCGCTTTCGTCGGGAACCACCCACATCTGGACGAAGTGGACGGGGTCGGTGTGGACGTCGGCGCCGCCCAGGCGCCAGGAGTCGTTCTTCTCCGAGTGCAGGATCCCGGTGCCGGCGCTCATGCGCTGTGCGAGTCCGGGATAGATCACGCCGGAGTGGCCGGTGGAGTCCTGGTGGACCAGGGAACCCTGGATCACCCAGGTGACGATCTCCATGTCGCGGTGCGGGTGGGTCTCGAAACCGCTGCCGGGCTGGACGATGTCGTCGTTGTTGACGAGCAGCAGCCCGTGGTGGGTGTTGGCGGGGTCGAAGTGCCCGCCGAACGAGAAGGAGTGCTTGGAGTCCAGCCAGTCGATCTTCGTGGCGAGGCGCTCACCGGAGCGGCGGACGTCGATCCGGGGGTGGTTCGCGAGGGTGCTCATCTCGTGGTCCTTTCAGGCGATCGTGCGGCGGCGGCTTGGGGGTGCCGGGCGAGGCCCGGTGGGCTTCCCGGTGCCTCCGAACAACATAGTTCATGGTTCAACTATTCCTCGATATCCGCACCGCATCCCGGCCGGGGGGAGTTCGTTATCCATGGCAAGCCACCCGAGGGTCGAGGAGCGGAGGTTCCCATGTCGGACGAAACGACGCCGCAGTACCGGAGCTACACCTGGGAGGACGAGCAAGGGGGCTGCTATCTGGCCCTGTACCCGGGCGAGGAGGACGCCGACGACGAGGGCAAGGCCCAACTGCGCGCGATGGGCGCCAGGCTGGCGGCCGAGCAGGAGACCGAGGCCGCGCGCCCCGGGCTGAGGCTGGTCCGCGACGAGGATTCCTCCTGACCCCGCACCCGGGCCCGGCCGGGTCGCGCGCAACGCCGCCGCCCGCGGGATCGGCACGCCGGACCACCCGTTCGCCGCCCAACGCTCGTGACGAAGAGAACGTCCATGCCGGAACTCCCCTGCTGCGAGTGGACTGTGGCGGCCGTTGATCCGGCCTGGTCGGCCTCACCATCGGCAGCCGGCCGCTCAACCTGTCCGCCTGCTCCCCAGGGCCCGGGACACCCGCGCCAACACCGATCCCAAGTCATCTGATCGGGCTGACCACCACGGCGATCGACCTCGCCGGTCCGGCTGCCTTCACCCCGGCAGGTGCCGGGCCAGAGCGGCGGCGGGCAGGACCGAACCGGTGGTGAGCGCCGGCAGTACCAGGCCCGTCGCTACCAACCGAGCGGCATCGTCGACCAGTTGGGGCTGGAGACGGCGTCCGGCGAACACCCGGCGATGGGCGACCGGCGCGGTGGGGGCCGCTTCGGCCGTTGTCCGGTACCGCCACGGGATCGCCTCCAGCTCCTGCACGTCCAAGCGTGTAGCCGGACCCGGGGCGGGCAAACGCGAGGCATGGACGACCAGCAGGCGGTCCGCCAGGCCGCACCCGGAACGGTGCCCCGCGATCAGGTCGTCCGCGCGGCCGGTGGTGACGCGCGGGATGATGTCCGGGACGGTACGCCGCCGTCCCGACCGATCCGGGAGCCCGCCATGCCACCGCCAGCCGAGGACCCTGCCGACGGGGAGAAGGAACGCGAACGCGACGGCCTGCTCGTCGCGGTGGACCACGCGGGGCCGGTGCGGATCGTCGCGGTGGCCGGCGAGCTGGACCACGGCACGGCGGACGGCCTGCGGGGCGTGTTCGCCGCGCCCGTCGACGAGGGCGTCCAACGGATCGTGGTCGACCTCGGGGAGCTTCGGTTCTGCGACTCGACGGGCCTCAACATCCTGCTGCGGGCCCGCATCGACGCCGAGGCGGCCGGGCTGCGACTGGAACTCGCCGGTCCGCGCCCGGTCGTGGAACGGCTGTTCGCGGTCACCGGTGCCGACGGCGTGTTCCGGATCCATCCCGATCTCGAATCGGCCCTGAAGGAGCCCGGCCCGACACCGACGGACGCCCGGGGCGACGTTCCTCCGTCAGGCTCGGCCTGAGGAGGCTTCGATGACCACTCCCGCAGCAGGTCGACTGCCGAGCGGCGAGCAGATCAGGCGGCTCGCGTTCGGTGACATCGAGGGCGCGGTGCAGCGCAGCCGCGAGTTCAGCCGGCAGGCGCTGTTGTCGTGGCACTGGCTGCCCGCCGCGGACGCCGAGCAGCAGGCCGTCGCGGAGGACGTCCTGCTCATGGTCTCGGAACTGGTCACCAACGCTTGCCTGCACGCCCCCGGGGGGCCCCGCGAACTGCGGCTCGCCTGGAACGGGAGCCGGCTGCGGGCGGAGGTGGCGGATGCCAGCCCGGTGCCGCCGAAAGTGCTCCCGCACACCGACCCGGCCCTGCCGGGCGGGCACGGCCTGCGCGTGGTGGACAGGCTGGCCGGGGCCTGGGGGTGCCTGCCGGAGGGGGACGGGAAGTCGGTCTGGTTGGAGGTGAGGTCTCCGCCCGACCGTCACGTCCGCCGGGGCTGACCGCGGACGCCGGTGCTGTCGGACGTCACTGCTGGCCGGCATGGGGCTCCGGCGGCGGTGCCGGGTCGGGGTCGGGGAAGGGTTCCGGCCCCGGGAAGGGCGGGCCCGGCTGCGCGAGAAGTTGGAGGACCGCGACGCCCCGGGCTGGTCGGACGAACCGCCGGAGGCGCACGCCCGACCCGGCCGGCACCGCGCCGAGCACCGCGTCCCGCGGCAGGCGTGACCGGTCGTTCCACCTCGTCGCCGCCCCGCCCGCGCGCCGTCCGCGCCGTGTGCCCGGGCGGTGGCCATGATCGGGGCGACGTGCATCGTCCGATGCCGAACGAGAAACAGGAGGTGTCCTGATGACTGCTGCCGGGCTGTCCTTCGACGTGGTGAGCGTGGAAAAGCCGGATGACGTGAATGTGATCATCGGCCAGTCGCACTTCATCAAGACCGTGGAGGACCTGCACGAGGCGATGGCCGGGGTCGGGCCGCACCTGCGTTTCGGCATCGCCTTCTGCGAGGCCTCCGGCGCCTGCCTGGTCCGCCGGTCGGGCAACGACGACGAGCTGGTCGCGCTGGCGGTGCGCAACGCGCAGGCGATCGGGGCGGGCCACTCCTTCGTGATCCTGCTCAGCCAGGGCTACCCGGTCAACGTTCTCAACGCCATCAAGCTCGTGCCCGAGCTGTGCACCGTCTTCTGCGCGACCGCCAACCCCGTGGACGTCCTGATCGCCCTCACCGGGCGGGGCCGCGGGGTGATCGGCGTGATCGACGGCGTACCCCCGGTCGGTGTCGAGACCGACGAGGACGCCGCGGACCGGCACGGTCTGCTGCGCCGGATCGGCTACAAGCTCTGAGCTTGGCGTTTAACCTCGCTGCGCTTGGTGTTCCTTGATCGACTCGGCGCGTTTCACGGACTTGCCGACGTCGTGGTGCTTGGCGCGGCGCTTG